>CAZOHW010000003.1:0-41816 GCA_964579525.1 uncultured Nitrospira sp. | reverse complement strand
GCCATAGACCATGCGCTATATGCTATGAGCACTTCTCATGTTACTTCGGTAACTTTCTTGCCTTGCAGGCTTTTCTTGAGCGAGTCGTCGAGCATGACCACGTTCAAGTGTTTGGCAGCCTGTTCGAGTTCAGCCATTCGTGCACGAATGGCACGGCCGTCCGTCCCGTCCTTTGCGGTCGCCAGCTGAGACAATGCCGCCCGAATACCTTCGGCTTCGTCCACTGGAACCAGGTGGCCCGCGTCTGCGAGCGATTTGTCGGTCGTCTTCATCAAGGCCTCAGCGTCTAGCCGGGCCTCGATCAACTTCCGGGCGTTGATATCGTCAGCTGCGAATTTAAACGAGTCTTCGATCATGCGCTCGACTTCCACATCCGAGAGCCCATAGGAGGGTTTGACTTCGATCGATTGACTTTGACCGGTTCGCATATCGGTGGCGGTCACGTTCAAAATACCATTCGCATCGATCAGAAAGGTGACTTCAATGCGCGGCACACCGGCCGGGAGGGGCGGGACTTTTAGTCGGAACCTCGCCAGACTTCGGTTGTCTTTGACGAGTTCGCGCTCACCCTGCAAGATATGGATGTCGACTCCGGTTTGCCCGTCGACATAGGTGGTGAAGAGCTCCTTGGCACTTGCCGGAATCGTGGTGTTGCGGCGGATGAGGCTGCTCATCACGCCACCCATCGTCTCGATACCCAGTGAGAGGGGAGTGACATCCAAGAGCAGCATGTCTGTCGTGCCACCGCTCAGGATATCGGCCTGCACGGCGGCGCCAAGCGCGACGACTTCATCTGGATTCAGATGGCAATGTGGGGCTTTTCCGAACAACGCTTCCACGCGCTGCCGAACCAACGGCATCCGAGTGGATCCGCCTACCAAGACGACCTCATCGATGTCTTTTGCCATGAGCCCGGCGTCTTTCAGCGCCATACGGCAGGGGGCTAATGTACGCTCGATCACGCTCATGACCAAGGATTCGAGCTGATCACGTGTTAGTTCTCTGGTGAAGCGGCCTTTATCTTCCGGCAACTCAATCGCAACCTCGGTCTTCAGCTCATCGGACAATCGGATCTTCGCCCGTTCTGCTTCCAGTCTGACAGCCTGCGCATGATCCGGATACTGACTCAGGTCGATCCCGTGTCGCTCTTGGATTTGTCGGATGAACAGATCGACGAGTAACCGGTCGAGATCGTCTCCGCCAAGATGGGTGTCCCCGTTGGTGGCCAGGACCTCAAAAATGCCGTTCTTGAGCTTTAAGATCGATATGTCGAACGTGCCGCCTCCAAAGTCATAGACGGCAATCGTCCCTTGCGTGTTCTTTTGGAGTCCATAGGCCAGTGAAGCGGCGGTCGGCTCATTGATGATGCGCAAGACTTCCAGCCCGGCGATGAGGCCTGCATCCTTCGTGGCCTGCCGCTGGCTGTCGTTGAAGTAGGCGGGGACGGTAATGACGGCTTTCGTGATGCTCTCGCCGAGAGAGGCCTCAGCCCGTAGTTTCAATTCTTTGAGGATCATGGCGGAGATCTGCGGCGGCGAATAGTTCTTCGAGCCCAGACGAATCCGGATCACTCCACCTGTTTCAGTGAGATGGTACGGAAAATAGGTTAGCTCATCTTGGACATCGGCGAGTCCCTTGCCCATAAATCGCTTCACGGAGTAGACCGTGCGCTCTGGATTCCGCGTGAGGTGTTCTTTTGCAGGATCTCCGACAATCAGGCCATTGTCCGTCATGGCGACCACCGAGGGCACCATCGTGCGGCCGTGACGGCCTGGAATCACACAGGGCTGACCGTCTTTCATATAAGCGACCAATGAGTTGGTCGTGCCGAGGTCTATGCCGACGATTCTTGCCATATTTCCGGTGCTGAAAAGAATGTCTTTAGGCGATGGTGGTTGCCAGATCGTTGACGATGTTGGTGACATACGTTCGGTTGGAGAGGAGCTCGCGCATCTGCTTCAGAAGGCGGTCTCGTTCTACTCGAGCCTGACTGGTCGCCTCTCCTTGATCTTGTAGGGTATCCCAGTCGGAAAACAATCGCTGCAGTTGAGTTTCCATGTCTTGCTTGCGCTGCTCCAACGTCTGTTGCTCGGCTTGGAGGGCAGTGCGGAGGCGATGGCCGGCTTCCGAGTCTTGGTTCGTCGCCCGGTACTCGTCAAGGGTATCTTGTAGTTCGAGGATTTCTTCAAAGAGGTCGGCTGGAGGCGAGGTTCTGATGTTCTTGACTGACCCGGCTTCCAGGCCCAACAGATACTCTGCTCGTTGAATGGGGTCACGGAGTGTGCGATAAGCCGTATTCAGAACTGCTGCGTTGCCGAGACTAATCGTTTGCTCTGCCGGACTTTTCGTCTGATAGAAATCTGGATGGAAGGTCCGGCTCAACTCATAGAACTTGGCTTCGAGTTTCTTCGAGTCGAGCATAAGGCGCCGTGGAAATCCAAGGCAGGTGAAATAATCCGTATCGTTTGAAACCGGCTGAACCTTTACACAACGTTCGCAGAAGTATTCCCCCGTGACTTCGGATTGGCAGTGCCAGCACATACTTCTGGCCATCTGCAGACCACGTGTTCGAGTCGACTGTGGTGTATGGTGATCCATGGGGAAACGGGCGCGGTCCATGCCACGCGTGATCAGTTAAATGACTTGTTGGGTATCATGCCGAGAAGGATTCTCCGCAGCCGCAAGTCTTGTTCGCGTTTGGGTTGATGAACTTGAAGTTTCCACCCATGAGATCTTTCTGGTAGTCCAATTGGGTTCCCTGGAGATAGATAGCGCTTTTTGCATCAATGATCACTTTGACACCGTCGACCTCATGGATCTGGTCGTACTGGCCGATCTTGTCGTCAAAATTGATGGTGTAGCTCAAACCTGAACAGCCACCGCCTTTGACACCGAGGCGAAGGCCCCCTTCCTCGATGCCCTGGACATTGATCAATCGCTTGACCTCTTTCAAGGCCGCATCAGTCAGTGTAATGATCGGAGTTGGTGCATCGATGTGAGTTGTGTCCATATGACACTCCCTTCGCAGAGTTGTCTGTTACTTACTTGGTGCCGGACGCTGGCCCATCAGATTTTTTCTGGTAGTCGGCCAATGCGGCCTTGATCGCATCCTCCGCCAGGACTGAACAGTGAATTTTGACGGGCGGAAGATTGAGCTCTTGGACAATGTCCGTGTTCTTAATCTTCTGGGCTTCCTCGATCGTCTTCCCTTTGAGCCACTCAGTTGCGAGACTTGAGCTGGCGATGGCCGATCCACAGCCGAAAGTCTTGAACTTGGCATCGACAATCATATCGTCCTGGACCTTGATCTGCAGCTTCATCACGTCGCCGCATTCTGGGGCCCCCACCATTCCAGTGCCCACGCCTTCTTCGTCTTTCTTAAAACTCCCCATGTTGCGGGGGTTATTGAAGTGATCAACGACTTTATCGCTGTATGCCATGGCTTCCTCCGAAATTTAATTTATAAATGTGCCATTGAGATGCCTCAAATTCATTCAATGAGCCGCCCACTGAACCGACTTCAGATCCACACCTTCTTTCGCCATTTCATAGAGCGGGGACATTTCCCGCAACTTAGTAACGATCTCAATAACCTTCTTGATCGTATAGTCAATCTCATCATCGGTATTGAAACGGCCTAGGCCGAACCGAATTGAGGAGTGGGCGAGTTCTGTTCCGACGCCGAGGGCACGCAAGACGTAAGAGGGTTCCAATGTGGCCGACGTGCAGGCGGAACCGGAGGACAGTGCGATGTCCTTCATGCCCATGAGCAGCGACTCCCCTTCGACGTACGCAAAGGAAATGTTGAGGTTGCCCGGAAGACGGTTCGTCGGATGGCCGTTGAGGTAACTTTCTTCAAGGACGGCCATGATGTCGGTTTGGAGACGATCACGCATCTTGGTCAGCCGCGTGGCCTCTGTTGACATCTCCTGTTCGCAAAGCTCACAAGCCTTTCCAAACCCAACGATCAATGGGACCGGTAGAGTGCCGGATCGCATACCACGTTCATGCCCCCCTCCATCCATCTGCGCGGCAATCCGCACGCGAGGGTTCTTCTTCCTCACATAGAGCGCACCCACGCCCTTGGGGCCGTAAATTTTATGGGCCGAAAAGGACATAAGATCGATGCCCATGGCCTGGACATCGACGGGGATTTTGCCGACACCTTGGGTGGCATCGCAATGGAACAGGATACCCTTGGCTTTGGCAATCTTGCCGATTTCCGCTATGGGATTGATCGTACCGATCTCGTTGTTCGCGAGCATGACGGAGATCAGGATCGTCTTGTCGGTGATGGCATTCTGCACGTCCTGCGGATTGACCATGCCGTATTTATTGACCGGGAGATAGGTCACAGTCGCCAGCCCTTTGGCTTCCAGCGACTTGGCGGTATCAAGAACGGCCCGATGCTCCGTTGTCGAGGTGATGATGTGCGTGCCTTTTTCTTTGTACATTTCAAGGACACCCTTCAACGCCAGGTTGTCCGATTCAGTGGCGCCGCTGGTGAAGACGATTTCCTTTGGGTCGACCTTGATAAGTTTTGCAATCTGTTTCCGAGCCTGTTCCACGGCCTCTTCCGCTGCCCAACCAAAGGCATGGTTTCGGCTGGCGGCATTGCCGAATTTCTCAACGAAATACGGCAGCATGGTGTCCAGCACACGCGGGTCCATAGGGGTGGTGGAATGGTTATCGAGGAATATAGGAAGCTTCATTGGGTGACTCCTTGTGCCGAGGGAGACTGAATCGTAATCAATGGTGTGCCGCCCATCATGTCTCCCAAGGTCATGTTGTTCAGCAATTGGTAGATGCTGTCTTGGATTTTCAGGAGCGGCGTGCGGATATTACAGTGCTCGCGCTGCATACAGTAGTCGCCATCTTTTTCGTGCGAGCAGTCGGTAATGCCCAGCGGGCCTTCGATGCTTTCAAGGATCTGAGCAATCGTGATTTGCCGCGCACTCCGTGCCAACAGGTATCCTCCCTTCGGACCGTTATGACTTTCGATCAGCCCGTTCTTTGAGAGAACCTGAAGGACCTTGGCCAGCAATTCCAACGGAATATTGTATTCCTCGGCAATTTCTTTTGTATTCACGACGCGACCAGGCGTGAGATCGCCGAACTGGACCGAAGCAATGTGCTGGAGCGCCATGAGCGCATAATCAGCTTTTTTTGAAATCTTCAACATCGCTATTGCCGATCAAGAAGATCGGAGACTATAATAATCTCCGATCAATTAGGTCGTACTAAGACTAGCACGCAGGTTTTCAGGCTGTCAATACAGAGCATGCTTTTCGATATGAATAAGGACATAGGAAAGGAACAAGCGCATGGGCGGGACAAACCCATACATTGAGAAAAGTGAGCACGAACTTCCAAAGGTTTCTTATACCGTTACGTTTATTCAGCCGAATGGGAGTTCTACTAAAGTGACGGTCGATCCTGAAAAGCTTCCCTATGGGGTCACTGGCTTACCGGGGAGTATCTTAGACGTCGCAATGGGGCACGGGATGGATCTGGAACATGTGTGTGGTGGGGTCTGCGCCTGTTCAACCTGCCATGTTATCGTAAAACAAGGGCTGGAAACCTGTAATGAAGGGACTGATGACGAGTACGATCAGTTGGATGAAGCCCCCATGACGACGCTCCAATCTCGTCTTGGTTGTCAGTGTGTCCCGAACGGGACCAAGGATATTGTGGTGGAGATTCCAGCGGTGAATAAAAATTTGGTGAGAGAAGGACATTAAAGAAACACACAGACATGATTCGTCACACATCGCTCCTTAATCATTCCAGCCCGTTCTGAGCGAACACTGACGATGGACAGTTCTCCTAATCGTACATTTCGACTTTGACCTCCTTCCGATCATAGCCCCGCTCGATAAAATAGGTCCGGAGAGGATGTACAAAGGCTTTGGTCCCACAGACCATGGGGATCACTTTGGACCATCCTTCCATCAGTGGCTGCAGCATCGAGAGCGTTTTCGCAACGGCTTCAGACTCACCTTGTTCAGCGACCAGCGGAAGGTATCGAAACGAGGGATACTGCATCGCCATGGTGAGCCATTCCTGATGGAACAAGAATTCACCTTCGCTGGGGGCCACGGCAATGAGGAGGATGGGAATTTGCATTTTGGCATAAAATAATTGCTTGAGCAGGCATCGCATCGGCACGAGGCCGGTGTAACGCGCGATCAGAACCAGCTCGCGGTCGAGTGGTTGAGGCAGCACGAATTTCCCATACGGACCGGACAAGGGAATCTCATCGCCGGACCGCAATTGGTAAAGATAATTGGACCCCAGTCCACTGGGGACGCGATCGAAGACGAGGGTCAACTCACCGTAAGGTGACGAAGGATCGGCCAACGAGTAGGCACGTGTGAGCGGCGGTTTAGGTCCCACGGGGAGTTTGAGGGAGACCCATTGCCCTGGTTGAAAGGAAATTTTTTTCGTCTTTGGTCGAAGGACAAGTTGACGGACAGTCGGAGTCAGATCGGTGACTGATAGCACCGTAGCTGGTTGAGTGGGCTCAACCACAACCACCTCCTAGTCGCGTCATGATCAGAAGCTGACACCAGATGGAAGCCATGACAAGCATTTTCCTCGCATGGTATAGATGTCGACGGGGTTTGATCAAGAGGACAGTTCGACCATGGCACAGGTTCGTGTTCGATTCGCTCCCAGTCCGACGGGTTTTCTCCATATCGGGGGAGTACGTACAGCTCTCTTCAATTGGCTCTTTGCGCGCCAACAGCAAGGAGCCTTTATTCTTCGGATCGAGGATACCGATCAAAGCCGGTCGACCGATGAGTCAATTCAGGCGATCATTGAGGGGATGAAATGGGTCGGGCTTGATTGGGACGAAGGGCCGTTCCGTCAAACGGAACGGATGGATGTGTATCGCGACCATGCCATGAAGTTGCTTGAGATGGGGCATGCCTACTGGTGTGTGTGCAAAGCGGAAGAACTAGAAGCACGAAGGAAGGAGGCTGAGGCAAAAGGACTTTCTCCTCGCTATGACGGCCGTTGCCGCCATGTGCAGATCATCAATCCTTCCGGAGATGCCGCGCTTCGCTTCAAGGCGCCGCAGGAGGGGCAGATTGTCGTTGACGACCTCATTAAAGGCAAGATCACCTTCGATAACAGCGCCGCCGACGATCTTATCATCCTCCGGTCCAACGGCTACCCGACCTACAATTTTTCGGTCGTCGTCGATGACGCGCTGATGCGCATCACGCACGTCGTGCGAGGAGACGATCATCTGACCAACACGCCACGGCAGATTCCGATTTTCGAAGCATTGGGGTTTGCGGTTCCGCGCTTCGGACATCTGCCGATGATTTTAGGATCAGACAAAACTCGGCTCTCTAAACGCCACGGTGCGACTTCGATCATGTCCTATAAAGACATGGGCTATCTGCCTGAAGCCATGGTCAACTATCTCGTCCGACTCGGTTGGTCACATGGGGATCAAGAGCTCTTTACTCGGCAGGAGCTCATCGAGAAGTTCTCATGGGATCACGTACAAAAGTCGGCGGCCGTGTTCAATCCGGACAAGTTATTGTGGATGAACGCTGAATATATCAAAACCAGTCCACCAAACTATGTGGCTCAAGCCCTCGTGCCGTTGTTAGAGCAAGCGGGGTTGAGGAACGAGGTTGGAGCTGTCTCGGAGGAATGGCTTGCACAGCTGGTGGTGTTGGTGAAGGAACGGGCGAAGACCTTGGTCGACATGGTGGAGTGGGTGAAGCCGTATTTTGGACAAGAGGCCCTCTACGAAATAGAAGCAGCCAAGAAATTGCTCACACCGGCGATAGCTCCGTTGCTGCAGAAGCTGGTCATGCGCTTTGAAGCGTTCCCCAGCTTTTCCAAACCAACATGGGAAGAGAGTTTCAAGAAGTTGGTGGAAGAAGAAGGCATCAAAATGGGCGCATTGGCCCAGCCGGTTCGTGTAGCGTTGACCGGCCGAACGGCAAGTCCTGGGCTTTTTGAAGTGATGGACGTGCTGGGTCGGGAAAGAACGTTACATCGGTTACGAGTGAGCATTGACCACGCCAAATCCGGTCAGGCTTGACGGATTGAGCGCTCCTATATTACGTTGATCCTCGGTTGGGGGATCGTCTAGCGGTAGGACGTCAGTCTCTGGATCTGACTACCTAGGTTCGATTCCTAGTCCCCCAGCCAATTATTCTGTCTTCTTGTTTCCGCACCACGCAGTGCCGCCCGTACCGCGCTGGGGGATCGTCTAGCGGTAGGACGCCAGCCTTTGGAGCTGGCTACCTAGGTTCGATTCCTAGTCCCCCAGCCACTTTCAGAACGTTGAAAGTGGCCTGCCAACTGAAGAGGTTAAGGTGTAAGCTCAGGTTGAGCGAACCTGTGTCAACCTTAACTTCCACCTATTCAATTTCGCTCGCTGTGACTTTGTCGAGCAGTCTTTTTGAACGTTCTGGACCCTCGCCATGCTTCTATTTTAACGACGCCATGTCGATCACGAACCGGTACCGCACATCGCCTCGGAGCATCCGCTCGTAGGCTTCGTTGACCTGCTGAATGGGGATCACTTCGATATCAGACTCGATCTGGTGTTGCGCACAGAAGTCGAGCATGTCTTGTGTTTCTTTAATTCCGCCGATCAGAGAGCCGGCCAGGCGTCGGCGTTTAAAGATGAGCGAGAAGGCCTGTACCGGCGTCGGCGTTTCCGGCGCACCCACGAGAATCATGGTGCCGTCGGTTTTAAGAAGGTTCAAATAGGCATTATAGTCATGGGGAGCTGAAACGGTATCGAGGATATAGTCAAAATACCCTTGGAGCTTGGTAAAGGCCTGAGGGCTCGAGGTCACGGCAAAGTTCGCGGCACCCAATCGCTTCGCATCTTCCCCTTTCTTCTCCGAGGTACTAAGGACCGTCACCTCGGTGCCCATCGCCTTGGCGAGCTTCACGGCCATGTGTCCTAGCCCACCTAGGCCGACAACCGCCAGTTTGTGATAGCGCCCGACACCCCACCGACGCAGAGGTGAGTAGGTGGTAATGCCGGCACAGAGCAGCGGCGCTGCTCCTGCCGGAGAGAGCGTCGAGGGAATTCGCAAGACATAGGTAGCATCGACTACGATCTGGGTTGAATAGCCGCCTTGGGTGATCCGACCTGTTTTGTCCTGTCCATTGTATGTCCAGAGGGTTCCACCATCGCAATATTGCTCCAGACCTTCACGACAAGCGCTACAGATTCGGCAAGAGTCCACAAAGCAACCGATTCCGGCTCGGTCGCCGATCTTGAAGGTCGTCACTTCTGATCCGACCTGAGCAACAGTGCCCACAATCTCATGCCCCGGCACCATAGGAAAAAGGGAAATGCCCCATTCGTTACGGGCTTGGTGAATGTCGGAGTGGCAGATGCCGCAATGTGTGATAGTGACCAGCACATCGTGTGGGCCGACCTCACGACGTTCGAACAAAAATGGCTGTAATCGCTCCTTAGCGGCCATCGCTGCATAGCCTTTGGTTGCGAGCATGAATGTTCTCCTTCGAAAGGTGAGTGGGCTCTGTGAACTTAGCAAGTTCATTCCGGATTTGCCAACAGGAAAGGAATGTCATTGACGGATGAGGATTGTAAACGGAGGTATGGGAGAGCGGAGTGGCGATGTAGCTCTCTCTAATTGTCCGGCGAGTTACGTTGATCAGGCGAGTGAGGAATATTTGCCTCAGCAGTGAGCGATGGGCCTGAGAGGCGATATCCCTCTGTGGCCCATGTGCCCAGGTCCGTGAGTTGGCAACGTTCCGAGCAGAAAGGACGCCAGGTATTTCCTTTCCAGGCTGTCGGTTGGCAACAGATCGGGCAACGCATAAGCGTCGTCTACCGTTTGGGAGATGACTGGGCCTTTTCAACTTTAGCCCATGCATCTTTGAGTGATACGGTTCGGTTGAACGTGAGGGTGCCGGATGATGAGTCCGGGTCGATACAAAAATAGCCCTGTCGCTCAAATTGGAAGCGTGAACCAGGCATGGCAGAACGAAGGCTCGGTTCAACCAGGCAGCCGGTGAAGACTTCCAATGATTGAGGGTTTAACGACTGAGTCCAGTCCTGGCCATCTTGAATTTTGTTCTGATCGGGCAGCAGCAGCGGATGATAGAGACGGACCACGGCATCAACTGCATGGGCAGCTGAGACCCAGTGGATCGTCGCTTTCACCTTGCGCTGTTCCTGCGTCGATCCGCTTTTCGTCTCTGGATCGTACGTACAGTGCAGTGCGGTGATGGCGCCGGTGTGTGGATCCTTAACCACACCCACACATTTGATGATGTATCCGTAGCGCAACCGCACTTCCCGCCCGGGCGAGAGCCGGTAGAACTGCTTCGGCGGGTCCTCCCTGAAATCATCCTGCTCGATGTACAGGATTTTCGAGAAGGGAACCTTTCTCGTTCCGGCGGAGATGTTCTCGGGATTATTCACGGCGTCAAGTTCTTCGACGAGATCGTCCGGGTAATTGTCGAGTATGACTTTCAACGGTCGAAGTACCGCCATCACGCGAGGGGACTGTTTGTTCAAGTCTTCTCGGATGAAGTGTTCAAGCAGTTGCATCTCGACGATGGCATCGCGCTTGGCCACGCCGATGTGTTCACAAAACGCGCGAATGGCTTCCGGGGTCACGCCCCGGCGCCGCAGACCTTTCAAGGTGGGCAGGCGTGGATCGTCCCAGCCGGTGACCAGTTTCCTTTCAACCAATTCGAGCAGTTTGCGCTTGCTCATGACGGTGGAGGTCAGATTCAGTCGGGCGAACTCGATCTGCCGTGGGCGATGTGGCGCGCCGGCCTCCGCGACGACCCAATCGTACAATGGGCGATGGTCCTCAAATTCCAACGTACAAATAGAATGGGTAATCCCTTCTAAAGCATCAGAGAGCGGGTGGGCAAAGTCATAGGAGGGATAGATGCACCAAGTGCTCCCCGTTCGATAATGGGTTGCATGTCGGATGCGATAGAGAATCGGATCTCGCAGATTGATGTTGGGAGAACTCATATCGATTTTGGCTCGTAGGATATGGACCCCGTCGGTAAACTCTCCGGCTCGCATGCGTGCAAAAAGGTCCAGATTCTCTTCAATGGCCCTGGTGCGAAAGGGGCTGTCGCGTCCTGGTTCGGTGAGGGTGCCGCGGTGCTCACGGATTTGATCGGACGTGAGACTGTCGACGTAGGCCTTGCCTTTTTTGATCAAGACAATGGCAAAGGCGTAGAGCTGCTCAAAATAATCCGACGCATAGAACATGTGTCCATGCCAATCAAACCCCAACCATCGAACATCCTCCTGGATGGCCTGCACATATTCCGGGTCTTCAGTGGTGGGATTCGTATCGTCGAACCGCAAGTGACAGATCCCGCCAGGAGCGTCGTTCGTAAGCCCGAAATTGAGCGCGATGGACTTGGCATGCCCGATGTGGAGATATCCATTTGGTTCAGGGGGGAATCGTGTCACGACTCGGCCGCCATGTTTGCCGGAGGCACGATCGGCGGCAACGAGATCGCGGATAAAGTTCGAAGGGCCTGAGGGTATTGGTGTAGTCATAATGTTTCTCGAGACGGCCTATGCACGTTGTGAACAAAGATGGATGGTACAACGCAGTTCTACCATAGAGCGGCCTGGGGAGGAATGGCTAGGAAGGCGGTTCCGTGGTTGGGGGAGGTGACGCCTGCATGACACTGAAATCCTTTTGGGCGATGAGGCGGCCGTCCATGCGGAGGCGAAACTCATAGCGTCCCGGTGCCGGAAAGATCAACAACGGGATGTTGATCCCGAAATCAGAAATTTGGAGACGGTCGGCGATCTCGATGTTGGGCAGTGTGGCACGACAAACCAGCTGTTCAGAGTTGATGTAGACCAAGTCGATATCGAAGTGGTAGGGACCTTCCGCATCGGTTAAGCAGAAGTAGAGCCCCATCTGCTGATGTTGGAACGGAAACGCAGCGGTTTGGAGATGGGTGAAGATACCGATCAGGCTCTTCTTCTTTGTCAGGCTATCTTCGATGACTTGGTCGCAGACCAGGAACGCTTGCACCGTCGGTTTGGGGAGATCACTCATAGGCTATTATCATACGAAAAGAGCAGCCACCGCAAAGGTTCTCGATTTCCTACGGCTGAGAGCCGTTGCACTTGGTGGAAGAACGAGTTGATGATCTAGGGGTGAGTCGAGTCGTGAAGTGACGCAGAGAGCTCAGCCCAGAATGACTGGCCCACCTTGTGTTTCTCGGATGTCTCCAAACAACGTCATGCCCGATCCGATCCGACAGTAGTGGGGAGTGATTTCCACCAAGTCTCCCTTGTGCGAGTAAAATTTTCCTGACGAGATATGTATTTTACTTTCCGTCGGCATTCGGGCCTCAAGCACGATCTCGCCGGTTTCTCGGTCGGTCAGGAGGATCCATGGCTGATCAGTTGGTGGATCCTGTTGACCTTGATTGGTATGGATGAGAAATCGATTCGTGTGATTTACCATCAGCACGTTCCGTCGGAGATGCGCGATCTTGGCGCCCTCGTGACTGTAGAGATCGATAGTCATCAGAAAGAGCCCCTGCTCCGGTTTTGTTTCTAACACGAGCTGTTCTTTCCCCTGAATGGTGATGACACCATTTGTGTGACGAAAACTGTTCGACCCGATTCGGAGCTCAATCCCTCTTCGCGTGGAGTCTGCGCACGTGGCGGTGTACGTTGAAGTGTGGCTCTGAGGGGAAACGTGTTCGTCCATCAGCCGGAGTTCCCGAAGAAGACGTACTGTCCAGACGCTTCCTGATTATACCGAGAAATGCGGCCTTAGTACAAAAGGTATGCTAAGCTTTTCGCGTCTTTCTGTCAAAAGTCCGGTGGGGATCGAGAGTGGGTGTGGGAAGGAGGGCGCTATGGAGTCATCGTGCTTTCATTGCCGATTCGATCAGTCGCTGTGACGCAGATCTTCACCGAGTGCTCTTCCTTCTTGCGAACCGGGATCACAATGGTCTCGGAAATCGAGCCACCTCCGGCGGGTTGCGTGGCCGGGACATCCTTGGCCAGGATGCGTCCTTTTCCCAAGTCATAATAAATGCTCGTCTTCGAAAGATCAGTCAGCGTGGTTCCCTCGACGGTCATAGAGGGTTCAGTATAAGAGATCTGCACTGTGGAGTGGGTCTCGCTCACCTTGGCTTGAACCGAATCTGGACAGCGAAGGTCCGTTCCGCTGTTTCTAGCAAGGCTTATACAGCCCGAGATCGCTGTCAGGCAGAAGACGAGGGCTAGCACGGGTTGAATACCGCTGGATGAAAATCTGATACCACAGATTTGCTGTGATGGGGCTGTCGTTGGTTTCATCAGCGTTGTCCTCCCATTGAATGAAGGCACGATCTTTTGTTGCCGTCGATCGTCCTGACCAAGGCATCGAACAAGGACTGAAACGCTATCATCCTAGCAGGAGGGGGCTCTTCTTCCCAGCACTTCATTGCAAACAGAAAAGAGCTTGTGCTACGGTTCTCTCCTCACACCGCTCAAGGTTGGTCCCATCGTCTAGCCTGGCCTAGGACGGAGCCCTCTCAAGGCTTAAACACGGGTTCGAATCCCGTTGGGACCACCAAACCTTCTCCCGTCGTTCCAATGAGTTAGCGGCTTTCTCCAGAGACATCGACCCCTCGGTGGGAATTCCATAGGACAATCCATAGGACAAAAGTGCGTTGTGGAGGCGGCTCACGGCTTCACGGAGCTGCTGATTCCAGCCGTATCCACCGTGGGAATAGGCTGCGGTCATCGATTCTCCGCCGAGCTGATCATGGCCCATACCTCTTATCCGATGCCCGAGCAATGTAGCGCGGACTTCCAGCGGAACGCCGAGATTCTGAAGCCAGGTAGCGAAGGTATGGCGGAGATCGTGGAAGTGGAGGTCGACCACCTTCGCTTCCACCACTAAACGCTTCCAGAAGATGCTAAAGGCTGTCGGAGTCCATCGCCTGAAGATTCTCCCGTCCACATGGGCGTGCCGCCTTTCAG
Source organism: uncultured Nitrospira sp. (assembly GCA_964579525.1). GTDB lineage: Bacteria > Nitrospirota > Nitrospiria > Nitrospirales > Nitrospiraceae > Nitrospira_D. The sequence continues at coordinate 27,823 of CAZOHW010000003.1, read as the reverse complement.
AATTGAGGATCCAAACGTGCTTGCGCCTGTATGTCAGAAAGGCTGGTAAATAATACAAGAAGGATCAGGAAGGCAGTCTGCAGGATGGACCACCGATTCAGAGATGGCTCCGCGTGATTGGACAGGTTCTGCCGGTTTATAGGTGGCGCCTGGCGGTTAGGGGCTACGCAGCGGAAAGCTGTGCAGGCCCATTCTCCCAGTACGCGCGATCAGGCGTACGTCCGTCAAGCGAGCGATGCGGCCTGACTTGATTATAGAAGGACAGGTCACCCGCAACCCCCTCCTGGGTATGGCCGACCATCTCACAGGTGAAGAGGTCCTTGATGCCGGGGGATACTCACACGTCAAGATTCACTAAGCTCCTCCCTATTGCTGAGGATGGGGGGTGCGTGATGGCACCGGCGTCTCACGGACCTCCATCGTCCTCGGCATCTTCACCGGTTTTCCTTTCGCATCAAGATAGGCCACCGCCTTCTTGCCGAGGCGCGAATCCTTGGGACGATAAATGACACGGATAGCAGCCGTTTGCTCATCTAAAAAACTTGCGGCAGGGGAGTGCACAATTCCCACCTCCACCGCTTCGAGTTCGGCAAATTGCTGTTCGGGCGCTCTGAAATCTTCGCGAGTGGCGTTCTGTAACATGGTGACCTGTTCCATCACTTCGGGCGAAATGTTTGGCCATGTGATCTCGAGGCTGGTAATGCGTCCCGATCGATCCAGATCCATGATCAAACGAGAATTAAATACAGGAATGCCATGCACTGCACGCGTAATCAATAATGTGCGGCGATCCTTTTGGGAAGGCTCTATGCGCGACTGTTTGCTCTCAGGGTCCACCACGCCCACTTGGACAAATTGCTGCAGCAGCTTGGCCTCAGCAATTTCGGAAGTTTTAATACCAAGTCCTGCCAAGATGGCTTTCCCACGTTCAATGTAGTCACCGTCTGAGCCATCAAACGCCGGTTGCGAGAGACTGGCTTGTGAATTGTGAATAAAGAACGCATTTCCGGTTGGCCGATAGCTCAGTGTTGTCACCTGATCAGTGAGGATTTGAAATCCACGATCAGAAACAGCCAGTACGTGTCCTGACCACTTGATTCCAAAGACCTTCTCTGCGAGGTTGCGCAGAGGCCGCGCCTTCTCTGGGTCAAGTTCTGTGGCTTGACTGGAAGGTGGCGCGAGGACGTTTGGCGAGCGATCATCCGTAGGGCCTTTCGTGGCGCACCCGACGTGGGCAATCAGGGCGCTCGCGGTGAAAAGCCATGCGATCAACGAGAGACGTGTGACGTGGAAGTTCCACATATGTTCCTCCTGTCGCGTTAGTTACAAATCCAACGCCATGCGTACCAATTGCCGCTTGGTGGACCGAATGAGGGGCTGATGAATTCATTGTCGCGCCGATTGCTGGCGGTCGCTGCGGTCGTGTCATTGGCAATGGAGACCGCGCAGACTTGGCTTTGCACATCGATGATTCCCGTATTCATCCATGCCCAGGTGACGGATTGTTTGGGGATCGTCGAGATCACGATGCCCAAAAACGTCGTGGTGACACCGACTGTGCGCGCGGCAAATTGATCTCCGCGCGAACTGCTATCCAACGTGTCGTGCGTGCGATTGCCTGAATGCCCAGTGGCGACGTGAAGCCCGCGGAAGGGCGGGAACCAATTGTTGCCGAGTGAGACGAGATCCATTGGACAGCTGGCATCCAATAACATAAAACGGGAATGCCCGCCGGCATTCCCCCAGCGGGAGCTCGTACCGATGTTGGTTGAACCCAGCGTTCCGCCGCTACAGGTCACCAGAAAGTCTGGGTCGGATGCCTGTGGCGCATTTTGGCAGGTTCCATGGCCGGTAAAGAAATAGATATTGGCCACATCGCTGCCACCCTGCGGCTCAAGGTCTCCCGTCCCACCCGTCCCATCCGTGAAATCGGTGTTCCATACATCTGAGTTTTCCCAACGAGACACCTGGGGAAACTTGGCTAAATCCCACCAGTGGCGGACATTGGCCGCTTCCGGAATGGTTTGTGGCAGGTCAGGGCCAGTGTTACATGTATTGTAGATATCGACGGCGCCGGTTGAGTAACTCTGTGCGTGCGCGGTGCCGAGTCCGACGCTCAAAGCACATACGACCAACAGCCACGCTTGAATTCGCATAGTCCCTCCAAGATCTAGAATGGGAGTGAGATTCTCGGCACACGCTACCAACGAGTGCCTCCTGCACAGACCCTTAACCGGCTGACTGCACGAGCACGGCGCTCGAGCCAATCAACCGTCACGCTTGGTCTAACGAGCTCAAGCAGCTTCCTACCGAATGCAATCATCATCATGATCTTGCCCAAGTCGTGGGGTTGCCCCCTGTGAATCTGCTATACGGTGCGGACGCATGCGCGATACCTGTGGGCGCACAACAGAGAAAATATGCACCAGAGAGGGTTTCCGTACTATTGCGTACCATGGTGGCACACCGTGACCTCCCGATCAAGTGAACCGGATATGAGACACCTTATCTCTGATTTGGATGCTCCGACGGGCCAAGGTCTCACGCCTCTCCCACGGTGGGGAACCGCAAGGCTAACTGCAATCTAGACCAGCTGCAGTGTGGGCTTCTGATGGCGACCCTACACAAACCGAATCCGATGTTCGTGGACGACGGCTCCACCCTCGCCTGGACCGCTCTTCTCGACGGCGGCAAAACGCGGATGGCAGTATGGCGCCGTCGGCTGAGCCTCGTCTCGCATGACCGCCAGCAATAGTGACTTCGCGAGCAGCGGAAGCCTTATTGCGACTGCCTTTCGTTCACCCAGCCCCTGACGTTTCCCTCCTCGCATGACCACCTCCTTTGATTGACATCGATTGTTTTTCAACTCTCAGTGACCGGATACGGTTTTGCAGTCTTTCCTATTAGGTGGATTGTCGCCGTTCGGTTTGTATCGAGACGCCTCATCAATGGAGCCGTTGTTCAACTTTCGTTGACGCCTCTATTCACGGTTGTGTATAACGAAGAAGTTTTTACTTTTTCTCTGAGGATCGCTATGTACGCACGTGAGTTTCGTGATGGAGCAAAAGACGGCTTAGAAGCGCTTGAGCCGCTTGACCCGGATAAGATCAGTTCATTCAGCGAATTGCTTGAGGCTATGGGAAAGACTGCCTTCGGTGGGCGCCATGTCGGCAAAGCGTTCGAGGTGCTGTGGACGATGATTTCGGATCCGGATTGCTATGTGGTGATGACGCTCTCGGGCGCCATGACGATCGCCAAAATGGGTAAGATCATTACCAGGATGATCGACGAAGGGATGGTGCAGTGCATCGTGTCCACCGGCGCTTTGATGGCGCATGGTCTGACGGAGTCGGTGGGCAAGACGCATTATCGACATGATCCTTTGATGAGCGACGAAGAGCTCTTCAAGAAAGGATACAATCGCGTCTATGATACGCTCGAGATGGAATCCAATTTGAATTATGTCGAGCATGTCGTCGCGCAAACGTTGAAGCGCCTCAATCAGGATCAGCCGCTGTCGTCGGAAATTCTCACGAGAGAGTTAGGAAAGACGTTGGCCGAAGAGCTGGACAGCGAGGGTATTCTCAAGAGCGCCTATCTGAAAAAGGTGCCGGTATTTATCCCGGCCTTTACCGATTCCGAAGTGGGACTTGATATGGGGACCTGGGCCATGGCCCGTGTGGTTGATGCGGAGCGGTCTCGTGAGGGACATGGGGGAGATCTGGATATCTTACAATCCATTCTCCAAGTGCATCCTTCCTTTAATCCGTACCTTGATTTGAACAGTTACGCCGATCATGTTCTCAGCGCCAAACGTCTCGGGATCTTCACGATCGGCGGCGGTGTTCCTCGAAACTGGGCGCAACAGGTTGGTCCGTACATTGAGATCGGGAATCTTCGTCTTGGTCTGAGTGTGAAGCCACCGCGGTTTCATTATGGAGTGAGGATTTGTCCGGAGCCCGACTACTGGGGTGGACTCAGCGGCTGTACCTATCAAGAGGGGTTGTCCTGGGGGAAGTTCGTCGCACCAAAAGACGGAGGGCGATTTGCCGAGGTCCTCAGTGATGCGACGGTCGTGTGGCCGCTCTTGATGCTGGGACTGCTTGAACGAAAGAAAGCCGGCGTGGCGCATCGCTCATGAGACGAACAATCGGACGGTTTTTGCTTCAGCTAGGTCTCTTCAGCGTGATCGTGTGGGTCTCGAGTGTCTCGGCTGGGGATAGGGTTGAAACCGATGTTCGGGTGAGGGGGCTGGAGACCGCACCGGTGACGCTGATCGAATATTCGGACTTTACGTGTGGATATTGTCTGAAATTTTTCAAGGATACCTGGCCTCGCCTTCAGGCCCGCTACGTCGACAGCGGGAAGGTGCGGTTTTTGTACAGAGACTATCCTCGTGCCGATCAGGGCTCGGGGTTCGATGCCGCAACTGCGGCTCGCTGCGCTGGAGCGCAAGGACAGTATTGGGCGATGCATGATCGGCTGTTTGCTGAAGGGGGCCGGTTGGACAAGCAGGTCTTTCTCAGGCATACCACCGAGCTTCGCCTTGACGGGGTAGCATTTGAGCGGTGCATGAAAGATGGGCGGTATACCAAGTCGATCCTTGAAGACCGACAAGAGGCCAATCGCTGGGGATTTCATGGAACACCGGGGTTCATACTCCTACGAACGGCCATTGAGCCGACGGAGAAAGAGCCGGCCGTCGCGATCCCAGGAGCCTTTCCATTCGAGATGTTCGCTGAAGAAATCGATCGGTTGCTGGCGAGTAGCCGGTAGTCATGTGGCGGAGGAGGGAAGAGGGGTGCGCTTTTCCCGGGCACCACACATCGGTATGTCAACTCTGTTTGGTTGGAGGGTAAGGTATCACTATGGCTTCAACGCAATCGTTCTGGCCTGTGTCCCATCGTGCGGATGATTTTTGGGTCTGTATGAAATGCTTGATGGAAGTCTTCTATCGGAAGGTTCCGATGCCGGACTGTCCGTCTTGTCATGGGGTCTCCACGTACGAAGGGTTCAGCCTGGACGCGGTTCGCGATTGGGGGACAGAGGAATTGATTGCCAAGGCCGTGGCCGCTCAGGAAGCTGCTGCCGCCGAACAGTCTGCGATTGAATCCGCGACACCGATCGAAGCAGTCGACTAAGACCAACTCCCAAGGATTTCAGCGAGCCTGCCTGTGCGCGAACCGCGTCCGTTCCTCGTTCATGGTCAGTGGAAACAAGGCGAGACCACGGCCTCTGTGAGCAATCCGTTTAACGGACAGCTTGTGGCTGACGTCGTCTGCGCGACTGAGTCTGATGTGGAGGAGGCAATCGTCTCCACGGTCAGCGCGACGGAGCCCATGGGGAGCCTCCCGGCCCATGCTCGGTACAACATTCTCCAGCAAATCGCCGCATTACTCTATCGACGGAAAGAGGAATTCGCTCAGACCATTACGGCGGAGGCGGGCAAACCGATCACCGATGCGAAGCGAGAAGTCAGCCGAGCGATTCAGACTTTCACCGTGGCAGCCGAAGAGGCGAGACGAATTCCCGGTGAAGTGGTCCCGCTTGACTGGACTCCCGGTTCCGATACGCATCTCGGCTTGGTCCGCCGTTTTCCGATCGGCCCGATCCTCGGGATTACCCCCTTCAACTTTCCACTGAATCTGGTTGCGCACAAAGTGGCACCGGCACTGGCCTCCGGCAATCCGATTCTGATCAAGCCGGCTCCACAGGCGCCCCTGACTGCGCTCCTGCTCGGCGAGGTGGCGCTTGAAGCGGGGCTTCCGCCAGGCGGGTTGAATGTCGTCCCCTGCGACAATGTACTCGCGGAACGGATGGTCGTCGATCCGCGATTCAAGTTGCTGAGTTTTACCGGCAGTGCCCCGGTGGGGTGGATGTTGAAAGCGAAGTGCGGGAAGAAAAAGGTGACCCTCGAACTTGGTGGGAATGCCGGAGTGATCGTTGAGCCGGATGCCGACATTGAGCTTGCCGCTCAGCGCTGTGCGGCTGGTGGATTCGGCTATGCTGGTCAAACCTGTATTTCGGTGCAACGGCTGTTCGTACATCATTCGATAGTGGATTTGTTTACGACGAAGTTGCTCATGCATGTGGCACGGCTGAAGAGTGGTGATCCGACCGAGGATACGACGACGATCGGTCCGCTGATCGATCATGCCGCCGCGCAACGGGTGGAGAGTTGGATCGGGGAAGCGGTGGCCGACGGTGCGCGGGTGTTGTTGGGAGGGAAGCGGATGGGGTCAGTCGTCGAGGCCACCGTGCTGGCGAATGTGAAACCGGACATGAAGGTCTCGTGCCGTGAGGTCTTCGGCCCTGTCGTCACCGTCACGCCGTACCGGCAGTTCAGTGACGCCATTGCGTTGCTCAATCAATCGGATTTTGGATTGCAGGCCGGAGTGTTCACGAAAGACATCAATAAGATTTTTTATGCCTTTCGCCATGCGGAGGTCGGCGCGGTGTTGGCGAATGAAATTCCCACATTTCGCGCGGACCATATGCCATACGGTGGGATAAAGGACTCAGGATTGGGGCGCGAAGGAATTCGAGCGGCGATTGAAGATATGACGGAGCCACGCTTGTTAGTGTTAAACCTCAAAGAGCCGGGCTCGTCGTGAAAAAATGAGCGCAGGATATTGCGAAGCAGGAGCATTCTTGATACAACATCGAGCCGATGCTGCAGCCGGTCCACATGAGTGGTATTCGGCTTGTTGGCAGCTGTAAAACACAGAATCACATGCGTCCGGACAGCCACAACAGCTGACCAACGAGACGAAAGGGGAAATGATGGTACCTACGCAGATGTTTTTGACGAGAGGAGTCGGAGTCCACAAGGAAAAGTTGGCCTCCTTTGAGGAAGCATTGCGCAGCGCCGGTGTGGCCTACTGTAATCTCGTCAGCGTGTCGTCCATCCTTCCACCACATTGTAAGATCATCCCGCGCAAGCGGGGAGAGAAACTCTTAAAGCCGGGAGAGATTACCTTTTGCGTCATGGCTCGTTCCGAAACCAATGAACGGAATCAATTGGTGTCCGCATCGGTTGGTTTGGCAAAACCGACGGATGTCGGCACCTACGGGTATCTCTCAGAGCACCATGCCCACGGGGAGACCGATGAGGAGACGGGAGAATATACGGAAGATCTCGCCGCACAGATGCTTGCGACGACGTTAGGCGTCGAGTTCGATCCGAATGTTGCGTGGAAAGAGCGCGAGCAGGTCTTCAAGATGGGTGGAAAAATCGTGAAGACCCTGAACATCACCCAATCAGCTGTCGGGAAGAAGGGAAAATGGACGACCGTCATCGCGCTGGCTGTCTTCATTCCACCGGAGAATGTCCTCAAGACTGTCCGACGGTAAGCGTCGCGGCTTCTTCAGCCAGCACCATCGGATTCCGAACGCTCACCCGCATTGATGATGGAAAACGAGCCATGACGCTTCCTGCTGGTTGGGAAGGGTCGGATCAAAACTTCCTCGGGATCGACGAACCCTGGTGTCATCCGGACCGGGCCGGGGTCTATGTCCTCCCAGCTCCCTACGAACACACCTCCAGTTATATTCGTGGCTCAGACCGAGGCCCATCCGCGATTCTGGAAGCTTCCTGCCAAGTAGAATTCTACGACGAACAACTCAAGTGTGAACCCTTTCGAGAGTGGGGCGGGATCGCAACGGCGTCGCCCTTGGATCTCATGGGGAAGGTCGACCGCGCGGCAGTCGACGCCATTGAAGCGTTTGTCGCGCCTCATGTCGGGACCGGGCGGTTTCTCCTCACTCTGACCGGTGAGCATACTGGGGCCTTAGGAGCGATTCGTGCCCATGCGAAGCGGTACTCTGGGATGACGGTCGTGCAGATCGACGCCCACGGGGATCTGCGGGAAGCATATCAGGGCAATCCATTCAGTCATGCCAGCGTCATGGCCCGTGTGGTGGACGAAGGTTTGCCACTGGTGCAGGTGGGGATCCGATCGATCAGTCAGGAAGAAGTTGCTCGGATCAGCACGACGGACCGGATCGCGACGTTCTTTGCGGCTAGCATTCTCGATCCATCCGGTCCATATAAAGGCAAGGCTTCGAGATGGATACCTGACGTCGTGGCGGCCTGTCGAACGCCGGTGTATCTGACGTTTGATTGTGATGGACTGGATGCGTCGATCATCCCTGCACTCGGGACACCTGAACCAGGTGGACTCGGGTGGTACGACACACTGAATCTCATCACGGCCTTGGCGAACGGTCCCGGGATCGTCGGCATGGATGTGAGTGAGATTGCTCCGATTGAAGGATTTGTGGCACCGCAGTTTTCTATCGCACGGTTGATCTATCGCATGCTCGGCCGCGTGAGGGCCGGACGTCGAGTCTATTAAAGTCCACATCGTACAGAATCGCGCTGTCTTCCTGTGGCTCACACCATCCGCATCAATAAGTTTTTTACCGAGCATGGAATCTGTTCCCGGCGCGAGGCCGATCGTCTGATCGAGTCGGGCGTCATCACGATTAATGGGCGTGTGGCCTGCCTTGGTGATCAGGTCGCTATCACAGATAGTATTGCCCGTGAGGGACGCGTGATTCCGTGGGGCAAGCCCCATCTCTATCTCAAGTACCATAAGCCCATCGGGGTCACGACGACGACTGAATCCCATGTCACCCGCAACATCATCGCAGAGATCGGATACCAAGAACGGATTTTCCCGATCGGACGGCTGGATAAGGATTCATCCGGCCTGATCTTGTTGACGAACGACGGCGACATTGTGAACGAAATTCTCCGTACAGAATTCGGACACGAACGAGAATATCTCGTGCAAGTCGATCGTCCGTTTGATCAGGTCTTTCTCGATCAGATGGCGGAGGGCGTGGTGATTCTTGGGAGCAGGACAAAGCCCTGCCGGATGATGCGCGTGGGCCGTGATCAGTTCCGGATCATTCTCACCGAGGGGCGCAACCGGCAGATCCGACGCATGTGTCAGACCCTTGGCTACCGAGTGCTGAAGCTACACCGAACGAGGATCATGCACATCACAGTCAAGGGACTACAGGTTGGTGAATGGCGAGAGCTTTCCAGCGACGAGCAGGAGCAACTTCTTATTGCAGTCGGACGGCACAAGGGCTGAGGGAGAGTTCGGATCGTGCGTCGACGCCCGGCGAGGCCGCAGCGAGCGAAACCAAACAGGCTCAGGTCGAGGTTAAGGTCGAGTGGAGACAGTTGATTCGCCTAATCTTGAACGCCGTAAGACTAGCGGACTGTTTCAATATCCTGCCAGGCTAGTTCAGCAGCGCCTGTCTGGCCGTTCGAACGATCGCGAGCACAGCGGGATGTCTCAGTCGCCGGTGGACCGTGATGGCGTAGAAATGTTGCTTGAGTGAATTCAGCTGCCCCACCACCTGAACTTGGTATTGGCGACAGATTTCTTTTTCGATTGCCGACGAGCCAGGGAACACTCCGTACCCATCCTGCCCAAAGGCCTTGAGGGTCGCGCTGTCGTCGAACTCACCCACGACCGTGGGACTGAGTCCATGATTGATCATCCATTGGTCGAGCAACCTCCGAAGCCCGGCATTGGACGTTGGGAGGAGGAGTGGCGCGTCATGGAGGGATTGCGGAAAGTTCTGCCTGTATTGCCTGGCCAATTTGGCTATGGCGAACATCGTCACGCCCGACTCGCCAAGGGTATGGTTGTACGTCTGCTCCTTGATGTTCGGAGGAACCGGTGTGTCGGCGATCACCAAATCCAGCCGATGGGCGAGAAGATCCACGAGGAGCTGGTGCAGCTTATCTTCCTGACAGACGAGACGGGTCGGCTGGTATTGTTTCAGCGCCGATTTCAGGAGTTGAGTGGCAAAAGGTTTTGGTACGGCCTCCGCGATACCGACGACCAGCCGACTGGGTTGTCCGTCGCGCTGGCCTTTCACCGTGTTGATCAGCTCTTGGCCGGCCGAGAAGATATCTTCAGCGTACTTGAAGACGAGCTGGCCCATCTCCGTCAAGGCGAGGCTGCGCCCGGTGCGGATGAACAGCTTTTCGCCTAACGTACTTTCAAGCTGGCGAATCTGTCCGCTGAGCGTGGGCTGAGCCAGCCGAAGCTCTTCGCACGCCTTCGTCATGGTCCCGTGTTTGGCGACGGACCAGAAGTAGAGCAGATGGTGATAGTTCAGCCACTCCATCATGGCCCCCAGCGAGGAGAATCTGATGCAGCACTATACATCGAATTTCACGATATCTACAATTTGTTTTATCTATTTTTAAAAATGAAGGAGAGATTGCTAGTGTGGGCGCCGTCCGCCACCTGACACGACGTGACTGGAAGGGAGTTCCTCGATGGTCGCTCTGTTGTTGGTTTTACTGATCCTGTTCCCGGCAATGGTACTGGCGGAACCGGTGATCGACGATACTGCATTAAAAGCCACTTCCTCACGGACTGCACCCCTCACCATCGGAGAAGTACTGGCTCGCATCGAGTTGACGCATCCGCTGCTTCAGGCGATGGGAGCCGAGCGAACGAAGGCCAGGGCGAAGATCCTGCAGGCGCTCGGGGCCTGGGAACCGACAGCCAGGAACTATATCCAGATTGAACGGTATAACACATGGAATCTCACGACGGCTTTCGACATTCCGAGTCAACATACGGGGGGATATAACGACAGCACGATCCAGGTCGGGCATCCCTGGGGTTTCCGGGTCGAAGGCGGACTCCGCAGCGGCTTGGGGGATGCCGGCAATAACAACAAGATCGCGTTTCCCTCTGAGCTACTGGCCACCTATCGTACGCAGCATTTCTACTACGGCGGGTCGTTCCATCTGCTGCGAGGCCTCATGGTCAACGAAGAAAATGCTGAGTTTCAAAAGGCCGAACTCAAGGGGCCGCAAGCGGAGATCGCGGTGGCGCAGAAACGGCAGGATCTTTACCTCGCCGGCGCCGTGCAGTACTGGGATTGGCAGGTTGCCGTCAAACAGGCTGAAATTGTGAAGCGCGCCTTGGCCGTTGCCGAAGAGCGCTTGGTCCAGGTCGAAGGGTTGGCCAAGGGCGGGAGGGTCGCGCCGCTCGATGTCGTCGAGGCGACCCAAGAGGTTCAAAAGCGGCAACAGGCGGCGATTGCCGCACAGCGAAAAGTCGAATACGAGCAATACAAGCTGTCCCTCTTTCTCTGGGAGAAGGGCGAGCCGGTGACACCGCGAGCGGAATGGGCGCCTGAATTCCAGGGCGAAACGCCGCTCCCAACCAACGACGAAGTTGCAGCCTTTAAAGTGGAGGCGAAAGAATCGCGACCAGAAGTGCGGGAGCTCTACGTCGAAGCCAAGATAAACAATGTCGACATCAAGCTCGCCAAGAACAAACTGCTCCCATTGTTGGATTTCGAGGGAGGGCCGAATAAGGCCCTCTCGGACTGGATTGTGGGATACGAGTACCGAGTCGGCCTGCACGCTGAGATGGCGCTGTTCCAGCGGGAAGCGCGCGGGAAGGTCATGGCTGCGGAAGTAAGCCAGCAACAATTGGCGTTAAAGCAGCACTATACCGAACAACAAGTCATCTTCGACGTGGATAACTGGCTTTCGGCACAAGTGCGCGCTAGGGATCGGGTGACCGCCGCGACGGAAGGCTTGCGGCTGGCCAAGACCTTGGAGGAAGGCGAACGGACCAGATTCAATATGGGCTCGAGCACCGTCCTTTTCGTGAACCTCCGTGAGCGCCAGGTGGTCGAATCGGCGTATCAGCTGTATCGGGCGCAGGCCGACTATGCCGTGGCGCGTGGAGGAATGTTGTGGGCCAGGGGCGCATTGGCAAAGCCATGGCCGACGGATTCCTTGGCGCAGTTTGGAGGTTCGATGAAGACGGCTGGCATGAACGGCTTCAAACAACCGGGCCGCGATTAATCCGGCACAAGGAGCATCCTTCGATGGCCGCTCTATTATTCCTGATTCTGATCTTGCTTCCCATGACGACGTTGGCGGAACCGGTGCACGATTCCAGTGCATTGAAGGCGCAATCCACCCGCACAGAGCCACTGACCATCAGCGAAGTGCTCGCCCGCATTGAGTTGACACATCCGCTGCTTCGGGCGGTTGGGGTTGAACGGATAGACGCACGGGCGAAGATTTTGAAGGCGCTTGGGGCCTGGGAACCGACCTTCAAGGTCAACACAGAATACGGTCGTTATCAGGTGTGGAATTTTTTGCAATTCATAAATGAGAATAACGGAGGATTTACCGACACCGAGCTTGAGGTCGGGCATCCCTGGGGATTCCGGGTCAGTGGTGGGATCCGTAGCGGCTGGGGGGATCGACTTAACCAGAACTCCAATGCAGTGCTCGCGAACGATGGTCTGCTGTTCTGGGCTCAGCAACAAGCGCTCGTCGGTGGAGAGGCACACCTGCTGCGCGGCTTCATGATGAACGAGGAGTATGCCGAATTTCAAAAGGCCGAACTCGCGGGGCCGCAGGCGGAGATCGCGGTGGCGCAGAAGCGGCAGGACCTCTATCTCGCCGGCGCCGTGCAGTACTGGGATTGGCAGGTCATTGTCAAGCAGGCGGAGATTGTGAAGCGCGCTCTGGCTGTGGCCGAAGAACGGTTCACGCAGATCGAGGGACAGGCCAAGCGTGGGCTAGCCTCCCCGCTCGACCTCATTGAGGCCGGGCAGGAAGTGCAGCGGCGCAAGGAAGCGGCCATCGCCGCACAACGAAAAGTCGAGTATGAGCAATACAAATTGTCACTCTTTCTGTGGGAGAACGGCGAGCCGGTGACGCCGCGACCGGAATGGGCGCCGGAATTCCAAGGGGAGACCCCGTTGCCAACCGAGCAGGAGATCGCGGCGAACAAAGTGGCCGCAAAGGAAGATCGGCCTGAAGTGCGGGAGCTCTACATCGAAGCCAAGATGAACAATATCGACATCAAGCTCGCCAAGAACCACCTGCTTCCACAATTGGATTTTCGAGGAGGACAAAATCCGGTCGGCTTGGACTGGTTTGTGGGGATCGGGTATCGGTTCGAAACGGAGTTTAAGATGCCGCTGTTCCAGCGGAAATCGCGTGGGGAGGTCATGTACGCGGAAGCGGACCAGCAGCAATTGGCCTTGAAGCAGCTGTACACCGAGCAACAAGTCAGCATTGACGTGGACAACTGGCTCTCGGCCCAAGTGCGCGCCAGAGACCGAGTGAAGGCTGCGACGGAAGCCCTGCGGTTGGCCAAGACGTTGGAGGAGGGCGAACGGACCCGATTCAATATGGGTGCGAGCACCGTCCTTTTTGTGAACGTCCGTGAGCGCAATGTCGTGGAACAGGCGTACCAGCTGTATCGGGCGCAAGCCGACTATGCCGTGTCGCGTGGAGGCATGCTGTGGGCCAAAGGAGCCTTGTCGAAGCCGTGGCCAGAAAGCGAGTTGGCCAAGTATGGGAACCCGCTGACCGCAGCAGGCCTGAACGGGTACAAACGATCTGGACGCGATTAATTCAGCAACAAAGGAGCATCCTCCCTTGATCCTTCTCTTGCTGTTCTCGTTAATGATGGTGCCGGCGATCGCACTGGCGGAACCAGTGCACGATTCAAGCGCGGTGAACGTACAGTCCACGCGCACCGCTCCCTTGACCATTGAAGAGGTGCTGGCCAGGATTGAGTTGACCCATCCGCTGCTCAGGGCTACAGGACTGGAACGGTCGCAGGCTCGGGCGAAAGTCCTGAAAGCATTAGGTGCATGGGAGCCGAGGGTTCGGAACGAGATCGAGTACGACCGCTTTGAAACCTATAATCTGACGAACGTGTCCGGCGCCCCAAACGTAGTGAGTACGGGCTATAACGATACCTATCTCAAGGTCGGGCATCCCTGGGGCTGGACTGCCTTCGGCGGCATCCGCAGCGGCTTTGGGGATAGAGCCGTCCTCGTTGGCAGCGGCAACACCATAGCTCCGACTCACACCCCGATCAGTCCGGGGGTGGCGATCCCTCAAGACCAGCAACTGTTCTATGGGCAGCAAGTGGCCATCTACGGTGGAGAGTTTCAGTTCTTGCGCGGATTTATGATGAATGATGAGTTTGCCGCATTGCAACAGGCGGAGATCGCCGGGCCTCAAGCTGAGGTGAAGGTAGCCCAGAAGCGGCAAGACCTCTACCTCGCCGGGGCCGTACAATACTGGGATTGGCAGGTTGCCGTCAAGCAGGCCGATGTAGTGAAGCGCGCGTTGGCCGTCGCAGAAGAGCGCTATCGCATGGTGGAGGGGAGATCCAAAGCCGGAGCGGTCGCCCCGATCGATGTGGTCGAAGCCCGAGAAGAAGTGCAGCGGCGTCGAGAAGCTGCTATTGCCGCGCAGCGGAAGGTGGAGTATGAACAATATAAGCTGGCGCTCTTTCTGTGGGAGAACGGCAATCCGGTGACACCGAGGCCAGAGTGGGCCCCAGAATTTCAGGGAGAAACGCCGTTGCCGAGCGAAGAGGATATCGCCGTTGCAAAGGACGCAGCACGGGAAGACCGTCCAGAAGTGCGCAATCTCTACATCGAAGCCAAGTTGAACAATATCGAACTGAAGCTGGCGAAGAATAAACTGCTTCCCAGGCTCACGCTTGAGGGAGGGCCGGCGTTCGGCGGGGTCTATTATTTCGGAGGGTTCTCCTATAGAGCGGGCCTTGTGCTCAGCATGCCGTTGTTCAATCGGGGTGCCAGAGGAAAGGTCCTTCACGCAGAGGCGGAGCAAGAACGATTGGCCATAAAACAGGCCTACACGGAGCGACAAGTTCAGATCGACGTTGACAATTGGCTTTCGGCAATCGTGCGGGCCAGAGATCGAGTGAAGGCCTCGACCGAGGCGCTGCGCTTGGCCAAGACCATGGAAGAAGGCGAACGAGCCAGGTTTAATATGGGCGCAACGAGCGTGCTCTTCGTCAACCTACGAGAGCGTCAGGTTGTCGAAGCAGCGTACGAACTCTATCGTGCCCAAGCCGATTATGCCGTGTCTCGAGGTGGCATGTTGTGGGCCAAGGGGGCGCTGTCAAAACCAGTGCCTGAGAAGATACTCGCCAAATATGGTGATCCCTTACACGCTGCCGGATCCTCCGGTCACCAGAAGGCCGGCCGCGATTAAGTAGTTGAGCAAAGGCAGGTCTAGCAAGTTGTTCCATCAACTGAAAGTGAGTGTAATTTAACTATTTTCTGATTTATAGCTTGTGGGAGGGAATATGAAAGAGCCTCAGGGTGAACAGTATCCGGGCTTGTATGAAGCGCTGATGAAGCAGCTCTCTGTGGCTATGAAAGCAGAGAAGAAGATCATGAGTTTGATCTTTTCTTATGCCCTAGCCGTGGGGTTCTTTTCTCTCATCATTCCTTTGACGGTGCAAGAACTGGTCAGCACGTTTTCTTATGCGGTCCAACCGGTGATGATTTGGACGTTGACCGGCATCATGCTGGCCGTCCTCCTGTTCGTCGGTCTCTTCAAAACCTTTCACTTCTATGCGGTGGACGTGATTCAACGACGCGTCTTTGCGCGAGTCGCGGTGGCGATGGTTGAGCAATTGCCACGCTTCCGCTTCCAAGGACAACGGACTGAACTCGCCAACAGATTCATTGAGACCATATTCATGCAACGTGCCATGTCGACGTTGCTCATTGATCTGTTGAATGTGGTCGTGGGTGGAACGGTCGGCATGTTCATGCTGGTGGTGTATCACCCATACTTCCTTGTCTATAACCTATTGCTCATGGCTGGATTCGGGATCACATTCTTTGTGCTGTCCCGTGGAGCTCTGAAAACCACGCTCAATATGTCGCATGCCAAGTACGACATGTTCAGCTGGATACAAGAAGTGTCTCGCAACGCATTACAGCTGAAAGCTTCGGACAGTCAGCCATTTGTCCTGGGCCGGACCAACCAATTGGTCAATCGGTATACTGACACTCGAAAGGCGAGGTTTGCTGTTCTCGTTCGCCAGTATATCGGTTCTGTAACGGGGCAGGCGGTGGCAATGTCAGGAGCCCTCGCTATGGCTGGCTGGCTCATGTCACAGGGGCAGCTGACTCTTGGACAATTGGTAGCCGTGGAGGTCGTGGTCGGGACCCTCGTTGTGAACTTTGACTCATTAATTAAGAATATGGGCCATGTGTATTATTTCTTCACCTCGCTCACCGAATTGGATCACTTCTTTTCTCAACCCCAAGATGTGGCAGCAGTGGAATCGACAGTGGCATTGCCGAAGCATCTCAATCAGGGCATTCGTGTTACCTGTAAGGGTGTCAGCCTGGTCCACGACGGTGTCTCGGTATTCGACGGTTTGAATCTGGATGTTGCCCCTGGCGAGAAGCTTGGTATCTATGCTCGAACCACCTCGGCAAAAACTGCGTTGGCTCGAGTGTTGGGTGGACTCGAAACTCCGACCGGAGGGGTTGTGCAATATAATGGAGTCGACCTTCGCTATATCGATCCGGCTGCTATCAATCAATGCCGCAGCGTCATGATCGATTCTCAGTTGTCCTTGATAAAGGGGACGATTGAGGAAAACATCACCATGAATCGCCCATACGTCACCTATGACGACGTGAACTGGGCTCTCCGGTTTGTTGAACTCGAGGAAGATGTTGAATCGCTTCCTCGTGGGGTCAAGTCCGATATTGCTGAGCTTGGAGGAACGATCTCGCCCACTCATATTGTTCAGATCCTCTTGGCGCGGGCCATCTTGGGACGGCCGCAAGTGTTAGTGTTCGATGGTTTGATCCATTCACTCGAGCCATCGTTGCGTGAGCGAATTCTACGGAAGTTGTGCTCGAAGGAAGAACAATGGTCCGTGATCTTCGTCTCAACCGATCCGAATTTGACAGATCACGCTGATCGCCGTGTGATGTTGCACCATGCGCATGTATAAGCGGCTCAAGTGGACAGACACTACCCTTTCAACACAGGTCAATTAACGGAGGCTCCATGGCTCGCTTAGGTCACGGAAATGAAGATAGAGAAGAACGTGGGCTTGTTCGAAGAGGAACTGGCTTAGAGGCGATCACCATAGAAGAGGGACCTGCCTTAGCCAAATTGCCATGCTGGGATGCCGTGCAGATTCCACAGGCGATGTTCGCTACATCGCGTGTCATCTTGACGGTCCTCCTGTTATTTTTGATTATTCTCGAATTTGTTCCTTGGACACAGACCATCAGCGCAACAGGAAAAGTTTCGGCGTACACCCCCTACGACCGTCCTCAAAATATCGAATCGCGAATTACTGGCCGTGTTAAGGCCTGGCATATTTATGAAGGAGTGAAGGTGAAGAAGGGTGAGCTTGTCGGCGAGCTCGAGGACTACGATCCGACCTATATGGCGCCTGAAATCCTTCCCCTCTTCGAACAACGCAAGGTTGCACTGGAGCAAACCAGGAAGGCCGCATTGGCCAGGGCGGATCAGTTGGACAAACGAATCGTTGAGATGAGGAAATTGGTCCAGGCTGCGGTTCCATCGGCCGAAGCCAGGGTGGTCGAGGCCGATAACAAAGTGCGTGAGGCTCAACAGAAAGTTGAACAGTACAAGATTGATGTACATACCGCACAACTGAACGTTGACCGCCATCGACAGCTGGTCAAGGAAGGATTGGTTTCACAACGCGAACTCGAGTTGACTATTCAAACTGAAATCGGAACGAAGGCTGGCTTGCAGGCCGCCCAGGCTGGCTTACAAGCGGCAGAACAAGCTCGTTCGGCTTTGAGCTTCGGTCGGGATCAAATCTCGGCGGATGTTCACCAGAAACTCATGGAGGCCATTGCTTCTCGGGACGCTGCTGTGGCGGAAGCCGCTAAAGCGACTGAGTCGTTGGCTGACATTGCCTATCGCCAACAGGGTGTTCAGCAACGAATTGAGGCTGCTAAGCTCTTCTCTCCGATGGATGGCACTGTAGTTAAGATGGCCAGAGTCGGTATCAATGAAACGGTCAAACAAGGAGATAATCTAGTCACTATCTCTCCGCTCGCTTCTGATCCCGCCATCGAAATGAAGGCGGAAGGGCTGGATTCTCCACTGCTGAAGCCAGGTCGGAAAGTTCGGATTCTGTTCTTTGGTGTACCGGCGATCCCATTACCAGCCTGGCCATCCTTGATGGCGGGTACTCGTGGAGGGGTCATCAAGGTTGTTGACCAGATTGACGATGGAAAAGGTAACTACCGGTTCTGGGTGGTTCCTGATCCGGACGATCCTCAACCATGGCCTGAACAGGCACAGGTGAGGCAGGGTACAAAGGTCATGGGATGGGTGATCATGAATCGTGTCCCACTCTGGTACGAACTGTGGCGGAGGTTTAACTTCTTCCCGCCGGACTATATGGAGCGTGAACCGAGCGTGTTTGAGATGTTTGCCCCGAAGACTGCGGGACAGGGTCTCAAGTAATCTGATTGCACCCACCCCCCTGGTGTGGTGCACAGTGGTTCTCCTCGAAGGTGGCTCAGTGGGTCAAACCACTGAGCCACCTTTTTTTTCGGGGAAGAGCTGGTCGATCGATCACGCATGTCACTGCTTTTTCGAACCCGTCAGTCTGTCAATGTGTTACCTGCTTCAGGGAAGGTTACACACTGTCCGAACCTATTTTCTTGACCGTACGGAGTGGAGTCGCTAAGGTGCCACTGCCTGAATGTCAGATCATATGTGGTCTCCTCACGATTGATGAAAGAAGAGGTAGGTAATGGCGAAAGTAAGACCCGTGTCAGGTCCAACTCGGCAGGCAAGTCAATCTACCCGTCTGAAAGGTAAGCCGATTGTCGGAATATTGGGTGGAAGCAAATCCGATTTCCCTGTTTTAGAGAAGGCCTCTGTCATCCTGTGTGAACTGGGGATTCCCTATGAATTGTTGGTGGTTTCTGCTCACAGAACACCTGACCGGTTATTTGAATATGCTGAGACCGCCCCTGGCCGTGGTATTGAAGTGATCATCGCCGGCGCTGGAGGCGCCGCGCACCTTCCGGGTATGTTGGCGGCCAAGACCCATCTCCCTGTGATTGGTGTGCCGATTCCCACCGAACAGCTTCGTGGACTGGATTCGTTATTGTCCATCGTGCAGATGCCTAGAGGGATTCCCGTTGCAACCGTCGCTATCGGCGGGGCTGAAAATGCCGCACTCCTTGCTGCGCAGATCCTCGCTGGACGTGACCAGGTGATTCGACAACGCATTCAACAGTATCGGGCCAGCCAGACGGAAGGGGTGTTACAGTCTCCTGAAGCGAAGGGCTTGCATCAGGTGCCGCCGCATATTAATAAGAAGAGTCGGCCATCGTGATAGAAAAGATCCTGCCTCCTGGTTCTGTCCTCGGGGTGTTGGGCGGTGGGCAATTAGGGGCAATGTTTGCTCATACCGCGCGCAGGATGGGTTACCAGGTGGCTGTGTGGGATCCTGATGCTCAGGCTCCGGCTCATCGCATGGCTGATCACTCGTTTGCTGTTCCCTTTTTAGACCAAGCTGCTCGGGAGCAATTTTCGGCTCTGGCCCAGGCCATCACATTGGAATGGGAAAATGTGCCTGCCGATCTCTGTGAGTGGCTGGAACAGCGGCGCCCGCTTCATCCATCGAGCGCCGTGCTACGAATCCTCCAAGATCGTTTGAAACAAAAGCAATTTCTTGCCGACCACTGCCTTCCTGTTCCTGCGTTCACTACTGTGGAATCATCCCGAGATGTCCGGCAAGGGATCGAGCGTCTCGGAATTCCAGCTGTCTGCAAAACAGCCACGACCGGTTATGATGGAAAGGGACAGTGGATCGTTCGGGCGACCTCTGATGTCGCAGCGGTCGAACAACAGCTCGAAACAGGCAAATCCGGTCATCGCTGGATTCTCGAACAGTTCGTTGAATTTGAGCGAGAATTGTCCGTACTGGTTGTTCGAGATAATGGGGGTATCGATCGTGTGTATCCAGTAGCGGAGAATCGACATGAGCAGGGTATTTTACGAAAGACAGTCGTGCCAGCTCCTATTCCACGCCATGTGGCAGAAAAGGCCGTAGCCATTGCCAGAGAAGCTGTATCGGTATTGAAGGGGGACGGTGTATTTTGTGTCGAACTGTTTCAGCTTCACGGTGAGAATTTGTTGATCAATGAAATCGCACCACGGCCCCATAACTCAGGCCACTACACGCTCGATGTCTGCTCAGTTTCCCAGTTTGAGCAACAAGTGCGTGTCACGAGTGGACTCCCGTTGGGGGAAGTGAGACTGCTCAGTCCTGCCGCTATGGTGAATCTCATAGGTGAAGAGGTCCGTACCGTACTCTCACCAGGAGGATGTGATAGTCTGTATCACATCCCTGGAGCGCTCTTGCATCTGTATGGGAAGCGTGTGATTCGCACTGGGAGAAAAATGGGACATGTGACCTTTGTCGCAGATCAGCCGGATAGAGCTGCAGCCGTAGCAGAGCGATTTATCGAGGATCTCCAACATCACATCTAGTTATTCGATGCTGACCAGCCGATCAAGAAGATATCCGTTCGATTTTGTCCCCTCCTTGAACTTGGTTGTTCCGAATTCGTTACCTGAAGGGAAGGAATCTATGTAAACAGCCCACATATGCTTAGATGTCAGGGGTATGGATCTTGCGCTTGCTTGTGCGGTTGCCATGGACACCTAGAGAGTGCATGGACACCAGATCCGGTCAAACTACCCAGGGACAAGCGTCGGTGCGTCTCTCTCAATTACTCACGAACCCACAGTCCCGTTACATCGTTCTTCAGAGCCTTGTCACCATCATTCTCTCCTATGAATTAGTCTTCAATGGTGGTTCTGTTATCAGTGTCATAACGAGTCACGGTTTGGTGGCGGGATTGTGGTTGGGCATCGCTGCCCTGGCGTTGCTGCCTTCGACTATGCTGACCACGACATGGTTCGGGGCTGGACTTGTTGTGGTAGATACCGTTGCCGTCACGGCGGTCATCTACCTTTCCGGAAATGCCAGGTCGGATCTCTATATCGCGTATTTTGTGCTGATGCTCATCGCCGCGTCGGTGCGACGACTGAGTCATGTGATGGGCCTCTCTTTGCTCTTGAGTCTTGGGTACGGGGTTGTGCTGTATGGCGGAATTCTAGAGACTGGGACGGCAGCCACCGGACATCTCTTGGGCATTCCCGTGTTGTTGGTGATGGCGGTGTTCTATGGGGTCGCCTTGGAAACGACGGCCGTGACACAAGCACAAAACACGACGTTACTGAAGGATGTGGAGTCACTGAAGAGAACAGAGGATGAGCTGAAGACCAGAAAAGTACAGCTGGAAGAGCGTATTCATGGATTGAGAGAGCAACTGTCGCGGGCGAATGCCGAACTGCGTGATGGGCAGGTTGTGAGGGTGGGACTCGAGCGGCAGCTTCAGGAGACGCAGAAGATGGAGGCAGTCGGCCGGGTCGCGGCGGGAATCGCCGGCGAATTCGGGTCGCTCTTTTCCGTGATCGGCAGGCAGACCGGCATCATGTTGTCTCGGCTTGAACCGAGCGATCCGTTGCGAGCCTCCGCCGACGAATTGTTCAGGGCCGGAGAACAAGCCGCCACGTTGACCGCGCAGCTCATTGCATTGAATCTCGATGAACAGCAGGTTCGATATGCCGTATCAATCCATCGTGTGGTGTCGGACCTAGCCCCCTTTATCAGAAGCCTCCTGCCGAGCACGATTGACCTCACCATTCAGGCGGATGACCAGGGGACGCATGCGGAAGTGGATCGCGAAGGATTAGAAGATGTGCTGTTTCAGCTGGTCGTCAACGCTCGAGATGCTATGGTGAATGGAGGGCGACTCTCGCTAGAAGTGAAAACCGTCAAAGAGTCATCCCTATTGACTCGATCATCGTCCCTTGAGCTGAAAGGCCCGCACGTCATGATTCAGATCTCCGATACCGGGACAGGGATGAACCTTGACACCCAAGCGCATATGTTCGAGCCATTCTTTTCGACGAAGGAGACCAATATTGGGCTTGGACTCACGGCGGTCTATGGGATTGTGAAACAGAATGGAGGGTTATTGGACGTCGAGAGTCGATCTGGACAGGGGACCACGGTTCGGGTCTTGTTCCCCGCTGCTTCAGCACCAGGGAGAGAAGAGCTCTTTCCACGGCCGCTCTTCGCGAAAGGCAACGAAACAGTGTTGCTTGTCGAAGAGAATGAAATCCACCGGAAGCTGGCGCTGTCGACTCTGCAACGCCATCGGTATCGTGTCCTGGAAGCGGCTTCGTCGGTGGAAGCTCTCATGATTACCCAACAATATAAGGGGATTGTTCATCTTACGGTCAGCTCATTGGTCATGCCTGAAATGGGCGGACGTGAGCTTGCCAGGCGGCTCTTAACTCATCATCCCATGATGAAGGCGCTCTTCGTCTCCAGCTATGACGATGAAACGATCCATCACCATCGGATCAACCAGCGGTTTATCATCCAGCATCCCTATCGCCGGTCAGGGCTCATCGAAAAAGTGCGAGAGGTTTTGGATGCAGCCTGACGTTTTCTATAGAGATGTCCCCGTCAGTACCGATTCCAGGTTGAGCGGGGCGGAGAAAAGAAGGGAACGTCCCTGCGCTTAAAGATACCGATGAGCGCCATTCCTGCGATGAATCCACCGATGTGAGCAAAAAACGCAACACCACCTCCCGTGCCGCCCACACTCATTCCTCCGCTGATCAGTTGGGTGATGAACCACATCACCAGGACAACGCCCGCAGCGACTCGGGTCATCCCGATCGCAGGCAACAGCACCAGCACATGGGCGCGAGGAAATAAGAGCAGGTAGGCCCCCAGTACCGCTGAAATCGCTCCACTGGCGCCAACCATGGGAATCTGAGATCCAGGGTCGGTGAGGGCATGACTGAGGGCGGCAAGGATCCCGCACAAGAGGTAAAAGAGGATGAACTTCGCATGTCCCATGACATCTTCGATGTTGTTCCCAAAAATCCATAGGTAGAGCATGTTGCCCAGGAGATGCATCCAGCCACCGTGAAGAAACATGCTGGTGACCAATGTCAGAGACGCCGGAATAGCTACTGCGTCAGCCGGAAGCGAAGCCTGACCGAAGATCAGGGCAGGAATAGCTCCATATTGAAACGCCAACATTTCAGCCGACTCCTGAGGAAGACTCTGTTGATAGAGGAACACCATGACACAGAGCGCGATGACGCTAATCGTTACGATTGGAGTGTGTTGAGTTGGATTATCGTCATGCAGCGGAATCATATGAGCCAGCCCTAGTAGGTTGCGGAAAAACTCAATTTGACCTCAGTAGCCGTCACGAATACCGAAGGTTGAGACAATGCAGAACTGTCTATACAGGGTGCACAAAAAAGCCTACTTCTCACCCACCCAGCCCCCGGCGCGCCAAGACGCATCGTTCCACGGGCAAGGCTGCAGCGAGTGAAGAGGCGAAGCGTACTCTGTTCCGTACGGTGAGCCTCTGAACGCTGCAAGAACGCCGCTGGCGGTCTTTTCCCACATCATGCTAGAGATTTCTTCGTCGATCTCTGACCGGGTGCGGCAATCGAGAATCGGCCGGAAGAGTTTCATCAATTCCGAGAGGGATGGAAAATCCAGCGGCATGGGTATGCCCGCCTCCCCCGAATGAGGCCGCGATAGTCCCCACATCCGTGCCGTCGGTATGGGAGCGCATGCTGAAATACCGTCGACCATCTCGATCATGCCAAATGAGGCAGAACGGATGGTGAGGTGACAGGCGCTCCCCAATTTGACTCGTCAAGATCGCGCTGTGGACGGACGGAATAATCTGGTCCTGGAATTCGACCATGACCGCTTGTGCCGTGAGCTTACCGACCAACTCCTGCTCATACCGCAAAATGGCACGACCTTCCTGCTCCAGTGCTTGTTGGGAAAAACGATCCCATAACTCGAAATTGAAGGGATACGAGGCCAACGCGGCGCTGATCTCACGACTCCCCGGCAACGCCCATGTCCACAAATCCTTGTCCTGCACGTATTGAAGCAGCCAAGGTGCCTCTGTGCCATGAACCCACTCCCAGCTCAACACGGCGCCGGACTTTGTTTGATCAAAGTAGGCATGTGGAAATCCATTGAGCGTGCGTTGGGCTGTAATATGATGGTCAAGGATGAGGAGTGCTTTGGTTTCTGAGGCCATGGCCTCTAAAATAGGCCTGGCATAACTGAAGTCGACGATCACCACGCGCTGATCCTTAAGATCGGCGGGGGGAGCTTGTCCATGTTTGACCGGCAGAAAACGGATATTCGGAAACTTCTTCCAGATCGCCCAGGCAGCGCCGAATCCATCCATACATTCAGCATGGTACAGGACCATATCGGGAGTGCCGTCGAAGTGGGGGACGGGCGTTGAGTTATCCATGTGCGATGAAAAGAGAATAACACGCCTTGGATTACGACTAAAGGCCCTTTCGCGGCTCAAGTCTATGGTTGGATGAGGTCACAGATGGTTTAAGTGGTCGATCAGCTGACGGAGCCGACCGGCACTACGTCGATTGAAATAAAACACCAGACGCGGGAGCTCCTGCAGGGCTGGTTCGTCGAGCTCTTCCTCGAGTGCCCCACGCAGTTCAAATGTTCCAGTGGACAAGAGATCACTAAATCGCGCTTGAATATCCTCAAGTTGCTCGGTGGACAGGGTCTGTTTGAGTCGCACCGCCAGCTGCCGACCGACGAAGCGGATGGAATGATAGCGGCGGTAGAACCGAAGAATGTAGTCTACCGCGGCTTCGGCAGAATCCAGAATCGTGAAGAGATGCATATCCTCCGCGTTGATGAGTTTTCGCGCCAGCAATTGTTTGGTGAGAAAGGCCGACCACTCATCCCAATAGTCACAACCTGGTGCTTGAAGGCACACGATCGGTTGAGGATTGCTCTTGCCGGTTTGAGCGAGTGTCAAAATCTCGAATCCTTCATCATGGGTGCCGAATCCTCCGGGGAAGAGAGCAATGGCATTGGCTTCTTTCTGGAACATCAGTTTCCGCGTGAAAAAGTATTTGAAGGTAATCAATTTGGGATCGTCGGCGATAGTGGAGTTAGGGCCTTGTTCAAACGGCAGCATGATATTGACGCCGAAACTGTTCTCGCGACCCGCTCCTTCTTGGGCGGCGCGCATAATCCCATCTGCCCCTCCAGTGATCACCATAAAACCAGCTCGAACAACGGCCTGTGAGAACTGATAGGCCAGCCGGTAATTCGGATCGTCTGAGGAGATACGCGCTGAGCCAAAAATGCTGATCTTTTGTCGATCCTGATAACCATGGAAGACCGTGAAAGCATGGCGCAGTTCTTTCACCGCCCGGTTGACGATCTTGAGGTCAAGAAGATCGAGATGCGCATCATGCAATTTGAAGAGCCCAGACAAAAGCTCCTTCATCAGCACGGCATGGAGGTCGTCCTCCGGACTGTCTAACAGCAAATTGATATGCTGAAGAATTTCCTCCCGTGAGAGGACAGGGCGAGGTCGAGCCTGCGCGGCAGAGGGCTTGATAGGTGTATCCATGGGGTGTCCTTCTGTTGAACGAACAATAAAATTCTACCAACGGATTTCATCGTGGTCAAAGATCATGGGGATTCGGGATAGTTCAAGGCAGATCGAATGGCCGAGGCACTTGTTTCAGGACCCAGGCTTTGATCCTGGACTGATCGGCGGGAGAAAGCGCCATAAATTGGATGTCGATCCCTGGAAGCGACGTGATAGGGGTTGGAGTGGTGCCAAGCGCCAGTTCGCAGTAGGCATTATTCAGGACCGTTCCTCTGACGGTCAGCGGGCTCGTCATCTCTGGCAGGCAAAAGCTCATGATCACGTTGGTTCCCGGCAGCAAGAGGGCCGGTGACTCCACTGATGCGCCGGCATGGCTGAGTTGGGTAATCGTCGCGAGGTGCTCGGCTCCCACGCGCTCCCCATCCATGCTGTGGATGGTTGTCGGAATCTTCGTGGCACAGCGTTTCGGAGAAAGGACAAGATCCCTCGCCGTGAGGATTCCAACCGGTTGATCTTGCTTGGTGACGATGAGGATGGGGGTTCCAGTCGACATCATGAGCGTCGTGGCATCAGTCACCGCCCGATCGTACTCGATAAATTGAACCGGTCTGGTCATGATGGACCGAACCTCGATATCACTCGGCTCAAGCCCCTGTGCGATGACTTTCTTGACGATGTCCGTCGGCGTCATGAGCCCGAATTGCGATTCGGTGTCTTTTACGAGCAGGCATGGCATCCGTTCACGCTCCAACAGGGACGCTGCTTCGGTCACCGACACATCTCCGGGAATCTGAACCACGCCTGGTGTCATCATATGTGCGACCACGGTGATCGGGTGATTCTCCGTCTTGAGATCCTGATCATTCTTATCCAACATTCCTCAGCCAGGACTCCTCTCTGCATGAATCCGCCCTCCTGGCCGCCGCAACGTATGCCAAGTATAGCAGACGAGTCCTTTGGCCAAGGACGGCGTGAAATCCTTGTCATTCAATGGTTTTCCAGCATACACTACGGTCAAATTTTGGCAGTTGATCAAGGGGACTGAATGAGTGAGAGCGGCCTTGTCTATCGAGAATTTCATCGTCGTGTGAGCCGAATTCCAGTCCACGGGTTGGGGCTTTCCGTCGATATCCATGCGCCGGACCTCACTAGCTTGCGGCGAACGCTACAAGAACGTCAAGTGTCACCAGCCTATTTTGAAGTATTCCGAACCACTACGAGCGCATTGGCCTCCGCCAGACGGGAACTCGGCGATGGTCTGGTGACCTACCATGGCGAAGGTCTGTGGGTGACGCAGCCGGAAATGACTGGGGCGTGGGACTGTCGGCTAGAGGTCGAGGAAATGGTGGAACATCTCCTGACCGTACAGAGCGCCTGGCTGAATCATGAATGTGCCACGAAATACCTGGCCGGCTACACCTTCGGTACCTACCTGCCTCCTCTCTATACTCCAAGGAGTGCCCAGGTTGTGGCCGACAATACAAGGCAGATCCAAGACCTCTTGGATGAGCGGTGCCGCCTCACAAACGGACAGGCGCCATTGGTCTTACTCGAAATGCCTCCCCTCACATATTTCCTGCCGGGGACGATTCCCGTTCAGACCTTTTTCCGACTCATCACCGAGCAGATCCCTTGCGGGATGGTGCTCGATGTCGGACACCTCTGGACCGTGTGTCGGTATTCCGGTGCCTTTCGCTCTCAATCCCTCGAACGATTCGTCGCGGCCTTTCTGAGTGAGTTTCCGTTGGACCGTGTCGTCGAGATCCATGTTGCGGGTTTGGCTGTTCATGAATCCTATCATGCGGGGTTTTCTTCCGCATCTGAACCAGTGGGAGAGGACAAACTTCCAGCGTGGACTGATGCCCATGCAGCTCCCATCCCCCCTGTCTTATTCGAAATGCTCGACCAGATTCTCAACCATCCGCGTCTCACCAATCTCAAAGGCATGGCACTGGAAGTGGATACGAAACCGGAAGCCTTGATTGCCGAGGAATTTGCCGCCTTCTCCAGACGTTATGCTGATTTCTTTCAGCGGGTCACAGCGGAGGTGAACCTCTCATCTGATAAGCCGGAGGACGTGCTGCTCGAGACGGGGCCTGTTTCAGTTGCGACCAGACAAGCCCTTGAACAGGACTATGGGTTGTATGCTCGTGTGTTGGTAGGCCAAGCTGAACTGGCGGATGTGGAGTGGAGTCGAAGTCCCGCCTGCTTCACTGAATTGGATCAGTATCGATCGGTCTACCTTCCCTATGAAATCTTACAGTGGGGGGGGAAGATAGACGATATGTTTCCGGACTCCTGCCGTCGACTCACGGACCGAAATGTGCCGCTGGCTCGATTCCTGTCGTTCTGGTTTCGGGAGCCGCGGCCGCTGACTGGGATCTACGACTTCTTTTTGCTAAAGATTGAGCGATTCGTGGAGTTTATCCGCGAG
>CAZOHW010000002.1:0-53237 GCA_964579525.1 uncultured Nitrospira sp. | reverse complement strand
TTCAGTCAGCGGCGGGTGAGGTCCGTGGTGTCAGCGCGGACGCGGGCAAACTCCTCGCGGGGCCGCTCCGGCGCCTGCAGCGCAGGTAATCCGAGATCGACCATGGAGGCATGGAGGGGCGGCGACTGCGTACCGACGGGCACGAGAGCGAGGAGAACTGGCCGGGCGCGTCTCATAAAGCCTCCATGGTCGGCGGGTGAAGCCGGGCGGAAGGTACTGCACAGCTGTTACAAGCGGCTCAACGTTTCGTAATAGGACCGACTATTTAATTTCATGGTGAAAGGGTTGCTCCGCCGGACGTCGGATTGCCGGGTTAACGATCATTTAACGGGAATTTGATGGCGCGGTGCCTCGGCGGCCGTGCGAAGCCGGTAGAATTCCGCTCCCGACCGGACCGGCAGCCGGCTATCGAAGGTGTCTCACGCATGAAGAAAGCGCTGATCACAGGGATCACGGGCCAAGACGGGTCCTACCTCGCCGAACTACTCCTCTCCAAAGGCTACCAGGTCTTCGGCGTGATTCGGCGGTCCAGTTCGTTCAACACAGGACGGATCGACGGGCTGTACCAGGATCCGCATGTCCAGAATCCGCAGCTGCACTTGATCTTTGGGGATTTGAACGATGCCAGTTCGCTGAACAAGATTTTGCGGATGATTCAGCCAGACGAAATCTACAATCTGGGCGCGCAGAGCCATGTCCGTGTCAGCTTCGACATTCCGGAATACACGGGCGAAGTTACAGGGCTCGGCACCCTGCGCTTGCTGGAAGCCATCCGGGAATCGGGCCTTCGGCCGAAATTTTATCAGGCATCTTCCAGTGAAATGTTCGGGAAAGTGCAGGAGATCCCCCAACGGGAGACCACTCCGTTTTATCCTCGCAGCCCCTATGGCGCGGCGAAGGTATATGCCCATTGGGTCACAGTCAACTATCGGGAAGCATACGGCCTCTTTGCGTGCAGCGGCATCCTGTTTAACCACGAGTCCCCGCGGCGCGGCGAAACGTTCGTCACTCGAAAAATTACGAAGGCGGCGGCCCGTATCAAACTGGGGCTTCAGTCGGAGTTGTTTTTGGGCAATCTCGAAGCCAAACGCGACTGGGGCTTTGCCGGCGATTATGTGCAGGCCATGTGGATGATGCTGCAGGCGGAGCAGCCGGATGACTATGTCATCGCGACCGGGGAAACTCACTCCGTGCAGGAAATGTTGGAATTAGCGTTTGCGACGGTGGATCTCGATTGGCATCCCTACGTCAAGATCGACCCGCGATACTATCGTCCCACCGAGGTGGACCTGCTCATCGGCGATGCGGGCAAAGCCAAGCGGGTGCTGGGGTGGGAACCAAAAATGTCGTTCCATGAGTTAGTGACGACGATGGTGCGCGCGGATCTGGAGATGGAGCGGATGAAGCTTGAAGGTACGAAAGGAAAACCGGAGCGATGTATTTCTGGCGTGATCGGAGAGTGGTCGTAACCGGAGGAGCCGGATTCCTCGGCTCCTTCGTCGCCGAAAAGCTCCAACAGCGTGGTTGTCGGCAAGTGTTTGTGCCCAGAAGCTGCGACTACGATTTGGTTGACATGGAGGCCGTTCGACGGCTTTACCGGGATGCCGCGCCCGATATGGTGATCCACCTTGCCGCAAGAGTGGGAGGCATCGGCGCAAATCAGGCCCATCCGGGACGATTCTTCTACGACAACCTCATGATGGGCGCACAGTTGATGGAAGTGGGGCGACAGCACGGTTTGAAAAAGTTCGTCGCCCTCGGCACGATCTGCGCCTACCCGAAGCATACCCCGGTGCCGTTCCGAGAAGACAATTTATGGAGCGGCTATCCTGAAGAGACCAATGCGCCATACGGGTTGGCGAAGAAGATGCTGCTGGTTCAATCTCAGGCCTATCGAACCCAGTATGGCTTCAATTCCATCGTGTTATTTCCGGTCAATCTTTTCGGCCCGCGCGATAATTTCCATCTCGAAACGTCTCACGTGATTCCCGCCCTGATCCGCAAGTTTGTTGAGGCCGAGGAAACACAAGCGCCATCCGTGACCCTGTGGGGCGACGGATCACCGACCAGGGAATTTCTGTATGTCGAGGATGCGGCCGAAGGGATTCTCCAGGCGGCCGAACAGTACGACCGAAGCGATCCGGTCAATCTAGGAAGCGGGGAGGAAGTGAGCATCGCGGATCTGGCCACAGTGATTGTGCAGGCCGTGGGCTATCGAGGCGGCATCGTCTGGGACACGACGAAACCGAATGGACAGCCGCGCCGCTGTCTGGACATCAGCAAAGCCGCTGGGTACTTCAACTTCCAGGCCAAGCACTCATTGGCCGAGGGATTGGACAAAACGCTGAGGTGGTTCCTTGCCAACCGGGCCGCCCTGCGGGAGGTGACGTTTTCAAGCTGAACTTCGCCTGAGGGTGCCGTGAGGTTCAGTCTTACTGCACCCCATGCCGCTGGATTTCCACCAGGCTGGCATTCCGTAACTGCACGAGATAACCCGCGCCACCGCAGGGAAATTCGGGGTTCGTGAGTCTCCCATACAAAGAGCGCCCGGTGTTGTCGGAAAGGATATTGCCGCTGAAGGCGGCAACAATGTTGCGGGCAGCCGGCAAGGCATCGATCGCGGCAGTGTGCTTTGCATCTTCGTAACACCAGAAAACCGGACGCCGGTATCCGAGGCGTTGAAGATCCACAGGTGCTGATCGATATTTGCCTCCACTCCAGCGTGTAAAAATTAACATAGAAGGCTATTTCCGCTGTCTCCGCGGACAATCGAGATTAACCGTTTGTTAACACAAACTTAAGCGGTGCGTGTCGTGCATCTCAGCGGTGCGGGAGTACACTAAACCGCTCTTCAAGCAAGGGGACCACTGCCATGTGCGGTATTGCTGGAATTATCTCCGCCACGCCTCTCAGGCAGGTCCACCACGATGACAAGCTTGACCGGATGCACGGCCAATCAGGCATATTTTTCCTTCGAGGCACGGCGTTCGTCGGTACGATCCGGCCAGCCTGTTGCTCTATGCCACCGGATTGTTTGGGATCGGGTCGTGGAATTTGTGGCGGCGGCGCCGGCATAGAGCACCCTTATTAGGCTGCCTGGCTAACTTAAGACAAATTATCTCCCCAGTAGCAGCCTCGAAGATTGTGCCGATCCTCCCTGTTGCGGGTTGCGATCATGTGTGACCACACATGATGAGATTAACAACCGGATCGCCTGGCCGAGGTCTTGCTCGATGGTGTGCACTATACCGCCCAAGGGGCGATCGAACTGGCGGCCGCGGAAATGGTCACGCTACTCGGCTTATAAGTTCCCAAAGTGTTCTCCGGACCTCTTTGTGATTTTACTGCCAAATGTTCTCGGAGTGTGTCGAAGACAGCAATGAATGTAGCTCCGTTATTGGTCCAAATGTCGCGATTTGATATTCCAATGTCTTGGCATAGTCTCTTGGGCTGTCCAATCGGGCAATGCGTGGTGACCCTGAGCCTGACAGTGCTCCTTGTCTCTTGTTCAGGAAGCGAGAGAGGTCCTGGAGGAGGTCAGGCGGCTGCGATCATCACCAGCATCACCGGCGCATCCTGGCCGACGAGCGGCTCGGCCACGCCGGGAAGCACAGGTCTGAATCAGTTTGCCGCGGGGACCTGGACTCATGTGGGCAGTCACGATGTCCCGCCTGGATCCAGTGCGACCGGCTACATCGAAACAAAGGAGGGCGGTCTTGCGTCCTTTCGAGTAGATAACGCGAGCGCGCCTTTGAACGGCAGCAATGACTACTGGGTGCGATTTTGGGTCTATCCTGAACGAGTGACGACAAGCCCGCTCGCGGCGGGTCCATCACAAAATATTTTGCACAACGTTCGCGATGGGGCCGACAAGCTTCGCACATGGTTGTCTCTTGCAAACAATCACTATGCTTTGTCAGCGAACGGTACCCCGGCGATCAGCGTGCTCGTGTCAAGTTATATGGGCGGTGCAACTTCCCATATAGATTCGCTGGCCGGGGGTAACGGGCCCGGTGTGATTCCGCTCGACGCATGGACCGAACTTACACTTCACCTCAGTGTGAATAAGACAGACGCCCGCTACGGTCTCTATGTCAATAGGGTACTTGTCGGGGAAGTCAGCGGTGTGGATACAACTTCCATCAATCTCGCATCGCTGCGCAGTAATTGGGATATCGGTCTCGGCAACTGGTCAGGCTTGAAGTTCCGCATCGCCGGTCCCATCGAATCATGGAGTGGAACGGACATTCCGATGCATCCGCTCTATAACCTGGAGCCATACAATTCCTATCGAACCAAGAAATTTGCCCATCATTTTACGCGGACGAAATACCGCCATGGATTGATGTTCACCTATGCTGGCACCGCCACCATGACACCAACCGTGTATGCCAGCGGTGGTATCAATCCTCAACGTCGACGCATCGTCGTGACAGGTGCAGTCGGACAAACCGCCAAGATTATGACCACCGATGATATCGGCGCACTGCCCTTTAATGAAGAAAACTGGGCCACTGTATTCTTCACGGATTTCTACCTGCCTGGGACAGGAACGACCTGCGACTTTATTCTTCGCAACACTGCAGATACGGCTGATGTCATCCGTTTGACTTATGACGGAAACGATCTGAAACAAGGCTCAAGGGTCTTGAAGGCCAACCTTGCCAAGAGCTCACGCTGGAAACTGGCCTTACATCTGCACAAGAGTGGACAAGCTACCTACTCGCTGATCGATGAGACGGCTGGTCCATGGACGACACAGACCTATTTCAGCGGCGCTTTGGCAGACTGGGATCCACAGGCCATCGGCAAGGCAGGATTTGAGGCCGTTTTCGGAGATACGGCTTTTGAGCTGGGTGCCGTCAGTGTGCATCGATGGCTGGAACTATCCGCTTTCGACTCAATCTCCACGGCAGGGATCCTTGCACTCTCACCGGAAGCACAAGGTCCCAGCCGTGTCGGAGGCCAGTTCGCACAACAAGGCGATCAAGACCTCATTCCGAATATGT
The DNA here is from genome assembly GCA_964579525.1 of uncultured Nitrospira sp. Classification (GTDB taxonomy): domain Bacteria; phylum Nitrospirota; class Nitrospiria; order Nitrospirales; family Nitrospiraceae; genus Nitrospira_D. Next base: position 48,228 of record CAZOHW010000002.1, on the reverse strand, counting down.
GGCGCCGACGTCCCGACTGGGTCGCACGGGGCTTCGGACGTCGCGGCATCGATGCGAATATCGGACGGTCCGGTTTGTCGCGGACCAGTTGGAACACCTATGTCGGAGCAGGCATGACCTATGCCCGTGGCATCATCCTCTGGAACATCGACGGCGGTAGCATCAACGATGTGGGGTCCGGTGCGGCGAATCAAGCTGCGGCTGATGTGAAAGCAGCCGCACTCATTGCGGAACTGGACAAGACGATGGGTTTAGTGTTGTCCAACGGCAACCGTATGATCTTGAGCACGATGATTCGGCGAGAACAAGGCACCTATAATATTTATGACCTGTCGGTCATCGACCAGTTCAACACTGCTGTTCGTGCGAGGGCGCTTACCTATGGAAGATCGGTGTACTTCTGTGACCCTGCGAATGCGATTCAGCTCAATCTCTCACTATTCTCGCCAGGGGACGATGTGCATTTCAACCTACAAGGCGACGCGACTGTCGCGGCACAGATGATCCGGACACTCACGCCTTGACCCTCCGACCTTCGTCTTGATGATCTTCTGCTCGGTGGTCATTGTTCTCACTCCTTTTTATCCAACCTCCATTTAACGATTTGTTAACACAATCTTGAATGCCCGTGTCTTTTCGTTCTTCTCGATCGCAGTAAACTAGACCTCCTCTAGAGACTTAAGGTTGAGAGAGGTGGAGACAACCATGTGCGGTATTGCCGGCATCATCTCTGCGACACCCCTCAATCAATCTCACCACGAACAGCTTCTTCGTATGAGCGAGGCGCTGGTCCACCGAGGTCCGGACGGCACCGGGCTGTACCAGCGGTCGCATCTTGCGATGGCGATGCGGCGTCTCAGCATTATCGACCTCGTCACCGGCTGGCAGCCGCTTTACAACGAAGAGAAGTCCCTGGCGCTGATCGCGAACGGAGAGATCTATAACTTCGTCGAACTCCGAGCTCAATTACAACGGCGCGGCCATACCTTCAGGACTGGAAGCGATTGCGAGGTCATCCTCCATCTATATGAAGAATACGGCGAAGACTGTGTCCATCATCTGAGAGGCATGTTTGCCTTTGCTCTGTGGGATGAGCAGCAGAAAAAGCTCCTTTTGGTGCGCGATCGCATGGGGGAAAAGCCGCTCTATCTCTTCGAATGGAACGGTGGATTGGCCTTCGCGTCCGAATTGAAGGCCTTGCTGCATTCCGGAGTCGTCCCGTTCGAGTTGGACCCGAGTGCGATCGACCTGTATTTCCATTATCAATTTGTGCCGGAACCGGCGACGCCTCTGCGCCATGTGCGGAAGCTTCCGGCTGCGACGATGCTCACGATCACGCCCGATCCATGGCGGGTTTCTGAACGAGTGTACTGGCGAATGGAAGACGCGCCCTCGATCAAGGGCGATCCCGCGGAGGTCATCCGCGCCGAATTGGAGACGGTCAGCGAACTGATCATCAGAGCCGACGTGCCCGTGGGGGTCGCACTCAGCGGCGGTGTGGATTCGAGCGTGATTGCGGGACTGACGGCGAAGAAATATCCGGGGACATTGCAAGCCTTCAGCGTCGGTTACGAGGGTCGGCCTCGCACCGATGAACGGCAGGCGGCCGAGGAATTGGCTCGCCATTTATCACTGCCCTTTCATGAAATCGAATTGTCGGCCGCGGATGTCGTCGCAGATTTTCTCGACATGGTGTACCGCCGGGATGACCCCATTGCCGATATGGCCGGCTACGGGTATCAGGCCGTCATGAAGGCCGCCCGCGCCCATAACGTGCCGGTCATGTTGATGGGGCAAGGTGCGGACGAGCTGTTCTGGGGATATCCATGGTTGGTGGATGCGGCATTGCAATCTCAGCGAAAGGCCGGAGGGACGGGCAGGCTGAGAGAGTATCTGCGCGTCGTGCCGCCCAGGTTCTGGCCGCGCCGCGCTCCGCTCGATTGGATCCGCTCATTGGCGGGTCTGCGCAGCGGGTGGCACGAATTTCGGCGGGATACATCGAGTCCCCCTGATCGACTCGTGTTCTATGATCTCCTTCCAGGGTTCCAAGGCGCGCAGCGATATCTCACGCAGCTCTGCACTCCTTCCTTTGCCGACTCGCTCTCTTCCACGGCGCCATTCGGGCCATTCACGGTGTCACGTCCCTGGACACGGGTGGACATTTCGCTGACGCGCGTCGCCTGCGCAACGTATCTGTTGGAAAACGGCATCGCCCAGAGTGAGCGACTGAGCATGGCCTCGTCGGTCGAACTGCGGTTGCCCTTTGTGGACTATCGGCTCGTTGAAACCGTAGTGGGATTGCGGAAGCAACAGTCGGATTTGGGGTTGGCGCCCAAGGCTTGGCTGAAGCAAGCGATCAAAGATGTTGTTCCTGAATGGGTGTTCAGGCGCCCGAAACGAGGATTTCAAACCCCAGGCATGTCTTGGTTGAAGCCTCTGTTTGCGGCGCACGGCGATTTGTTGGCTGATGGGGTGTTAGTCCGTTCCGGCGTTCTTTCGAAAGAGGCCGCCGTGCAACTGTCACGCCCACCGCAAAGAGGTCAGTTCGCGGATCTCGCCTTCAAGGGGCTAGTCCTGGAAGCATGGAGTCAGCAGTGTCGCTCTCGTTGCTCCGCGAAATTTGGCCGATAGAGTTTGTCCGGGGGATTGTCACCGGGCGCGGAATGATGCGCCGGGCGCCGGCTATCATCGATTTGGTCCGCACGCTGAAAGGAGTATCCGGCTACTCCATTCTGGCGACCATCGGTCTCGGGTTCGGTTTCATCAGGGAACTGGTGGTCGCATCTCAGTTCGGCCTCAGTCCGGAACTCGACGTCTTTGTCGCCGTCATGAGTATCCATCTTTTTTTCGGGCCTCAGATCGGTAATGCAATCGAGGCAGCCTTTATTTCAAAGGTGCCTCGGTCGTCGGCTATTTCCGATCTCGTTGCCCGTCTGACGCAATCGCTGAGCAGCCTCATCCTCTTGAATGCCGCTATCGTGGTCCTGTTGGTCATCACCTCCGATGCAGCGCTGAATGCGCTCTTTCCAAGTTTCGATGCACATCAACATCGATTAGGCATAAGGATGATTCAGTTTCTGCTCCTCCCGATTGCGTTCGCCAACATGGCGGGCCTGTTGAGAGGCGGGTTGAATGTGCTCGGTCAATTCGCGCCCGGTTTCTTCGCCGGCACCGTCGTTTCGGTCACGACCATTATCTCCGTGCTGGCGTTTGCACCTCATGCCGGTGTTGATGCCCTGGTTTTAGGATATGCCGCCGGGCATTTCCTTGTCCTGGTCGTGTTTGCCGCCAGGCTCATCATGATCGATGGCGTCGTTGCGCAACGTCCCAATTGGATAGGCGGCGGCATGTGGTTTCTGTGGGGCTCTGCCGGTGCGGTATTGGTCGGGGAGATTTTTTACCAGGCGGTGGTCTTGACGGAACGCAGTCTGGCGGCAACCTTGCCGAGCGGGTCCATTGCGGCCTTTTATTATGCCAGTACGATTCTGTCGGTGCCTCTTTCGCTCGTTGTCTTCCCGTTGACGACCACGCTCTTTCCCAGACTTGTCGAACTGTTCAACGAAGATCCCCGCGCGGCCCTGGGATGTCTGGTCAAAAATAGTGTGCTGATCATTGGTCTCGGGGTTGCAGTGGCCGGCACAGTGTCGTTCTTCGCGCGACCTCTCGTGGAGCTGGTCTTCATGCGCGGCCGTTTCACGATGGAACATGCCGAATACACGGCCGGCATTCTAGCCATCACGATCTGGGCATTACCGTTTTCGGGCATGGGACGGCTACTGAGGATATCCTGCTATAGCCTGCAGGAATACCGCGGTCCGGGCTTGGCCGTGGGAGCGGAAGCTGTGGCGCTTCTAGCGCTCGGACTACTGCTCGTTCCCCGTTTTGGCGCGGTGGGGCTTGCCCTAGCCTTTCTCTGTGCGGAAGGCGTCATGATGGTCGCGATGGGCTTATTGCTCTTCCGACGTCTCAGGAGAATATGAGGATGGCTGAGATCGAGACACCGAACGAAGCAAGAGGGCCGTCCTGGGTGGGGGTTGTATTCGGTGTGTGGCTGGCCGGTGTCTTCGCGGCCTCCTTGGCCGGACGCATGGACGCGACAAGCGCAAATTCCCTCAAGTTGCTCATATTGCTGACCACGGCGCTGAGTTGGCCTCTGCTCTATTTTATGTTCAGCCGATGCCGGTTTTTCCCGGAACGGGTCGGTACCGGATCAGCCCTTGCGCTGGGCACATTTTTGACCTTCTGCCTCCTGTCCTCCTTTGGCAGCCCTCGGCCGCTGGATTCGACCGGATACTCTGTCCTGACCGCGCTCACCTGCTGGGTGGTCTTGCAGTTCACGGCGAACCTGGATGTGTCGGGCTATGAACGGGGCCTCAAGATCTATGCTTCGGTCATGTTCCTGCTTGTCGGAGCATTCGCCCTCTACGATTACATTCCGGGCATGCGATTGGGAAACGGCAAGGGAGTCTTGAATCCCAACACCGTCGGTCTCGTTGCGCTGTCTCCCCTCGTCGCCGCAATGGCGATACGGTTTCTGCCTTTTCGGTGGTTGATCATGGGAGCAATGGCGGTGGTTATCTATTTGACGGGCTCGCGCGGGGCGGCCGTGGCGGCGATTGGTTCAGTGGCCATGACGATGTTAATACGGCTGAAGATCGCCAGGGCCAGAACGCTCGTTCTGGCTTTCATTGTCCTAGTCGTGGGAGTGGGCGTTGCAGTTCCTTATTACGACAAACTTGCCAACGGCTTTGATCAGTTTTTCGCCGTCCACGACCGCGACAGAGGAATTGGAACCGGAGGCACCGGGCGAATTGTGACCTGGCAGGCGACCTGGAACCTGTTTCTGTCGAGTCCGATTTTCGGCGTCGGTTTCCGCGCGCATGAGCCGCTGCTCAAGATCAACAGCTCCGCGCATAACGGGTACCTGGCCCTATTGACGGAAATCGGGATGTTCGGATTCGCGGCCGCCGTGTTCCTCACGGCGGTTGGATTGTGGCGGCTTGGCCGGCACTTGAAAGAGTCTTCGGATGTTTTTCTCTACAGCGTCCTCCTCGGTCTGGCGTGCGGCTATCTCCTCCTGGCCGTCGTGGAGCGGTATTTCATCAATGTGGGCAATCCAACTTCTCTTCTGTTTCTCTCCTGCATTTTGATTCCCAAGGCTGCGGGAAGGGTCGGCGTCGTCATACGAGGAACGAAACGGGACGGAGCTGAAAATCATGCCGCTGTCCTAGGGATGGCAGCCGCTGCACGTCAATCGCGAGTTGACAAGGATCAGAAGGCATTTCCGTGTTTAACATGAATGTTGAGAATCCTTCTTCTGGAGCGAACGGTGGTATCCCGTCGCAGCCACGGCGCCGCCGTGTGGCGGTTGTCTATCATTTTTTCCCTCATTATCGAGCGGGCGTCATGAGAGCCCTGCAACGGGACGAGTCGCACGACTATCTTTTCGTCGGCGATCGCACCGATCCTGAAGGGGCCATCAAAGCCTGCGACTCGTCTCAGTTCAACTTCCTCTATGCTCCGTGCACGATCTTGTTCGGACCGTTGCTGTGGCAAAGAGGAATCCTTCGCCTGGCATGGTCGTGCCAGGTCGATGCGATGATCTTTTTGGGCAATGCCAACTTTCTCAGCACATGGCTGGCGGCAGCGCTGGCCAGGATGCGGGGGAAGAGGGTTCTGTTCTGGACGCACGGGTGGTTGAGTGAGGAGCGAGGAACGAAGGCTGTCTTCCGAACATTGTTTTACCGTTTGGCCGACGGGCTGCTGTTGTATGGCCGCAGGGCTAAAGCAATCGCCGCTCGTCGAGGGTTTTCTTCATCACGGCTGTACGTCATTTTCAACAGCCTCGATTATGAGGCACAACGGGCGGCTCGCGCGGCAATGAGCGATGCTCAACTCATGAAGATCAGGGAAGACCTATTCCCAAATAACCCTGGCGCACCGGTCTTGATTTGCACCAGCCGGTTGACGGCGTTGCGGGGTTTGGAACACTTGATCGAGGCCATGCGGTATCTTCGCGACCGAGATATACGATCGAATCTGCTGCTTGTCGGCGAGGGGCCCGAACGTAGGAAACTCGAAAACCTGGCCGATCGGCTCGGTGTCCCGGTTCATTTCTACGGAGCCTGCTACGACGAGCAGCGCCTTGCCGAGCTGATCATGGCGGCCAATGTCACCGTCTCGCCGGGGGTGATTGGTCTGACTGCCATTCATAGTTTGGCGTACGGCACTCCCGTTATTACACATGGCGATGCGGATTGCCAAGGACCGGAATGGGAAGCGATTGTGTCGGGAGTGACGGGAGATTACTTTCGGCGTGGTGACGTGGAAGATCTGGCACAAGTCCTTAGCCGGTGGTGCAGGCGACCCTGGCCTGATCCCGTCCTGAGATGCCGCTGCATCGATATTGTGGACCGTTTCTACAATCCGCAATACCAATCGAGCGTGATCGGACGAGCCGTCGCCGGAGAGCCGTGCGAGCCGGACCACCTATCTTCCAACGAACGAATCAATCATTACGCGATTAGCCATGCTGCCTCTGACAAATAGACTGCGGGGGATTCCATGGGTGTATCGCACGATACGCAAGGCCCTCATGGCGTACCGGCGTCGGCGATTCGGGCTCACGCACGTGGATCGGACCTTTTACATGGCCCAGGGATGTTTCGTCTCACCGGACCTTGTCGCGCGCGAGTACAGTTTTCTGAACATCGGCTGTGTGATCGGACCGAAAGTCACTTTGGGACGGTACACGATGTTGGCGCCTTACGTTGCCGTAGTCGGCCAGGATCACCTTTTCACCAAGGCTGGCATCCCCATCATTTTTGCGGGTCGTCCAGCCTACCCGGAAACGGTCATCGAAGATGACGTATGGGTCGGGTTCGGTACGATTGTAATGGCCGGAGTGCGGATCGGGAGGGGTGCGATCGTCGGAGCGGGCGCGGTGGTGACGAAAGATGTGGCACCGTATGAAATTCATGCCGGTGTGCCGGCGCGAAAGATTGGAGATCGTTTCGCGTTCGACGCGGACAAGCTGGTGCACGACGCCATGCTCGCAGGACCGGTCTACAGGGGAGAGTTTTGTCGTCTCGTGAGCTAACGCGGGAGTTGTCTGGGATGGAAGGCACGAATACCTACCGGGTTGGTCTGGCGCTTAGTCACATGGTTATGCGGCCAAAGGATGCCGGCCGATGGTTCATCGACGCAGTAGTGAGTCGTCGCACGGCACTTCAGCGAGGTTTGCCATGGATGTCTTGGCGAGCCATAGATTTTTTGCAGACACAAGTCAAACCGGGACTCCGTGTCTTCGAATGGGGAGGCGGAGGATCAACTGTTTTCTTTGCTGAGCGTGGCTGCCACGTTACGACGGTCGAAAGCAGTGAGGCATGGAAGGCCGTGATTCTTGAACGATACAGGGACATTGGCGGCGGGTCCCTTGATATCCGTCTCATCCCGGCAGAGTCGCAAGACCCTGGCAGGATCGCCGAGTATATTCGGTCGGTCCACGACGGCGCTCCGTGGGACATTGTTGTGGTCGACGGACTTGAAGAATTGTATGTCTCTCGGATGGATTGTATTCGTGAAGCGGTCGGCACGGTTGCCGAAGGAGGAATGTTGATACTCGATGATGCATACCGCTCGGCTTATTCCGCTGTCCCAGAGTTGTTGAAGGGATGGGAACGTCTCGTGTTTCGAGGATTGGGATCGGCTCGATTAGGAGTCACGCAGACGGATATCTATGTCTCGTCTCGACGACTCCCTCAGCGCTTCGGCGAAAAGACTTCTAACGTTTGATCGACATGCGTATTGCAATCGTCACTGGTCCTTTCCTTCCCGCTCCCCCCGCGCCTTGCGGGGCGGTGGAGCGCATTTGGCATGAGCTGGCCGGTGAGTTTGCCACGCGGGGGCATCAAGTGACTGTTCTGTGCAGGGGGCATGAAGATCAATCACCGAATGAAACGATCCATGCCATCCGATTCATCCGGCGGACTCGATTCAAGAGAAGCCGCCGTCTCTGGTGGGATCTCGTGAGGGATCTGCTGTACTCCTGCCGCATGCTGCCCCTTGTGCCGCCCTCCGACATCGTCGTGACCAATTCGTTTTGGCTGCCCATCCTGTTGCCTCTTCTCCGTCGGCGGGTGGGCAAGATCGTGGTGAACGTAGCTCGTATGCCGAAAGGGCAAATCGGATGGTACCGTCGCGTGGACCGGCTTGCGGCCGTCTCGAATGCGGTCCGGCAAGAAATCACTCTTCAATGTCCGGACGCCGCGCCATTGACGAAAGTCATTCCTAATCCGATCGACACCGATATTTTTGCTCCGTCGGACCGGGTGTTTCGTTCGCGCCGACCTCACGTGATCCTATACGCGGGGCGAATCCATCCGGAGAAAGGGATTGACCTCTTGCTGCGAGGATTTCGTCGGCTGCATGACCTGCGTCAAGACGTGGTCCTTCGCATTCTGGGACCAGCCGCGATAGAACAGGGGGGCGGAGGCAGGGAATACATGGCGCGCTTGCGAGGCCTGGCCGCAGGCTTACCTGTGGAGTTTCTCCCACCGACATTCAACAAGATCGAGCTCGTAGAAACGTACCGTGCGTCGTCGCTGTTTTGCTATCCGTCGCTTGCTGAGCAAGGCGAGAGCTTTGGATTGGCTCCGCTGGAAGCCATGGCCACTGGTCTGGTTCCCGTCGTCTCCGATCTGAGCTGCTTCCAAGATTTTGTGCAGGACGGCCGCACTGGGGTTGTGTTTGACCATCGTGCGCCTGATGCGCCCGATCATCTAGCCGCAGCCTTCGGACGGCTCCTCGATGATCCGGAGGCCTACGCAAGAATGAGCGCCGCAGGGGTCCGGCTTGCGCAGGACTTCAGTAAGGAGCGCATCGCCGCCTTCTATCTGAAAGACTTCGAGGAACTGCTCTCGAATCATTCCTGATAGGCATGGAAAAGGAACGATGACTTCGACTAGCGTTCCACTGCGGATGATGCCTCAAAGGAACCGCTATGCCTCACCCTGGAGTGTGCGGTCCCGGCTTTGTAGCCTGGTGTGGCGTGTCGCGTGGCTACTGTTGTTCCGCCCGACTCCCAAGCATTTGTACCACTGGCGGGTCTTGTTACTGCGGCTGTTCGGTTGTCGGGTGAGCGGCACTCCCTATGTCGCTCCCTCGGCGGTGATCAAGGCGCCGTGGAATCTCGCCCTGGAAGATCGCGCCTGTCTGGGCCCGCAGAGCGAATTGTACAACCTTGCTCCGGTCACGCTACGCGCCCGCTCGACGGTCGCCCAGCAGGCGTATTTGTGCGGCGGTACTCATGATTTTTCCTTGCCCGAGCAGCCGTTATTAGTCGGTGAGATCGATGTCGGGGAAGACGCCTTTATCGGTGCCCGCGCGTTTATTCTGCCCGGCCTTCGGGTCGGCGCAGGGGCGATCATAGGCGCCTGTGCTGTTGTAACGCACGACGTCGCCTCCTGGACTGTCGTCGCCGGGAATCCTGCCAAGCCCATCGGCACACGAAAGCGGGGAGAGGGATGAGCGTTTCCGTTCTCATCTTGACACTGAACGAGGAGAACAACCTTCTGGCCTGCCTCGCCGACCTGAGCCGATTTGACGCCGTGGGCGTGCTGGATTCCTACAGCACGGATGGGACAGCCCTGGCGGGACGACGTGAGATGGTCCGGACTCAGTGATCATGTGTGGTCGAGTACCAGGAATACCGCGAACAAGCGCTGGAGCACGGAACCCATCCATGACCTGACGACGGAGTAAGGGTGTTTCCATGAGCATCTCAATTCTGATCCTTACACTAAACGAGGAAGCGAACTTGCCGGGTTGTTTGGAAAACCTCGCCGGTTTCGACGACGTGGTGGTGTTCGATTCATTCAGCACGGACCGCACGGTAGAGATAGCGCGTGATGCGGGCGCTCGTGTGTTCCAGCGGCGGTTCGACGATTACGGCAGCCAACGCGAGGCGGCCAGGACGGAGGTGACGTACAAGCATCCCTGGGTCCTGGCCCTCGATGCCGACGAGCGGGTGGACCCGGAGCTGAAGGTTGAACTGGAAAAGATCGGCAGCGTGCCGCAAGCCTCTCATCGGGCATACCGAATGAGACGCAAGGACTTTTTTATGGGAAAGTGGATCAAGCATGCGACGTTGTATCCTTCCTGGTTCATCCGATTGTATCAGCCGCAGTGGATTCAGTACGAACCGAGAGCTGTTCACGAATATCCGCGCGTCGCCGGCGGCATTGGGGAATTGCAGGGGCATCTCCATCATTACAGTTTCAACAACGGGTTGGATGCTTGGTTCAGCAAGCATGTTCGCTATGCTGCACTGGAAGCCAAAGAAAGTCTTAACACCGTACGAAGAGCGCGTTTGGACTGGCAAGGGTTGCTCAGCCCAACCGATCCGGTTCGTCGTCGCCGGGCAATGAAGGCACTATCCTGCCACATGCCCCTGCGGCCCACCTTGCGGTTTCTCTATATGTACCTGCTCAGGCGGGGCATGTGTGATGGTGCAGCCGGGTTGACCTATTGCCGGATGCTGGCCCTTTATGAATACATGATCGTGGTGAAGATGAAAGAACTGCAAAGACGGGAGAGAGGACTCCCTGTCTAAGAGTCGACATGCCAAAAATCATTTTCGTGAATCGCTTTTTCTATCCGGACCTTTCGGCGACGAGCCAGATTCTTACCGATCTTGCGCTGCATCTTTCGTCCCGGGGTATGGAGATCTGCGTCGTCACAGGGATGCAAGCCTACGATGATCCGTCGTGCACCTATCCTCGGCGCGAGGTTGTGGACGGCATTCAGGTAACCCGCATCGCGACCTCACGATTCGGACGCGCCCGGCTACTCGGCCGCCTGTTCGATTACCTGACCTTTTATCTCGGCGCTGCCTGGCATCTTATGCGGGTCGTTCGTCCCGGAGATGTCGTCGTTGCCAAAACCGACCCGCCGCTGATTTCGGTCGTGGCGGCAGCGATCTCAAGATGGCGCGGAGCGATCCTCATCAACTGGATTCAAGATCTCTTCCCGGAAGTGGCCCAGTCGTTAGGTGTCTTGGCCAACCGAACCGTCGGAACGGGACTGCGCCGGCTGCGGAATGGCTCGCTCAAGCCGGCGCGGTGGAACGTCGTGATCGGGGATCGAATGGCAGAACGGCTTCTCGCAGAGGGTATTCCGAATCACCGGATCCGTGTGATTCCGAATTGGTCAAATGGAGAGGAGATACATCCGATCGAGCGGGAAGCGAATGAACTCATCGAACACTGGGATCTCGCCGGTAAATTTGTGGTCGGATACTCAGGCAACATGGGGCGCGCGCACGAGTTCGGCACTCTCATGAAAGCGGCGGAACTGCTCAGCCAGAATCCGGACATCACCTTCCTGTTGATTGGGGATGGCGCTCAACGAGCTTGGATACTGCGGGAGATCGAAGGGCGGGGTCTCAAGAATGTCGTTCTGAAACCATACCAATCGAAGGATCAGCTGAGTCTGAGCCTCGGCGTTCCTCACGTTCATGTTGCTTCACTGCAGCCGCAGCTCGAAGGCCTCATTGTCCCAAGCAAATTTTACGGCATTGCCGCCGCAGGCCGGCCGACATTGTATATCGGCGATTGCAGCGGAGAAATCCCGCGCGCTCTGGAAACACACCGGTGTGGATGGACGATTGCGCCAGGACGGTCCCTGGACCTTGCGAATCAAATTTGTCATCTGGCTTCGAACGCGGATCTCGTGAAGGACACCGGCAACAGGGCCAGGCGGGTGTTTGAGCAGCACTTTGACCGGCCGGTCGCCATGAGCCGCTGGCGAGAGATTTTCGAGGTCGTCTCGTCTCCTGGGCCCCAAACCCTCTACCAGTGACGATGCCGCGATTGTGCCATCACACATTGCCGGTATTGGCCTCCGCCGGTATCGCCATACTGCTTGCCACCGTTTGGGTGTGGCATGACTCGCCGGTCCTACCGAAAGTACAAGCCCAGGCCGCAAAACCTTTTGTCGTCTTCGACGGGACTCTGTTTAAGAACAAGCCTGATTTGACGGCACTCGGAGTCCGCTCCGTCACTGTCCTGTATGAGTCTCGTTTCTGGGACAGTAGAAAGGCGCAAGGGGGCCTGCCCGATCGCACTCGTGTCGAGCGAATGCCCCTGGAATTGAAGACGGGTACGGCGGGTTTCGTCATCATCGACATCGAACGATGGCCTGTGCGGGGGAGTTCTTCGGTGGTGGATGACTCATTGGCGAAATACCGAACGATTCTGCATTGGCTTCGTGACGGAGGACTTGTTCAGCCTCTCGGATATTACGCCACTGTCCCGATCCCTGATTATTGGCGGGCGATCAAAGGTCCGGGCACGCCGGATTTCCTCGACTGGCAGAAAGAAAACGATCGCCTGCAGCCGCTGGCCGATGAAGTCGATGCATTGTTCCCTTCGGTGTACACGTTTTATGCCGATCGCAAGGGGTGGGTCAGTTACGCCATCGCGCAGATTGCCGAGGCGCGCCGTCATGCACGTGGCAAGCCGGTCTACGCCTTCCTGATGCCTTATTACCACGAATCCAATCAGCTGTTGGGAGGCAGCTTTTTGGAGCGCGATTACTGGGAACTGGAACTGCGCACGGTCAGGCAGTATGCCGATGGGTTGGTCGTTTGGGGGGGCTGGGGTCCCAACGGGCCGGAACCCTGGAATGACGATGCCGTTTGGTGGCAGGTCCTCAAAGAATTCTTGAAGACAACTCCTCCTTCTGCTCCGCAATAGCTCTTTCTTCGCTCATCGATCTCGCATATCCAAGTGCCAGGGCGCTGATTCGCCGGTCTGTTAACAATTAGTTAACACAAACTTGAGAATCACGCAGCCCATTGAGTGGCACAGGAGCAGTAGACTACCCGACGTTCTGATCCATAGCTTCTGTTGATCAACATTATGATTCCGCATCACACCATCGTCCAGAAGGGCGGCAATGTAGACGTGTCGCTGCAGCCCCTACCCATTCCGCTTGGATTTGGCGTGTTCGCCTGGCTGTTGGCGACGGGACTGGCCGCAGTCCTTGCGTTTACCTACTACGATGCGCTGGCCGCCTTATTCACGACATGGGCCAACGATGAAAATTACGGGCATGGTCCGTTCATCCCGCTGTTAAGTTCGTATCTCATTTGGCTGAAGAGAGACGAAATGCTCAGGAAACTCAGCGATCGAGGATCTTGGTGGGGGCTCCTCCTCGTTGGGGCCGGAGTGGTCTGTTACGGCGTTGGCGAAATGGCCGCGCTCTATTTCATGGCCCATCTCTCACTCTGGTTCATGGTGACAGGCGCGGTCGTGTCTGCCATTGGGCTGAAGGCGGCACGGGTCATCGCCTTTCCCCTTCTCTATCTTCTCATGGCAATTCCGCTGCCCGTCTTTCTTCACGGAGAACTGTCGGGCTATCTGCAGATGCTTTCCACCGCGCTCGGAGTCGGATGCCTTCAATTCATCGGCGTCATGGCCTACCGCGATGGAAATGTCATCGATCTGGGCCCGATACAACTCCAAGTGGTCGAGGCGTGCAGCGGAATCCGCTATTTGTTCCCGCTGGTCTCATTGGCTCTCCTGTGCGCCTATCTTTACCGCGCCGCGATGTGGAAACGAATCCTCGTATTCTTGTCCAGTATTCCAATCGCTATCCTCTTGAACGGTTTCCGCATCGGCGCTATCGGCGTTTTGGTGGACGCCTATGGGCAGGCAGCTGCCGAAGGGTTTGCTCACTTCTTCGAAGGATGGGTGTTTTTTGTGACGGGGCTCGCCCTCTTATTCTCGGAGATGTATTTGCTCGCGCGCATTCAGCCGGTCCATGGAGGAGGGGCTTGGCTCGGTGGCTTCGCTCAGACACCACGTCCGCAGGTTACCGCCATACGATTGTTCGAAGGGCGACGGCCGTTCCGCGGCCTTTCCATTCCTTTGCTCTGCACGTTGTTGGTCGCTGCCGGCCTCGCCGTCGTCTCGACCATCAGCATCGCGCGGGGAGAAACCGTTCCTTCTCGTCGGGCGTTGATGGATTTTCCTCTGGAGATCGGCACGTGGCGGGGCACCACCGTGGCGATGGAAAAGCAGTATTTGGACGCGCTCAAGCTCGACGACTATTTTTTGGCCGACTACACCTTGGCCGGGAAGCAATGGGTCAACGTGTACGTCGCCTATTACCTGGCCCCCCTCAAAGGTCATTCCGCCCATTCCCCCAAGACCTGTATTCCGGGCGGGGGGTGGGAGATTAGGTCGTTCGAGACGGTTCCTCTCTCCGGGGTCCCGCAAGACCTGCGCGTCAATCGTGTTCTGATTCAAAAGGGCGACCAAAGACAGATGGTCTACTATTGGTTCAAACAGCGAAATCGCTCGTTGACCAACGAATATGTGGTCAAGTTCTTCTATTTCTGGGATTCGGTGGCGACGAGACGGAGTGATGGTGGACTCATCCGTCTTGTCACGCCCATTCTGCCGGGGGAAAGTGAAATTACGGCGGACAGCCGATTGACGGAAATGGCGGGTTTCGTTCGTCCGCTGTTGAGCCAGTACGTGCCGGATTGAGGCGGGCTGCGATGAGTACGACGTTGTTCTTCAGCTTCATGGGATCGCTGGTCATCTGCATGGCGCTGATCCCTGCGTTGACGGCTTCTGCCGCGCGGTTGCGATTTGTCGACATTCCCCACGAACGTCATGTGCACCATGCGCCCATCGCAAAAGTCGGAGGGATCGCGTTTGCGATCGCCACGTTCGCCGGAGTGCTGTTCTGGGCGCCCAAGGACCAACTCATTCTGGCCAGTTTGCTCGGCGGGGCGATCATCCTGCTGTTCGGAGTGTGGGACGACCGGGTCAACCTTCATTACCGGATGAAATTTTTCGGCCAAGTGCTGGCTGCTGCGGTCGTCGTCGGGTTTGCCGGCCTCCGGCTGTCCTCGCCGCCGTTTTTCGACGAACTCGTGCTTCCGGGCTGGTTCTCGATTCTCTTGACGATCGTCGCCATCGTCGGGGTGACGAACGCCGTGAACTTGGCCGATGGACTCGATGGTTTAGCCGGCGGGTTGTCGCTCATGAGCTTCACCGGCATCGCATATTTGGCGTATCTGGCGGATGAGCCCCAGTTGGTTTTTTTAATGGTCTCCGTCTTGGGGGGGTTGTTGGGATTTCTGCGATTCAACACTTATCCTGCCAGGATCTTCATGGGCGACGCCGGCAGCCAATTTCTTGGACACTATCTGGCCGTGGCTGCCATCCTGTTGACCGACAGTACCAGGACTGGCTACAGCCCTCTGCTGGCGCTGTTTCTCTGGGGAGTGCCGCTCCTGGATACGATTGGTGTCATGGGACAGCGGTTGGCAAAAGGTCAATCGCCGTTCGTCGGGGATCGCAACCATCTCCATTACAAACTGTTGGCAATCGGGCTTTCTCATCGCCAGGCGGTGACGTTGGTCTACACAGTCCACGGGCTCATGGTGTGCTGCGCCTATCTGTTGCGATGGGAGCTCGATTTTACCATCCTTGCGGTCTACGGTATTTTTGCCTGCGCGATTCTATCCTTATTTGTCACCACAAGTTATCGACCGTTCTCCCCGAGCCGGTCGAACGAATCGGACGAGGTCTCCGGCAGGAAGGATCTCGGCGAAGGCGGCTGGTACTCAACCTTGCCTGTCAGACTCCTCGGGCCTACTGTCCTGGGGTTTCTCTTGATCAGCGTCTTTCTCCCGACCCGAGTACCGATGGATATGAGCTATGTCGCGATGGGACTCTTCGTGCTGGTGCTGGCGGGGTTGCTCGTAGTACCTGCTGCCGCACCGATGCTGGTACGGGCCGGGCTCTATGTGGGAGGCACATTTGTGATTTACCTGATCGAGCAACCAACATCGGGTGAGCCATTGAGCCTCCGCACTCCGTTGAATCTCTACTTTCTCGCATTGGCGGTCTTGATCACGCTCACGATCCGCTTCGGTCTGAAACATCGCTTTCAGACCACGCCGCTGGACTACTTGATGGTGTTTCTGGCGTTCGCGATTCCCTTTCTTCCGGAGATGCGTGTCGGCGAGATCAATCTCAGCGTGCTGACCGCCAAGATGATCGTGATGTTTCTGGCATTTGAATTGATGCTCCACGCCCTTGCCGAGCGGTTGACACAGTTCGGGCTGGTGTCGTTGTGGGTGTTATTTGTTTTGGGGTTACGGGCCTGGTGGTGACATCGGGCCGAAGGAGAACGGTCATGCGTCCTCACGAGCGGTACACCATTCTGGCGCTTGGTTTCCTGCTTCTGGTCGGCGGCTGCGGGGGACCTGAAGAGCGCAAAGCCAACTACCTGGCCAAGGCCCAGGGCTTCATCCAGGAAGGCAACCTGCCCAAAGCCCGGGTGGCGCTGCGGAACGTGCTGAAAATCGATCCGAAAGACGCGGAAGCCTATTACTTCTTCGCCGAAGTCGAGGAGAAGGAAAAGAACTGGAAGAATGCTTTCGCCAACTATCAGCGCGTCGTCGAATTGGTGCCGGACCATGAGCGGGCATTGATCAAGCTCGCCAAGTTCTATCTCGAAGCTCGTGCCGCCGACAAAGTGCTGGAAATGACGGACAAGGTGTTGGGGAAAACGCCGGGCCACGTTGAGGCGAAGACTTTGAAGATTGCGGCTCAGGCCGTCAAGGGGGATCTTGCAGGAGCGACACGAGCGGCGGAGGCGCTCGGAGACCAACATCCGACGGATCCCAATGCCGCCACACTCCGCGCGACGTTATATCTCGCTACCGGGCGGACCAGGGATGTCGAGCCGGTGATGCAGCGGGCAGCCGAAGCCAATCCGGGCAACGTCCAGCTCCTGGACTCCTTTGCTTCTGTCTTGATCCGGCTGGAGAAGTATGACCACGCCGAGGAGGTGTTGAAACACATCATCGAAGTCGAACCCAAAGTGCTCGACCGCCGGCTTCGCTTGGCCGGTTTCTACGACGAGCGGCGCCAGTACGACAAGGCCGAAGCCTTGTTGCGCGAGGTGATCCGGTTGGATCCCGAGAACGAGCAGCGTTATGTCCAGCTGGCGAAGTTTCAGGTCGCCCGGAGGGGAGCATCAAAAGGAGAGGCGGCTCTGCTGGAGGGACGACGTGCGCTGCCACGGTCGTCGGCTATCCGATTCGCGCTGGGGGAACTGTACGAGCTTGATCGGCAGCCGGATAAAGCACGAGGAGTCTATGACGAAGTGCGAGAAGACTACCGCGGAAAGCCGGCCGCCCTCGAGGCGAAGGTCAAGCTGGCGGCGCTCGACTGGTCGGCCGGCCGGCAGGAGGATGCCGAAAAACAGATTGCCGAGGTGCTCAAGGACAATCCCCGCTCCTCCGATGCCTTGCTCCTGCGAGGCAGAATCGCGCTGCGACGCGGCCACGGAAAAGATGCGATCCAGGACCTTCGCACGGTGCTGAAGGATCAGCCCGAACTGGCCGAGGTTCAGGCGCTGCTCGGTCAGGCCTATCTTGCAACCTCCGAGACGGTTCTGGCCAGAGAAAGCCTGGAGAGGGCACTCGCGCTCAATCCGAGAATGGCCGATGCGCACATGGCGCTGGTGGCCCTTGACATATCTTCGGGAAAGTTGAAGGAAGCCCGCAACCGGGTGGAAGAATTGCTGCGGCTCGATCCGAATAATCTTCAAACGCTCAGCGTGCTGTTGAGGCTTCAGGCCGCGGAACAAGATTGGGCCGCGACGGAACAGACTCTATCTCGCGCCCGCGCCGCCGGCGCCGACAGTTCATCGGCCGATTTAGCAGAGGGTCATCTCCACCAGGCCCGCAAGGAATGGGATTTGGCGAGGGCTGCATTCGAGCGGGCCTTGACGCGCTATCCCGATGCGCCAGAGCCGCTCATGGCTCTGGTGCAGCTCGACCTGCAACAAGGAAAGTCTCCTGACGCCAAATCACGGCTTGAGCAGGTGCTCGCCCGCAACCCCACTCACCCCTATGCTTCCGGACTCCTCGGTGAAATGGCCTTGTTGGGAGGAGACCAGGCGGCTGCCGAAGGCAGATTCCGCGAGGCGATTCAGCGCAAGTCCGACTGGGTTCAGCCGTGGCTCCATCTGGCCACGCTCAAGCTTGCTCAAAAAAAACCGGATGATGCCCGTGAACTTCTGGAAAATGCCGTCAAGGCGATCCCCAGGAACGAGGAGTTGCGCCTCTTACTCGCTATCACCTTGGCCGACAACGGCCAGATCGATCGGGCCATCCAAGAATACGAAGCGTTGTTAAAACAGAATCCCCGCGCGCTTGTCGCCGCGAACAATTTGGCTTCGCTGCTGACCGATCAGAAAGGCGATCAAAAAAGTCTCGATCGGGCGCTCGTTCTTACGAGAGACTTTGAAACGGCTGCCCCCAACCCATTTTTTCTCGACACGCTCGGATGGGTCCATCACAAACTGGGCAATTCCGGCCAAGCCGTGCACTTTATTCAACTGGCGGCGGCGAAGGCGCCTGACCATCCCGTGGTGAATTACCATCTGGGGCTCGCATACTTCAAAGCAGGCCAGACAGCGGAAGCGCGAACTCATCTTCAGAAGGCCGTTGCTGCCCAGAAGCCGTTTCCCGGTCTCGATGAGGCGAAGTCGGTTTTGGCACAGTTACAAGGATAAATTTGAAACGACTGAACATCATCGCTCGACCAATAGCCGGGTGCCTGTTGACTTATTGTTTATTGCAAGGCTGTACGGGGACGTCTGCGTCCCGAACAGGCGACGTCAAATCGAAGCCTTTTCCTGAGGCGTCATACTTGCTTGGGCCTGAGGATATGGTCAAGATTTCTGTGTGGAAGGATGAACACTTGACTCAGGAAGTCGTCGTGCGGCCGGACGGTATGATTTCGTTCCCTCTTGTCGGCGACGTGCCCGCCGCAGGCAGCTCCGTCGAAGATGTGCGGCTTGAGTTGGTCAAGCGACTCAGCAAGTTCATGCCGAATCCGCACGTGTCGGTCCTGGCGACGAAAATCCAAAGTTACAAGATCTATGTCGCCGGGCGAGTCAACAAGCCCGGCGAATTCCTCGTCGGCCATTATGCCGATGTGTTGCAGGCGCTGAGTCTCGCCGGCGGCCTCACTCCGTTTGCGGCGGAGAACGACATCAAAGTCATGAGGAGGGAGAACGGCGAGCAGAAGGTGTATCTGTTCCGGTATGGAGACGTTCGGAACGGGAAGGGTCTCGAACAGAACATCCTTCTCCAGCGCGGCGACGTGGTTGTGGTGCCGTAGCCAGTGGAATCTGTATTCGGGTTCCTGGTCGGCAAGCGAGTGATTGATTTTCGAATCCATTTATTGGTCGCCGTCCTCCTTGGGACTGCAATGCTCGAAAAGCCGTCGGCCACAGATGGAGCGGAATGGTCCATGGAACCCTCGATGACCGCCAGAGGAGAATACAATACGAACCTACTCCTGGATCCCGGCCCGCCCGAAGCCACCTATGGTTATTGGCTTTCACCGGCCACAACATTCGCCGGTTCGACCGAATCGTTTCAAATGAGCGGCCGATTGGCGGCAGATTATGTTCAGTACTATGGGGGCAAAAATACTTCCTTCTATAACGCGTATTTTCCCCTTTCCGCTCAGTATCGCGGCGAACGAAGCACGTGGGGTTTCGACGGAGGGCTCACCAGGGACAATACACTCATGGGCGAACTATTGAAAACAGGGCTGGTTCTTTCCTTTACTCAACGCAACCTGTGGGCTGCCAATCCTACATGGACTTATAACGTGACCGAACGTTTGGCTCTTCAATCCGGATATCAGTATCAGAATGCGACCTATGAGGACGGTCTGAGGCTTGGACTGGTCGATTACGAAGTCCATAGCGGTACCCAGACTGTCTCTTACCAAGTGAACGAGGCCGATTCCGCCCAGGTGACCGGGCTCTTCACGCGCTTCCTCGCGCCCAGCAGAGGTGATTTGATTTCCGACACCTATGGCGCCCAGTTCAGCGGCACGCATGCGTTCTCGGAAAGGACGGCGGTTACGATTTCCGGTGGTCCGAAATTTATCACCAGCACCATTACGCCGGGATCTCAAACGCTTCGTGATCGACGTACAGTCTGGGTGTTCAGCGGAAATTTCACCACCAGAGCCGAAAGAGCCCAATTATCTCTAGAAATAGGCAGAGACGTTTTCCCGAGCGGATTTGGGATATTAATCCAGACCGATCGACTTGGGGGAACGGCACGATACGATGTGACGGACAAAATCACGGTTTCGCTCAATGGTCAAGCCACAATTGCTAACTCCGTGTTGTCCAGTGCGCTTATTGGTACGTTCCCTGAAACTCGGTTTGTCACGGTCACCCCAACAATTACCTATCGAGTCGGGGAGTATTGGACCGTGGAAGCGAGCTATACCCATGCTCGCCGTGATGTGCCGGATTTCAATCAAATCGGTATCAACAACGCCGCCAGGCTGATGGTTACCTATACTCCGTCCAAATGGTCGGTAGGACGTTAACCGGGATGGATTAAGACAACGAATATGGACCAGCATTCATTAAACCTCCGCACCCTGACCCAGATCGCGCGACGCAGGCGCGTGCCGATGATTGTCGCTGCGACGACGCTGTTTATCTTGGGAGTCATCGTCGCGTTTCTGCTTCCTGCCGTGTACAAGTCAACTGCTACGATTCTTATCGAGGAACAGGAAATCCCTCCTGACATCGTTCGTTCAGCCATTACAAGCTACGCCGATCAGCGGATAGAAACGATCAAACAGCAGGTTATGACCCGTTCCACCCTCTGGAAGATCATCGAGCAATATGGACTCTACTCGCGTCTGAGGCAAAACAGCCCCACCGAGGAGGTCCTGGAGCGGTTTACTAAGGACATTCAAGTGGATGTCATCAATGTGAAGGTCATCGACAAACGGACTCAGATTCCGACTCAGGCGACGATCGCGTTCACATTAGCGTATGAAGGAGAAAGTCCGGAGATTACGCAAAAGGTGGCTAATGAACTGACGAGTTTGTTTCTCGGAGAGAATCTCAAGACGCGAGAACGACATGCACAAGAAACCACTGCCTTCTTGAGGAAGGAATCGGAACATCTCGCTCAACGTATCGGTGAGCTGGAATTGCAGCTCGCCACGATGAAGCAGAAGGCGGATGGAGCTTTGCCGGAGCTGACTTCCCTCAACATGACGATGTTGAACCAGGCCGAGCGCGAACTGTTGGATGCCGACCGCGATATCCGAGCCTTGGAGGAAAAGAAAACTTATTTGGAGGGCGAACTCGCCACCCTGAAACCGCATACGCCGATCATCGCGGCGAGCGGTGAGCGGATCCTGGATTCCGGAGAGCGCCTCAAAGCCTTGCGCGCTCAACATGCCAGCGCGATTGGGTATCTGTCCTCTGAACACCCGGATGTGCTGAAGATGCAAGCAGAGATCGCAGCCTTGGAGCGGGAAACCGGCCAACACGCGACGCCCGACGAATTACATAAGAAGTTGAGCGGTGAACAGGCGCGTTTGGCGACTCTGGTCGATCGCTACGGTGCCGACCATCCCGATGTGATCCGGGCGAAGCAAATTATCGGATCGCTGGAACAGGAACTCGAGCGTGTGTTGAAAACGGCAAACCAGGCTCCGGCCGTCAAGCCGGAAAATCCGGCCTATATCAACATCCGCGCACAACTTTCTTCAGCAACAGCTTCGCTCCAGGCACTACGAAAATCGCGTGAAGGGATCAAAGGGAGGGTTGACGAATACTCGGGCCGGCTGGAACGAACGGTTGAAATCGAGCCCGCCTATCTCGATCTCAGCCGGAACCGGGAGGAGTCGGTTCGGAAGCACCAAGAAATCATGTCCCGACTGTTGGAGGCAGAGGTCTCGAAAGAACTGGAAATCCAACGGAAAGGTGAACGGTTTTCTTTGATCGATCCTCCCGATCTTCCGGAGAAGCCTGAAAAGCCGAATCGCCCCGTCATCTTGTTCCTTAGTCTGATACTCGCGATTGCCGGTGGAATTGGAAGCGGCGCCGTCTTAGAGCAACTTGATCGCTCCATACGCAGTGTCGAACACCTCTTACGTCTAACGGGATTACCTCCCCTGGCCGTTATTCCTTATGTCCCGAATCAAGACGATATCCAGCGAATGGTTCGGCAACGGATCCGCGTGGCGGTCGCCGGCGCAGGGGCGGTGGTGCTGGTCATCGTGTCCGTGC
Organism: uncultured Nitrospira sp.; assembly: GCA_964579525.1. Taxonomy (GTDB): domain Bacteria; phylum Nitrospirota; class Nitrospiria; order Nitrospirales; family Nitrospiraceae; genus Nitrospira_D. Next base: position 26,067 of record CAZOHW010000002.1, on the reverse strand, counting down.
TGGTGATGGGATATCCGTTGGACGTGGTTTGGTTCGCCGCACTCCGAAAACTTGGTTTGGCTTAGCAAAGGATATGAGTAGCTCATGATGATGGACAAACTGCAAAGTGCGATGGATCGATTTCGGGATCAACACCAGTCCTCCTATGTGCCTCCGCGATCGAATGCGGCGCCCCCTGCCGCTCCTCCGGCTGTAGTCTATTCGCGGACCCGTTCTGTGACGGTTGCCGACGAGGTGTTGCAACGGCATCGCATTCTGACCGGCCACGACTCGCCCTTTGCCGATGCCTACAAAATCCTCAGGACTCAGGTCCTTCACCGGCTGCGGGAAAACGGGTGGAGCATGCTAGGCATCACCAGTCCGAGAGACGGAGAAGGAAAGACGCTCACGTCAATCAACCTGGCTATCGCGCTGGCTGCGGAGCCCACCCAGACGGTGCTGTTGGTGGATGCCGATCTTCGCGCTCCTCGCCTTCATCACGAGTTGGGGATCGAGTCCAACGAAGGGTTAACAGAATTTCTCCTCGACGGCCGGTCAATCGAGGGCATGTTGGTGTATCCGAATCTTGGCCGGCTGATCATCCTGCCGGCTGGGCGGGGCACCGAACAATCGGCGGAGATCCTGACCTCACCGCGCATGTCCGCGCTCGGGAAAGAGTTGAAACATCGGTACTCGTCGCGCGTCGTTATCTTCGATCTTCCACCGGTTCTTGAGCGCGCGGATGTGCTGGCCTTCAGCCCGCAACTGGACGCGTTGCTGCTCGTCGTGGAGGATGGAAAAACATCCGAGCCGGATCTTCAACAGACCTTACAGGTCTTGAAAGGCAGCGCTCCCATTGTGGGAACGCTCCTGAACAAGTCCGGACGTGATCGACTCAATTTGTCCCAAGCCAAACGCCTCAGCGCGCTGGGGGCCAAGCCAACATAGGTAGGATCCATGTACGAATCATTCTATGCATTACGTTCCAAACCCTTTTCGCTATTGCCGGACCCTGAATTTCTGTTCTTGAGTTCCCGTCACAAGACTGGTTTGAACGTCTTAGAGTATGGCCTCCTCAATCGCGCCGCATTCACTGTGCTCACAGGAGATCCGGGGACCGGCAAGACGACACTCTTGAATAAGGTGCTCGAGCAAAGCACAGGGCGCTGTCTTCTGGGCATGATCACAACGACTCATCCCAATGCCAGCAGCCTCCTTCCATGGGTGGCCGATGCGTTCGGACTGGACGTAACCGGACAGGATACGGTGGGATATTTCCGAGCGTTCACGGCATTTCTCGGACGATCGTTTGCGTCCGGCCGGCAAGTGCTTCTCGTCGTCGATGAGGCCCAAAATCTGAACATTCAAATGTTGGAAGAACTGCGGCTGCTGTCCAACGTCAACGACGGTCGACAGAGCGGTGTCCAGATCATGCTGGCCGGCCAACCCAGCCTCCGCGCCTTGCTGACCAGACCCGATATGAAGCAATTGGCCCAGCGCGTCGCGGTGGATTATGCACTCGAGCCGCTCAATGAAGAGGACACCCAAGCGTATGTGCGGCACCGGCTTCACGTGGCGGGCGGCGATCCATCCTTGTTTACAGAATACGCATGTTCTCTGGTCCATAGACTCAGCGGCGGGACACCGCGCGTGATTAATCAACTCTGCGATCTGGCATTAACGTATGGTTTTGGAGAAGGGGCCGAGCGAATCACTGCGTCGCTTGTCTTACAGGTTGCCTCCGATCGTGCGGCAGGCGGAATTTTGCCCTCGGTGGTCGATCCCCATACGATTCAGCTCGATTCGCAACGGCAGGCTCAGGAATCTGGAAAGAATACGTTAAACGGGGTAGCCGCGTCCGATGCGATCCAACCATTGCTCGCTGCTGCGACTCCGCATGAGAGAGATGGGACCGCGCACTATCGGCAAGGCCTTGGCCTGAAACAAGCGGGACACTACCGCGAGGCGCTCAAGAAATTCGAAGCGGCCGGCAAGGACCCTGCGTATCGGTTCAAGGCCTCGGCCCAGCAAGGGCTCTGCTTACGGGCGATCGGCCGACTGGGCGATGCTGCAATCTCATTTCGTCACGCTCTCGCCGCCAATGGGGCAAAGACAGCAGACACCTTGAATGTCCGATATGTTCTCGCGCTCACGCTGGACAAGATGGGGCAGCCGGAAGCCGCCCAGGAACAGTACCGCCAAATTCAACGGGCCGATCCTGCGTTCAGAGATATCGCCAGCAGAATACAGTCGGTTGATGACTCCGTCCGATTCCCGCTCTCCTTGCTTCAGTCTCTCAAACAGAACTGGCAGCAGTTCAAGGGATCGTCTCAGGACAATGATCTCGCGATGAAATGAGCACTTTCTGATGAGTTAACCCATCCTGGACCGCATCGTAACCTGCCTGTAATCCATTCTCCCTATCCTCCGCTGGCCCATCGGCTCACGGCTTTGATGGACGGGGAGGATGCATGTGTAATCGGATCCTGAAAGACGCGAGAGTAATTGTACAGGCATGTCTGATTGCCGCCATTATGTGTTGGGGAGGTGGGGTTTGGGCTGGGCGGCTTGAGGATATGCTGCTTGAGAATAAGCAAATTACCATTGACCAATGGGTCAAGCTCAAAGCAGAAGAGGAGAAGAAGGAGGCGAAAGCGCTTGAGGAGAGTCGGAGTGTTGGAGATGCACCGGTTCGGGAAAAGTGGTACGAGCAAATCAGTATTCGCGGGTTTGCTCAGTTCCGGTATGCGAAGTCGTCAAATCCCTTACTGATCAATGATCAGGGTGACCGGGCGCTGGGAAGGAACGATCAGTTCTCGTTGCGCAGAGCCCGCCTGATCGTGAGCGGGCAACCGCATGACCGGGTCTTTGTCTATGCGCAGGAGGAATTTGCAAGCCTCAACGGCACGAATACAGCCAACGGGTTGGGAACCGATACGACGGTCGGGAATAATAGAAACACGGGCGTGAACAACGTGGCTCAGTTGCGCGATTTTTATGCGGATGTATTTTTGACCGCAAACAAAGAATGGCGGATCAGGGCTGGGCAATCGAAGGTGCCATTTGGCTTTGAAAATCTGCAATCAAGTCAAAATCGTCTTCCCTTTGACCGAGCCGATGCGCTGAATAGCGCCGCTCTCAATGAGCGGGATATCGGCGTGTTTCTCTATTACACTCCTACTACGATTCGCGAACGGTTTCGTCGTCTGGTCGATAGTGGACTAAAAGGGTCCGGTGACTACGGCATGCTCGGGCTTGGTATCTATAATGGCAATGGGAGTCTCAATAACGTGACAGAATTAAATAAGGGGAAGCACGTTATTTTTCATTCTTCTTATCCGCACGAGTTTTCCAATGGTCAGATCGTGGAAGTTGGTATGGATGCGTACACAGGACAGTACGTCGTCTCAACGACCCCCGTTGTGCCTAGTCCTCCGGATACCAGGAACGAAGGCGCGCCAGTCTCGCCGATTGTTCGGAACAGTGGAAACTACCTTGACGAAAGAGTGTCCTGGCATGCGGTGCTCTATCCGCAGCCATTCGGTATTCAAGGAGAGTATACGATCGGGCGGGGGCCTGGGTTAAACAGCAGCAGGACGGAGATCGTACAAGAGGCGCTTCGAGGCGGGTACCTGCAGATCTTCTACAACTACAAGTGCGACGCATGGTGCCAGAATATCTTCCCATACGCTCGTTTTCAGGAATATTATGGTGGAAAGAAGTTCGAACCGAACGCACCCCGCTATACAGTGCGGGAATGGGAATTGGGCCTCGAGTATCAGTTTAACAGCGCACTTGAACTGACCTTCGCCTATGCCTTCTCTCAACGGACTTCCTCCGATCCGGACACAATCCCCGCTTCTTGTTCGAATGCGCAGTTGAACCCCAGATTCCAAGTCCCATGTACGCAGACGGCTTATCAGCTGCAGACAGGCAATCTGATCAGATTTCAGCTGCAGTGGAATTTTTGACCGATTATGCAAGGGCTGCTTCTACTCACTGTTTTTCGTGGACCGAGAAAAGTTTGCAGGAATCTGGCGTAAGAGAACGATTATCTCCCGTCTGTCCCATTGAAATAGCCTTTCTAATAGCGAAACCTCAGGCTCGCGCCGTGCCTGTTTTGGGTCAAAGTCGAGCTGGCCACGTTGAGGGGCTATCGCTCGCAGTGGAGCCAGTCGGTCATCCGTCGTATCAACAGACCCAGGGTCGGCCATAAAATGCGTTGGAGACCGGTAGTTCGACAAGATCACGTGTAATTCATCGTCCTGTACGAATAACCCTCCGGAAGTCACTTCCCGGCGTATGCCCGAGGGAGGGGTACTTTTATAAAAAGTCACAATTTCCTCAGCCGTCGCACGTTGCAGCCCTATCGCTAGAAGCGGAGCCAGCGCTTCGGTCTCCTTCTCTGAAAAGGCAGGGTGCCGTCGAGGCTGGCTTGTGTCGTCGATGAGCGGGATTTTCGCCAACGGTTCTATGATCATAATTCCGCGCAGGACCTTGGCGAGCTGGGCGGTAGTCAGTTCGGCCGGATGACTGTGAGACCGGCCAAAAGATCCGTCAATTTCCAGCCGCACATACGTGCTCGGCGTGTCATAGATCGGCAGCGTGACTAATTCGGACGGGGCACACCCGATCAATGTGAGGGTCAGGGCGACAATTGTGAGTCGGTGTGCCTTCACCAACGCGTCTCCGGAGCAGAGTCTAGCACGAACGGATGTGTCCGATCAGTTCGAGAGACGAATGGAGCTGGAACTTTGGGCCGCGCTTAGGGAGGATGGCGCCCATTTATTCAATAGACGAGTGATTTCCGAAATCGGCAGAGGAAAGTATCCCTGATCAAGCACAATTTGTTGTCCTTGAGCGCTGAGTGCAAACCGCACCAGTTCTGTGATGATGGGCGGCGAGGTCGTTTTGGGGCCTTTATCAATATATAAATAGAGGTATCGGCGCAGTGGATAGGTGCCGTCCAGAGCCGCTTGAAATGACGGCTCGACAAACCGACCTCCCTTCACTGAGGCAATTGGAACCGGCTTGACGGCAGACGTCCTATACCCGATCGCGCTGAATCCGATTCCCTCGATGTCCTTTGCCACATCCAGCACGACCGAGGCAGAGCCGGGTTCATGGATCATCTGTGGCCGGAAGGTGCCGTCCTTACAGACTTCTTCGCGGAAGAACTGGCTGGTCCCCGACTGGCCGTTCCGCCCGTAGAGGTGCACAGGTTTCTCGAACCATTCATCCATCAGCCCTACGAGTCCCCAGGAATCAACCTGATAACTTAGCCCGCGACGCCGTTGAACGCAGAACATCGAGTCGAGGTCATCCAGTGACAGACCTGTGACCGGATTGTCTTTATGGACAAAGATGGCCAATGCATCTATAGCGACCGATACTTCGGAAGGTTCGTATCCATATTCCTTGATGAACTCGGCGATTTCTGATGCGGTCATGCGGCGGGACATGGCGGCCATTTGCACACGATGCTCCAGCAGAGCTGATAATCCGGTTTCTGATCCCCCGCCTTCAATTCGGATCTTGACTCGTGGATGTCGTTTTTGAATCTCTTCTGCCCAGCTCTTGATAATCGGAAACATGGTCGAAGAACCGGAGACCGTCAGTTTTCCGTCGACTGTATCGGATAAAGAATAGACAGGAAGATTAGGGTCCAGCTCAGGCCGTACCTGTGCCCCGCTACATACCACCATTGCGATTAGGAGCCAACCGCCTATAAAACCAAGAAAACTCGGAATAAATTTCATAATCAACCTCTTAGCAACGGCAAAGTGTAAAACTGGAGCATTTCGCACACGTCAGTAAATTGTTAACTCGGCGTTAACTCAACAGGGTGTCGATAAAGGCTAATTAACGGACAATTAACACCGGCCTAATGACCTCGTGCTGGGAGTTGCCCTAGTATTCCAGCGCATGATGACCACACAGCCTACCCCGACGGCGACCCGGCAATCCGTTTTGATGGTAATGCGATCCGGCCCATTTGCGATGTCCTTAAAGAAGGTGTTTGACGCGAATGGAATTCATGGAACCATTGTCAGCGATCACACGGCAGCTCTGGCGGAATTGAAGACAACGGTTCCCTCTCTCATCCTCATTCATCGGCAGCAAGGCACGGCCATGAATCTGAAACAGCTTCGAGCACTCACCGCCGTCCCCGTCGTAGCCATAGAGGATAGCGCCCTTTGTAACGAGGAAGATTGCCTGCAGGATTACGAACGGGACATCGATCTTGTCGTGTGCAGTCAGAGTGCTCGGGAATTGATGGCGCGTGTCCGTGCGATTCTCCGGCGGCAGGAACGTAGGACCCACGTCACGACTCACTATACTGTTGGAAGAATACGCATGGATTTGGATCGCCATGAGGTGACGATTTCCGCGCAGCTCGTGGAACTTACTCCGAAGGAATTTCAAATCCTTCGGCAGTTCATGGAATCGCCGGGCCGCGTGTTTTCACGTCAGGAAATGTTGAACCGCGTGTGGGGTGACGGCTACGCGCTCGAAGAGCACGCGCTCGACGTCCATATCCACTCCCTCCGCCAAAAAATAGAAAGCGATCCCGCCACCCCGCGCTCCATTGTGACCGTGCGCGGCATCGGCTACAAGCTGCGAACAAGCTGAGCTAATTATTTGAAGCACGACGCCGAAGCGGAAACCTCCCGCAGAGCCCCGTGTTCACAGGCGGTGAATACAGTGGAATGGGATCTGGTCAAACGGCAGGCGCGTGCGGGATTATTTAGAAGTCGTCTACTGAGACGGGGCGGAGCAGGTCGCGCACGGAGAGGATGCCCACGAATTCACCGCCCTTGGTCACGGCCAAATGGAGAGTTCGATACTTATCCATCATATCCGCCGCCTCCGTGAGCGGACGGCGTTCTTCAATCCCGACGACGGGGCTGCTCATGATCGTTTCGACTGGAAGCTGATAATGCCCGAGATCCTCGCCGATGACTTTGCGGACGATATCGGATTCCGTGACGATCCCAACGATCCGGTCCCGTGCTTCCACTAAGACACTCCCGACGTTGGAGGTCTTCATCAACTTCGCCGCCACACTCACCGATGTCCCGGCTTCCACCGTGACGAGCTTCCGCTGCATCAATTGACCGACTGTCACCATAGTGTTCCTCCTTTATCATTGGCGTGAACTGTACAGCCCACCGGTTGCATGCCAGTTAGAGCGAGGTTACCGTCTTGTAAATTATTCGGGGCGAAGGGAATGGGCTGATGCCGGATCTCCGTGCGGTGGATCATCGGCGATGACTTAGTGACTTTCCCAGTGGCGTTCGTTGATGCCCTTCCCTATCCTCCCTTTGCAAAGGAGGATGTCATGCCGAATACGCGAACGACAGCGATTCATCCGGGAGAGGTTCTTTGGGAAGTCTGCATGAAGCCGTCCGCGCCTCCGCTGACTGTTGCAGGGTTGTCACAATGTATCCAAGCACCGCGGCGGTCCATTACAGACCTGATCCAAGGAAACCGTGCGGTGACACGGGCTCTTGCAGTGCGCCTGGGAGTCATCTGTCGTACGACGCCTGATTATTGGTTGGGTCTGCAGAGGACGTATGACATCGAGCGGCGGAAACGAGGCGGAGCCCGCATGCGTCGTCAAAGAAGAGCAAACATCAGCGAGACTGCCGCAGCGTAGATTCCTGCCGGTGACCTGCTTATTTTCCCAGGGCGATGCCTCCGGCACTACGAATCCCACGCTGCTTTGCCGCGCTTCTTTACCTTCGCCCATATCTCGGGCAGGCGGGATCTGGCTCTCCGTTGCCGCTCGCATTGCCGTTCGATCAATCGACCGACTGTGAACGCCATCAACGGGTCGGACGTTTCACCGAACCATTTGCGAAGACGTTGCTCGGCCACCAAGGCGTCCTGATGATCGCCAAGGAGATCCTGAAATACCTTCAGCTCGTCCATGAAACGAGAAACGGGCTTGCCGGCGGCCGGTTCCGCCAGTTCGGCGGCATACCGGGCTCGTTTCCCCTTGATTCGGAGCCGATGCAGCCAGTCAGGAGCGGGATCGTCCGGACAGTCGCGCATCGCCCGCTTCAGCTTTTTGTAGTCGGTCCTGGCCAGCGCGACCAAGGACACATCGGGGGTCTTGATTTCAGGACGAGCGGCCGCGGATTCCAGCCGATCCAACAACCTAAGATATCGGTCGCTTTCCAGCGCCTGAACGACCAGGGTATGTGCGTTGGCCCGCTCTCGTTCGAGAGAAGCGCGCAGCGGCTGAAGAGCAGTCCGCTCGGGAGTCGGCAGACTGTCACCCTCTTTCAGTAGGTGCAGGAGCAAGACATCCAAGTCCCGCGCTGGGCCCAGCGCGTCTCCCAGCCAGGCGAGTTCGCCGCGGAGAGATTCGGCCCACTCCAACGAAAGCATCGGCCGGGCCGCCCGAAGCGTCGCCCGCAGCTTCCTGCTCGCCACCCGCATCTGATGAAGGTCCTCGGAGTCGGTGCCGAGCCTTGTGCCGGGATCGTGGATGAGCAGGTGATGCCCATGTCGCCGCAGAATGGCCTTCAGATGTTCACCCGGCCCGGCGTCCGGATCGGGCATCGTGGAGAATGATGGAAGCGGCAGGCCGAGGACGCGAAAGACTTTTGGGATGCATGGAATCGGCTCGGCCCCGGCCTCTTCGAGTCGCTGTGTCAGTTCGTCGAGGATCGCGGCGTCCATGCCGCGGTGTTCCAGTTCGACTTCGGAAAAGCGATCGACCACCTTTCGGCCGTCCAGCACCGCCACCGTATCCAAAAGCACGTCGGCTTGTCCGTCGTTTTCCTGTCGTACCCGGGCGCCGATGCGGCTTGTGCGCAGCGTCGCCACCGGCTTCATGCGCCCTCCGCGATGGTAGGCTAAGAGCAACTGCACGAGGTCGCGGGGTATCCGGCGGCTGGTTCCACGAAACTCCAACTCCCACCGTCCTTCCGTGCGCGGGATTTTAAGTTGCCAGCGGCCCCGTCGCGCTTCCACGCGATAGCGAAGCGTCAGGCCATGAGCCGCCAGCCTGCGCGAGTCGGTGTCATAGTACGTGGAGGTGAAGTGGCGTGGAGGCAGCGCCTGCCCTTCAATGGACGGGAGGACCCATCCCATCTCGACATGAAACTTACTCTCGGTCTCCACGTCGGCAATTGCCATATGAGATTCGTGTAGGGTGGAAGATGTTGAGGCTAAGAGCGTGGGCCGGTTTTTGTCAATCACAGCGAGGAGCAGGGGACACTGCTAGTAGGCATAACTGTCGGCATAAATTAACTTGAGATGAATCCTCAAAAGGAGGAGGCAGGCGAACAGCTGAACGATCTTGTGGCCGAAACGCGGGCGGAAATGGGAAACGGCACGCGGCGCACGACGAGGCAGGAGCCGAACATGGCGAACGGAGAAGGCGAAGGAGGCGAGAAGGGGATGACGGAGGCCAGTCGAACACGGCGGCGTGCCCGCTCATAGGCCGATGACCATTCGAGTATATGTGGGAAGTTCTGCTGCATCGTTCCTCTCGCCGTGAGGTCACGATAGGCATAGTCGAATAGAAGTGAACGAGCAAGGCGGCGGTCCCGCCCGCCTTGCGAAGGCCATTTATTTTATTAAGAAACGATCAATTTTTTCATAACCAGGGGTTCTCCTAGTGCATCTTTGGGATCAGCCTTTTATATTGGCGCCTCTGCATTGAACTAGGGAGGTCATCTATGGCGCTCTTCGAGGACTTAACCAAAGGTCCGATTTCCACTGTGCTGATCGGCATTGGAGTCGCAATGGTTGCCCCGAGCGTGATTCCTGCCGTGGCGTCCGGCTTGCGGCCGCTGGCCAAGGCGTTGGTCCGGGGCGGACTGACACTCTATGACGCCGCCAAGGAAGGAGTCGCGGAGGCGGGCGAACAGTTGAATGATCTCGTCGCAGAAACCCGAGCCGGGATGGCAAACGGCGCCAAGCACGACACCAACGGCACTGCCGAAGAATATGTTTCGGCAACGGGCCGGTCCCGACGCCGGCGCGCCCGTTCTTAAGCACCAGACGGTTTGATCGGACCTGCGGGAAGGAGGCGCCGTGGACGCGCAATCTGTCGGTGTGCGGTTGGCCCATCTGTCGCCCGGTCGGATCCGTTTGAAAGTGGACGACCTTAAGCGCGACGAGCGGCGGGCCAGGGAAATCGAAGAGCAACTTCGCTCCGTGTCCGGGATTCATTCAGCAGCTGCCAACCCGATCACCGGCAGCCTCGTGCTCGATTATGACGAGGCCGCCATGGAATCCATGGAATTGCCGTTCTCCGTCGCACAGGTTTTGGGAATTTCTTTGAACGATTTAGACCCGGACGAGCTGCACCGCATCATGCCTCACCACGGCAACGGCGCCAAGCCGATGGATGGCGCCATTGCGGAGGGGCTCGAAACGGCTGTGAAGGACCTGAACGCCGCGCTCAAGCGCATGATCGGCGCAGACCTGGGAATTGTCCTGCCCCTGCTTCTGGCCGGGCTCGGCCTTCGAAGCTTGATGGTGTCTGAGAAAACCGTCCTGCCCGCATGGCATGACTATCTGTGGTTCGCGTTCAGCACCTATTTCATCCTCAACCACACCCCTCCCGCTCGCTGAGCCAGATGGTGGCAGAAGAAATCTCCCATAATACACCGCACCGCAGCGTTCCTTGTCCCGCCAATACCGTCCATATTATCCATGTCTCGCCGGGGAGAGTCAGGCTGCGTGTGCCTTGGATAAAAGGTAAATCCGATCGGGCGCAGGGATTGGCCGCCTGGCTGAGCGGTCTGCAAGGGATCAAGGAGTGCCTAGCGAATGCCGACTGCGCCAGCGTCACGCTTTCTTATGAAGAAGGTACGTGGACGGGGGCGAAGCTATGTCGGCGGTTGAACGCGTTGACACTCCGCGAGATTAAACGGCTGCCGGTTGCGAAAAAGACGTCAGGGGCGGACGGGGCGGAGGACTCCTCGTGGTTTGAACTTTCGCTATCCTCAGCCGGGGTCGCGCTGGGATTGATCTGCGAGCCGTTGGCGCCCCTTTTTCTTCCGTTACTGCTTGCGGGCAGCGCGCTCCCTATGCTGAAGCGGGCGTATGAGGCGGTGACGAAAGAAGGCCGTTTGACTGTCGATGTGCTGGACGCCTCGGCCACCGCCTTGCTCGGTTTCCAAGGTCAATTCAGGATGGCCACGTTCATGGTCTGGCTCATCAACCTTGGCGATTACATCAGGGATGCCACGGTGAGCCAGGCACGGGCAGCGGTCGAATCCGTGCTGTCCTATCAGGAGTCTTACGCGTGGGTGGTCAAGGGCCGACGGAAGGTGAGGGTGCCGGTTCCCAAAATCGAGGTGGGGGATACGGTCGTCGTGTACCCGGGGGACCGCATTCCCGTGGACGGCATCGTGCTGTCCGGGAAGGCTGCCGTGGACCAGCGTGCGTTGACCGGCGAATCCCTGCCGGTCGAAAAGGAAGCCGGAGCTCCGGTCTTTGCGGCCACGGTGATTCATGACGGCAAATTGTACATCCGCACCTCGCGGGTCGGGGACCAAACGGAAGCAGCCAAGATCGTTCGGTTGGTGGAGGAAGCCCCGGCCCATGAAACGGCGATTCAAAACTATGCCGAACGGTGGGCCAATGATCTGGTTCCATACAGTTTCATGGGGGCCGGCGTCCGCGGCTTGTTCGCCAACGGGGCGAGCGGGGCGGCGTCGGTGTTGGTCATCGACTACGGCACCGGGATCCGCATCGCGGCGCCGACCGCGGTTCTCGCCACCATGACGAAAGCCGTGCGCCAGGGTATTTTGTTCAAGGGCGGCCGCGCGCTCGAGCAATTGGCGGCTGTGGATGCGGTGGTGCTCGATAAGACCGGGACGCTGACTACGGGGCGCCCCACCGTGACCGAGATCCGCGCCTATGGAACAGTTGGCCGGGACAAGGTGCTGGTGTTGGCCGCGGCGGCCGAGCAGCGGCTCAATCATCCGGTGGCGCAAGCCATCGTCCGGGCGGCGACGGATGCCAAACTCGCCATCCCTTCACGCAAGTCCTCAGACTACTCGATCGGCCTCGGCGTCACGTCCCGCGTGAACGGCTATGTCGTGCATGTCGGTTGCAGCCGGTACATGGACAAACTCGGGATTGAGCTTCCCGCAGAGGCCCAGCAAGACCTGGCGTCATTCGGACAGCAGGCCGTCTCTCCGGTCTGTGTAGCGGTTGACAAAGATGTGATCGGATTGATCGGTTACGCCGATCAGATCAGGCCCGAAGCGTCCGCTCTTGTTCAGAGCCTGAGGCATTTGGGGATCAAAGAAATCGTCATGCTGACCGGGGACCACCGGGACGTCGCCGAGCACGTCGCCAAGCAGGTGGGGATTTCGCGCTATGCGGCCGAAGTGCTGCCCGAGCGGAAATTAGAAGAGGTGAAGAGCCTGCAACAGCGGGGCTACCGCGTAGCCTTCGTCGGGGACGGCATCAACGATTCACCGGCCCTTGCGCATGCGGACATCGGGATCGCCGTGAAGGGAGGAGCGGATGTCGCGCAGGACACGGCGCATGTCGTGCTGCTGAACGGTGATCTCGAGCATATTCCGACGGCGATTGAACTTGCGAGAGAGGCCGTGGAGCTGATTCAGGATGATTGGAAGATCATTGCCGTGCCGAATACCGTCGCGCTTGCCTTGGCCTGTTGCGGAGTGCTGGGACCAGGTGCGGCCACGCTCCTGAGCAACGGATCCGCAATCTTGGCGACAGGCAATTCCCTCCGCCCTCTGTGGAGCAACGGGGTGCGGCCTCAGAGCAGCGCCAAGATGGCGCGCTCCATCACCGCTTCCGCCACGGATCGAGCAATGACATGAGAGACGGTATTCACCATGTGCCCAGTGAACTGGAAGGTTGAGGCAGATGCGGGCACGCGAAGATAATCGGCCTTCCGGAGGGTGAGAAGAATCTCGGTATGGGTCAACTGCTGCGAATGAAAGAGCACTAACACATTGCCGGTTGTGGGATTCGCTGTGACGCGGATCACCCCTTCCAGCGATCCGATGATTTCCTCGACATGCAGTGCCTTCTGAACCGATCGTTTCATTTCCGGGACTTTCACCCGCAACCGGCCATCCATCACATGCAAGTAGGAAGGAACGTCATTCATAGTCACTCCTCATGATGTGGACCTCGTGGAGCCGTACCTCGGCTTGCCACTCCATACACTGAACAGCGTAGGAAACGATGGTTACAGCATCGCTATCGCAAGGTTAAATCGGAGTTAACTTCGCGCGGGCCGCCCCCCTCCTAGTGACTCTCCCAGTAGGGAGCGCGAACCGTATCTGCTAGCTTTTTACACTCCATCATCGGCCCGAAGGAAAACACGCTATGGTCCACCTTCTCCCTTGACGGCTTCTCTAATTAACGAAATCTTAATTGTCGCCTAATCGCCCTGTGCTGGGCTCCACCGTACAGTACCGCCGGCTGCATCTACTGGTGGCTGGCGTGCCCAACGACCCTCAGAACATTGTCATCCTGACAACGAACAAGGCAGCGATCCACGAGCTTCAAAAGGGATTGGAGCAGGCCGGCTATCGGACACTTGTGGCCAAAAACCTTGATGAGGCGGCAGCCAAGCTCGGTGACGCGAGCCCCGCCCTTGTGCTCGTGGATCGCCCGCATTTTTCCATCGACACGCTCAGGCCCCACCACACTCAGTTCCAGGCACTTTTTGTGTCGGTTTGGCCGAAGAATGGAGGCTGCACCGAAGAACAATTTGTACAGGACTTTGAGGCGGGTCTCGATGACGTCGTGTCGGAACAAACTCCCCGCCAAATCGTGGCCAAAGTACGAGCCCTGCTCAGGAGACGACAGGTGCAACATCTTCAGCAGCAGGTTTTGATAGCCGGCGCTCTTCGCATGGATCTCGATAGGCATGAGGTGACCGTCCGTGGAAATGTCGTTCCCCTCACCCCCAAGGAGTTTGCAATTTTACAGTGTTTCCTTAGAGCTCCAGGCCGCGTGTTCTCTCGGGAGGAAATGCTGAATCGAGTATGGGGAGAGGGCTATGCATTGGAAGAACATGCGCTGGATGTGCATGTTCACGCTCTACGCCACAAGATCGAAAGAAACCCGACACATCCCGATCTCATCGTCACGGTGCGGGGGCTCGGATACAAACTAAAAACCAATTAGTGCTCGATCTTCGAGGAGATCTTTCTGTAACGACTTCCTTAAGTCTAGTGTAGATCGCAACTGTTCTGCATTAATTCACTCTCGTGATGCGGCGGTCCTTGGGAGCAGAAAAGGGCTGAGGCAGGCTCCGAATGTGCGCAATCAGCGCCTTTAGATCGATGGGACCGCCTGCTCGAAGTCGACCTTGTGTCCGTGGGCGCTCTCGAGCCGGTCTGCTCCCACATGACCGGCCGCGCCGCGAGGAGGCGAAGCGCGATGCTATCTTCAGCATTGTCTTCTTGGAAGGCCGACCCGTCGCTCTCGCCCTGCTGCGATGCCGGGAACGCGCCGGTCAGAGGCATCGACATAGCGAGGCAGGACACGACTGAGATAATCATCCATTTGATCCGCATCAGTCCTCCGGTCTTCATGCTACCTCAAGAAGATCTCGCGTTCGACGGAGGGTTGCCAAAAGGACGAACGTGTTACCTCATGTTTTCGCAAAATGTACGATCACGTAACGCCGCGCCCAACTCCCCGGGCAGCGGAATGTTACAGGATCATGAGCAAGCGGCAACGTAGCCGTGACGGATCCCCGAATACACTAAGACCATGTTTGGTACGCTGATCGGGATCTTCATCACATCCGCCGGGATTGTGGTCGGGGCCGATTCAGTCCTGTGGGGGTCGAGTGCGCCAGCTCCGACCCGCGTAGAGAAAACCTGCCAATTAGGTCCGCGCGCAGTGGCTGCTCTTGAGGGGTGGTATGGAGAGGACCGTTCGCTGCACCGTCGCTTTCAGGAAGCCTGCGAAGCGCTGCGGCGATCTTCCAACGCCCTGTCGGTAGAGGATCGTGCGGACCGTTTGATCGCGAAACTGAAGCAGGCGTATGAAGCGCATGCGGGTGCCGTCCCTGTAAAGTCGGCCAACTTGCCCCCTCCCGGGAGCAAGCATGTGGTCTCCATCGTGGTCGCCGGCTTCGATGGGACCACGCCCCTCGCAACGGTTCGCGAAATTCGCTGGGACAGATCACGCAAAGGCACTTGGCGCCTGGTCGCGGAGCGAACGGGCAAATTGAGCTTCCAGGACTGCGGCGCAGAATTTCTGGGAGAGGACGGCGTGGCTGCGCTGTTATTGGACACCAGCCCGCATTTCGAGAAAGAGAAGCAACGCCGGGAAATGCGTGCCGCAAGCAAGGCCAATCACTTGCGCAAGCAGGAGAGCTGCTTCCTCTCGACATTTTCCATTGAAGACGCCAAAGCTCTATACAAAACTGCGGTCCGCCTGACGATCGATCATGCCGAGCGGTTCTTCATCCAGAACGGAGCCGTCGGAGGCAGACTCCACCTGCTTACGCTTCCACGGGATGGAATCATCGAAGAGGAATGGATCGATCCTGAGCGCTATGTGGGAGAGGCTGCTCCGTCCAGTGATACCGTTTCCGAGTTGACGTCGTCGCCGGAAGGCGCAGGAGGTGAGTCCTCATGATTGGCGAACTGCGCGGTGCGTTCGCGCTGGTGCTGGCTTGTCTGTTCTTTTTGATCATCATCGGTTTGTTCGCTCTCGGCATGGCATTGAGGCCCGGCCGCTGGTGTGAAAGACCGAGGGCCGAGACATAACCGGTTTGCTTATCATCGCAGCACCAGCACCCTCCTCATCATGTGTCGTTCTGCCGCAGGACGGTTTGCAAGGGCATGAGTATACAAGGAATCTCCGCGAAACCTTGCTGTAACAAGACCCTGCCATACTGCTTACGATCAGTGGGGGACGATGACAAGGAGGGACATATGAACCACAACACTGTCGCGATGGCGGCTCAAAAAACTATTGCCATTGTGGCGCACGACAACAAGAAGCAGGATCTGCTCGCCTGGGCCAAGTTCAATCGCGAAGCATTGAGCGCGCACACATTATTGGCCACGGGCACGACGGGGAGGCTGCTTCAAAAGGAATTGGATCTTCCCGTCACGCGGCTGCAGAGCGGTCCGTTGGGCGGAGATCAACAAATCGGAGCAAAGATCAGCGAAGGGGATGTCGATGTTCTGATTTTCTTCTGGGATCCTCTTGAGCCGCATCCCCATGATCCCGATGTGAAGGCGTTGCTTCGCATTGCGGTCGTCTGGAATATCCCCATCGCCTGCAACAGGGCTTCTGCGGACTTCTTGATCTCCTCTTCTCTCATGCCGCAGGAATACCAGCGCCTCGTGCCGGATTACGCCGGGCATCGGAACAGGCTGGCGCGCCTGGATGTGGCGTAGTTGAAACGCGAATGCAGCCGGACGAACATGAGAATTGCCATCGTCACTGATGCGTGGCATCCGCAGGTCAACGGGGTCGTTCGCACGCTTGGGCAGACGGGGCGGCATTTGCAGGAGTTAGGACATCAAGTCCTCTTCATCACGCCTGAGAATTTTCTCACGTATCCCTGCCCGACCTATCCGTCGATCCGGCTTGCCGTGTTTCCGAAAATGGGCGTCCGGCGGGCGCTGCAAGCGTTTCGTCCGCAGGCCGTACATATCGCCACCGAGGGACCGCTGGGCCACGCCGCACGAGCGCTCTGCCACAGCCTCTCGGTGCCGTTTACCACTTCCTATCACACCCAGTTTCCGGAATATATTCGCGCCCGATTTCCAGTTCCCATCAACTGGTCATATGCCTACTTGCGGCGATATCACAGCCGTGCCGCCCGGACCATGGTGGCGACGCCGTCAATGCGGCGATTGCTGCAAGAGCGGGGATTCAAGAACCTGGACATTTGGGCGCGGGGAGTGGATGCCGATCTGTTTCAGCCGGGCCCCAAGTCTTATTTACCCGATCCCAGGCCCATCTCCATGTATATGGGGCGGGTCGCCGTTGAGAAGAATATCGAAGCGTTTCTGAATCTGGACCTGCCCGGCACGAAATATGTGGTAGGGGATGGTCCTGATCTGGAACAGCTGCGAGATCGATACTGCAAGGTGAAATTTACCGGACAAAAGCTGGGACAGGAGCTGGCCGCGCATATCGCCGCGGCCGATGTGTTCGTCTTCCCCAGCCTGACGGATACATTCGGGTTGGTGCTGCTCGAGGCGATGGCCTGCGGCGTGCCCGTAGCGGCTTACCCGGTGACCGGGCCGATCGATGTGGTGGAGAACGGTAAGACCGGCGTGCTGGATCAGGATCTGCGGCAGGCGATTCTTGGCGCACTCAAGCTCAACCCGGCCGCTTGCGTGGCCTATGCGCGGCGGCATTCGTGGCGGAACTGGACGGAACGATTCGCGTCGTTGCTGGAGCTGGTTGAAGAGAGCCGGTGGTGTAGGAATTGATGTGGCTCTGTCCTGTTCTCTCTCGCTGGTTGAATCTCGTTCCGGCAAACCAAGACCAAAAAGAGTAGTAACCAGGCAGGAGCTGACGCTTTATTGCTCCAGATACGCGCCGGCCATGTAGTACCCGGTCTGCAGGACTGGAAGGATGAACCAATCGTCGTGGGGGAATCGCGTGGTCATGAAGAAACCCCAGATTGAAAGCACGGCGCCGACGTATTGGGGATGGGGCATCAGCGAGAACGGAAAGCCCCGGCACCAGGGGACGTGATAGCCCAGCCGGTTTCCATAAAAGACCCCGATCTTGCCGAGCTGAACGAACACCCCTACGTTGAGCACCTGACCGATTGCGATTAAGACACCTCCCATTGCGACCCATGGCCCTTCTTCGCCGGGCGGGATGATTGTGCCGTTTCCATGGAGATAGCACCAGCCGAGGAACACCGCCAACTGCAGTGTCTTGAAGCAAAGAAAGAAGTTCCGCAGCACGTCGACCGGCTCGCCGAAGACGGCGACGGCCGGTTTCGAGCAGAACCGGCGGAACGAGTCCGGGTGATACCAGACCCAGGCATACCAGAGCCGCTCGAGGCTCAGCACGCCGGCCGCAGTCAGCAAAGTCCAGACCGTCATCAGTGTTTGTGGGCGGTCTGATTCAACGCGTACGGCGGCAGGAACGCCCGCCACCCGCTCGCGGTGCGAGGCAGATAGGCCTTGATGTCCGTGAATGGATCCGTGACCAGCTTCACGAACCAGATCATGGAAATCCGGAAATCGTGGAGCCAGGCCAGATATGCCACGCGGCCCAGCACCACCACCAGCGTCAAGCCCCACCACTGCTGGGCGATGATCGGCCACTTCTCCATGAAGGTGGCGAAGGTCCAGCTTCCGGCCGCCAGCATGTTGGCGAGCGGAATCAGACAGTAGGCCGACACGATCATGGTCTTGTTCGGCGTGTTGAACCCCAGCAGCAATTCTTCCTTGTCATGACAGGGAGGCTCGATGACCGCATGGCCGAATTGCCGTAGGAAGAGCGCAGCGAGGCTCGCCGAGACGGCGGTGGTGAGATCGGTGAAAATCAGAAAGTAGCAGTAGATGAACACGCTCGAACTCAGCAGATGAAACAGTTGATTCAGCGGATGGCTGTGCGAGGCCACGTGATCGTCGTGTTTGCGCCGCATGACGTCGGCGTAAAACGTCTTGAGCGGTCTGGGCACTTGCACGAGGCTGCCGATCATCTCCCACATCAATCGTGACTTCATCGCCTTCCTCCGTTCCGGTTGGTCCAGCCCTTCGAGCCACCAGCCGTCCACCAGCATGCGAGAGGCGGCGGTGACCAACTTCGCCTGTAGCTCGTCGTAGTGTTCCTGCGTGAACGCCATGTTGCTCAGGCACCGTCCCGTGCCTACCCAGCTGAGCGTGACGCCTTCCGCCCGCAGGTAGTATTGCAGCAGCCAGTTGTACCGGCCCGGCTGCTGGAAGAGGATCGTCCAGACGGTCGCCAGATTGACCACGCGGACCGGCAAGGCGCGCGTCGCACACGCGCGATTCACTTCCGCCGCCCATTCCGCGCAGCGCCGATTCGCCTCGTCGTAGCGCTGCCTGGCTTCCGGCCTGGTCACCCAGCGCAAGAATTCGTTCATCGCGCCCATCACGGCCGGATGCGCCGAGAATGTTCCGATGACATAGGCCAGCCGCATCGGATGGTCAGGATCGAAGCGCCGCATCAACTCCTTTTTGCCGCAGCAGACGCCGATGGGCATGCCGCCTCCGACCGTCTTGCCGTAGACGATCAAGTCGGCCTGCACGCCGAAATACTCCTGCGCGCCTCCCGGCGCGAGGCGGAAGCCCGAATAGACCTCGTCGAAGATCAGCGGGATGTCGCACTCGGCGCAGACCGCTCGCAACTGTCGCAACCACTGCGCATAGGGCGCATGAGCGTCCTGGGTCTTGCGCACGTCGCTGGTCAGGAGGATCGCATCGCTCGGCGGCGGCGCATTGGGGTGGAAGGATTGAATCGGATTGACGACCACGCCCGCGATGTCATGCTTCATCCGGCGGATGGCGGCGAGGGAAGCGGGATTGACGTCCTTCAGCGTGAGGCAGTCTTTGATCTCCCGTTCGCTGCCCAACCCCGGCTGCACGCCGTCCCACCAGCCGTGATAGGCGCCGGCGAAGCACACGATCAGTTTCCTGCGCGTGTTGAACCGCGCGAGCCGGATCGCGGCCATCACCGCTTCCGTGCCGCTCATGTGGAACGAGACTTCGTCCAGCTTGGAGATGGACCTCAGCATGGCGATGTTCTCGGCGACGATGGGATGCAGCGGGCCCAGCACCGGCCCCAGGTCCTTGACCCGTTCCCAGCCGCGCTGCATCCATTCTTTGTACTGGTCGTACCCGGCGACGTTGACGCCGTAGGAGCCGGTGACGTCCAAGGACCAGTGGCCGTCGAGATCGCGCAGCATCGGTCCGTCGGAGGCGGTGACCACGGAGCAGAGGTTGAACTGCTCCCGCATGACGCGCGCGAATGGAAAGGGGACGCGCCCCGCGTCCGTAAACCGCAGATCGGAGAGGCCCTCCCGTATGGCGTTCCCCCAGGCGATGGATTGCGGATACGTCTCCTGAAAGTGAGCCGCGAGGCGTGCGAGCGCCTGCTGCCGCCGCATCACGGTCGGCTGGTCCGCGCCGTCGGCTCGGAAGAAATCCTCTCCCGTGTAGTCGTTCCGCTTGACCCATGTGGCAAGCATTCGAGAGACGGTGGGAGTCAACGATCTTGCATTCAGCGTCAGGAGCGCCCGCACGAGCCGCCGTGCGTAGAGGAGCGCCGCCCCCGCCAAGACGGACAACCCGATCAGAATCCCGGCCTGCGCCCCTTCGAATCCGCAGGTTCTCGCGACGGTTGCCGCGTATTCGCTCCAACGCTGCAGGATGTCGTCAAACATGAGACTCTCCTTTCACTGATCGGCGCTCCGCTCAGGCCGCGCGTTCATGCGACGACCAGGTCGTCGTCCGGATACAACGTCAATCGATCACTCTTCACGAAGCGAGTGCGCTTGAGGCTCGCGACGGTGTCCGCCCACCGGATCAGTTCGAGACTGCCGTCATGGTGTTCCACCAGGGCGCTGCAGCTCTCCACCCAATCGCCGCAGTTGCAGTAGATGACGTTGTTCAGCTTGGTGATCTCCGGACGGTGGATATGGCCGCAGACCACGCCGTCGACGCCGAGGCGGGCGGTCTCGTACGCCACCGCCTGCTCGAAGTTGCTGATGAACTGCACGGCGTTCTTCACTTTGTGTTTCAGGAAGCCTGCCAGCGACCAGTAGGGCAGATTGAACCGCCGCCGGACCCCGTGCACCACATAATTGGCCTTGAGCAGCCAGTCGTAGAGCCGCGTCCCCAGCATCGCGATTGCTTTCGAGCACCGCACCACGCTGTCGAACTTGTCTCCGTGGGTGACCAACAATCGTCTGCCGTCGGCGTTGGTGTGAACCGCCTCCTCGACGATATGGACGTTGCCCAACGTCATGTCGTGGAAGTCCCGCAGCAACTCGTCGTGGTTTCCAGGGACATAGACGACTTTCGTGCCGTGCTTGGCTTTACCCAGAATCGTCCGCACCACATTGTTGTGGGATTGCGGCCAAAACATCCGTTTCTTCATTTCCCAGATGTCGATGATGTCGCCGACCAGGTAGAGGTACTCGCACTCGACGGAGCGCAGGAAGTTGAGGAGGTGATCGGCGCTGCAACCGCGGAAGCCCAAATGGATATCGGAAATCCACACCGTCCGATACGAGAATGGACGGGCGCCGGGTTTATTCACCCGCGATACCTCCATCTACATGGTGAGGCTTCGCTGAAGTTCATGCTGCCAATGCTATCGCGGCCGTGTTTCGGCGCCATGACGATTGCGCAAAAAGCGTGTGAAGTCTTGGCGTCAATTGAGTTACACGCGCAACGCGCTGTTAACAGGATCAGAGGAGAAAAGATGTCTTTTGGCGAGTTAACACAAACCTCATCAAGATGAGAATCGGATGTAACATCGAAAGCCGTCTGATGAGATGAACGGAGAAAGTAGGAGCAGGTTTGATCAGTCTTATGCGCGAAAAATGGTCCTTGGCGTTCTCCCTGCCATCATGGTCCGGCTTCCTCACTCGCAAGGTCGGCTTGGCGGGAGGGCTCTTCGTGTCTGTCTTGGCGATCGGACTGGGCTATGTCGGATTCCACCTGATCTCTGACCTCACCGGTGTTGGAACCATGCTTTCGTTTCCCTTTGCACTCCTGACAGTGGCGCTCTTGGTGGCGCTGGGATTCGAATTCGTCAATGGCTTTCACGACACGGCGAACGCCGTCGCCACGGTGATCTACACCAATTCGATGTCTCCGTCCCTGGCCGTCGTGTGGTCAGGCCTGTTCAATCTGCTCGGCGTGTTGGTGTCCTCCGGGGCCGTGGCCTTCACGATCGTGTCCCTCTTACCCGTCGAGCTGATCCTTCAAGTCGGGAGCAGCGCCGGCTTCGCGATGGTGTACGCGCTGCTGCTCGCGGCCATCATCTGGAATTTGGGGACCTGGTACTTCGGTTTGCCTTCGTCCAGTTCACATACCTTAATCGGTTCGATCGTCGGGGTCGGCCTGATGAATCAATACCTCTCCGGACCGTCGGGCACCAGCGGCGTCGATTGGAATCAGGTCGGCAATGTGGGACGGGCGCTCCTCTTGTCGCCCTTGATCGGGTTTACCGGCGCGGCGCTCTTGTTGTGGCTCTCTAAGCGGCTCGTACCGACGCCCAGCCTGTACCGCACTCCGCAAGGGGGGCAGCCGCCGCCTTGGTGGATTCGAGCCATCCTCATTGTGACGTGCACCGGTGTCAGTGTCGCGCATGGATCGAACGACGGCCAGAAGGGCATGGGCTTGATCATGCTGATCCTCATCGGAACCGTGCCGACCGCCTATGCGCTCAACCATGCCGTCAGCGAATCGGATGTCGCCGCGTTCCAGCGGGCAACGGAACAGGCTATCGTGGTGCTGCACCGAACAAGCGACCCGCCGGTCGATGGGCCGTCGGAGGCCAGAGTGGTGCTCACCGAGTTCCTCCGGAGGCGCACCGATGCCGGGCGTGTGAGGCCGGCGATGGAGGCGCTCGCTCAGGAGATTTCACAAAACGTGGCGCAGTATCGGTCGCTCGGCAAGGTGCCGGCCGATGAAGTGGCGAACGTCCGGAACGACATGTATCTCGTCGGCGAGTCCCTTCGTTTGCTTCAGACGCAGGCACTTCTCTCACTGACGTCCGAGCAGCGGCAGATCCTGAATGATTTCAAGCGGGCGCTCGATCAAGCCACCAAATTCATTCCCACCTGGGTTAAGGTCGCCACCGCGCTGGCGCTTGGGCTTGGGACCATGATCGGCTGGAAGCGGATCGTGGTGACGGTCGGTGAGCGAATCGGCAAGAAACATCTCACCTACGCCCAGGGCGGAGCGGCGGAATTCGTGGCCATGAGCACGATCAGTATGGCCGAACATTTCGCGTTGCCGATCAGCACGACCCACACGCTCTCCAGCGCCGTGGCGGGCACGATGGCGGCCAATAAATCAGGCCTTCAGCAAGGCACGGTCCGCAATATTCTCCTGACGTGGCTTCTGACGCTCCCGGCGTCGATCACTATATCCGGCCTGCTCTTCCTCTTCCTCCGGAGCGTCATCTGAAGGCATGGCGATGGCGCGCTATTCTTTTGTGAGCACTCAAGGCTGCTTGGTAACGTCCTCTTCGCTCCAATTCTCGTCGGCACGTCATGGAAGCACGTCGAAGCGGACAACTCTCGTGCTCTTGCCTGGCCTCGACGGCACGGATGTCTTCTTCCGGCCACTGCTGGCGGTACTGCCGGAGTGGGTCCGGCCGCATGTCGTCTGCTTTCCGCCACGTGGTGCGAATGAGTATGCGGACTTGCTTCCGATCGTGCGCCACGCAGTGTCGGAGATTCCCAGTTTCTATGTGTTGGGATCATCGTTCGCCGGGCCGCTGGCGCTCATGCTTGCGGCTGCTGAACGAGACAAGGTGCAAGGCGTGATTCTGTCTGCGACCTTTGTACGTCCACCCCGTCCGATGTATGCGCGGCTGCGGTTCGCTGCCGTCACGCCGACGATCTGGATGGTTCGCGCCTGCCGCCGGATTCCCGTGTGGCTCTCCAGAGGTCCGAACGACCGGCTTCGGATGGACAAGGCGGAAACGTGGAATCGCGTGAGTGCCCGCATGGTGGCGGCACGCATCAGGGCGTTGCTCAAAGTGGACGCACGAGACCTGTTGCGGGACTGTCCGCATCCCGTGTTATGCATCGCCGGCAGCGAGGATGGTATCGTCCCTCGGGGCAACGTCGAGGAAATTGCACGCGTGCGGCCGTCGACCCAGGTACGAATCATCGAGGGCCGCCACTTCGCGATGTACACGAATCCCGAAGCCGCCGTGGAAGCCATCACCGAGTTCATGGATAGTAGAGAGGTAGAATGAAGTCAGTCATCTGGATGATAGGCAGATGGGTGGTGCTCGTCACGTTCATCGGAGCAATCCCAACATTTGCCCAACGCCACGAGATGCCGGCCGGCTATCCGCAGTCGCTCGAAGGCGACCTGCAAGCCCTGTTGATTCGCGTGCGGGAAGGCGTGCCGTCTCCCGCTCTATTGGTCCGGCTGGCAGAGGCCTATTTCGATCTCGCCGATGACTGGCTCAAAGACACTGCGAAACGGCTGGAGGCCTACGAGGCAGGGGCCAAGGCGGCGAAGCGGGCCTTTGAAATGGATGAGTCGAACGCGGACGCGCATTTCTTTCATGCGGTGAACATCGGCAGCGCCGAGCGGCTCAAGGGCGTCACGAACGCCGCGTTGGTCGTCAAAGAGATCAAGCACTGTGCCTTGCGGGCCATCGAACTGAATCCGAAACACGCCCAGGCGCTCCAGATGATGGGCGGCATGCTGATCGAATTGCCGTGGTTCCTGGGCGGGGATGACAAGAAGGCGCAGGAGTATCTGGAGCGCGCGATCGCGGCCGACGGCAACTACACGAAGGCGCGCCTGCTCCTCGCCAAGCTGTATCGGAAGCAGGGCCGGATGGACGAAGCGAGACGCCAGCTCGAAGCCGTGATCCACGCCGAGCGCCCGCACTACGCCTATACCTGGGCGAGGGAGTACAAGCCGCAAGCGGAACAGATCCTGAGAGAGATCGCCGATTCGAAGGGACGCTAGCCCGCGCTCACCCGACCGTGAGGCCGGACAAATCTCATCAAAACTTAAGGAAGTCTTGAGGCCAGGCGTGATGGTGTCAAGGTAGGATGGTTCCCGCGAAACGCCGGACGATATCTCCCAGCCGGAGCACTGATAGGGACCACTCATGAAGCGTGCCGCCGCCGCCATTTCGTGTGCGCTGATTCTGTCGGCGGGTCCGGCCATGAGCGGGACCCTGGTGTGGGACTCGAACCGAGAACCCGACTTGGCGGGATACCGGGTGTACGCCTGCTCGCAATTACCTTGCGGCAAAGGCGAACCGGGAGCGGTGCTTGTCGCGGTGCTGGGAAAAACGACGTCGCTGAATGTGGGGACGCCGGCGGTGATTCAACATTACTTTGTGACGGCCTATGATTTGGCCGGCAACGAATCGGGTGCCAGCAACGTGGCGTCGAGCTATCCGGCGACCGCCTCGCCGCCGCCCTTTCCACCGGCCTCGTCGCCTTCGCCTCCGGCCGGCGCCGTTCCCCCACCCGCTCCGAGCGGACTCAGGATCACCGGCGTCAGATGAGTGACCGGTTCGCCGCGGATGGCGGCCGCTGTCGAGCATCCGGCGGCACCCCGGTCCAGCCCTCGGCCGACGCCGGGCCCGCCTCTTTCGATTCACGCTCCTTTGACGAGCAGACGAAGGCCTGGTCCTCTTGAGCTTAATGCGGACGCGGCGTGAACCGCGCGCCGTCGAGCAACCCGCTGAGACGGGATTGTAGCTCCCGCTCGCCTTGCCGCTGGTAGAGCAGCAAGACGAGCGGGAGAAGCAGAAGCAGGGAGGCCCCAAGCCAGTCGCCCCACGTGCCGTCGGATGCGCCGGCGAGCAGCAGCGCGAGGAGCGCGCCCAGGCCGGCGAGGGCGCGGGGGAAAGGAGCGGGGAGCGGTCCCCACATGAGTCGGAGCACCACATCGGCGCCGCTCGATCGTCCGGTGACCGACACTTCGGCCGCCGCGGGAGGCGTCACCGGCATACCGGTCAAAAAGAACTTCGGCGGCACGCGATCCTTCGCATAGATCAGCCGGCGTGAGCCGGTGGAGGGCTCTGAGCGAGTGTCGCCGGCTGCTTCAAACCTGGTTCTGACGCCCTCAGGGGAAAGAGTCGTGAGGGTATGGACGTGCATTTCAGCTCTCGTGTCTATGGCTTGCCGTCGCCGCGAAAGCAGACCACTGCTCGCGCAGAGAGACACAATGTGCCGGACACCAGCCCCGGCCGGGGCGGCCGCCGCCGCTTGAGCGCGGGGGCGGCCGGCGCTGCCATGAGCGCAAGACCGACGAGCAGGGGTAGTCGCTTGCATCATCATGAGCCTCATGTCGGCACCGAAGCTTCACTCCAGCTTCCCGAGCCCCCCTTCGATCAAGCCGGCGAACGGCTGCGGCAGGCTCTGGATGTGAACGACCACAGCAT
>CAZOHW010000001.1:0-219370 GCA_964579525.1 uncultured Nitrospira sp. | reverse complement strand
GTGTATGGGTTGGGGCGGGCGGTGGGGGGAGGGTAGGGGGGGGACAGCGGTGGCTGGGACAGTCCCGATGTTGGTTCCTTGGATCCGAATGAGGATATCGGTCCGGATGTCCTCGGCATAGAGGGCGGCGCGGGTGGATCGTCGACTCAGGGCTTGTGCGACTTTGCGATCGCTGGCAATGTTCGGCCAATCCCGGGTGTAGAACCATTCCAATTCAGCCAGCAGATCGCGGATATGGTCGAGAGTAATTGGGGACCCCTCGGTGGGGTGGGGGCCTGTTCCGTTCTGACTGCCTGTCTCTGTGTGGTTCCCCATCTTCGTGTTCATAGATCCTCCGCAAGGAAACCCCTGACTTCAGTCAGGGGATGAGTCGGGGGTAGTTGACCTCCCAGCCGGTAGATATCGGTACAACCTATTACGTTCTGCCGAAAGGGGATGGGGAAGGGCTGATCTGTAGGTCAAATCGTTGAATGACCAGCTCTTGGCTGGCGACGTTGGCTTGGACGATAGCAACAGTCTGTTCGTCTGATGACTTTCTTGGGATGACAAATAAGACCGGAAGAAGCCAGAGTTTGGGACGCATGGGAACCACGTAGGGTAGGAGGAATGCATAAGTAGAACGGAGTCGCTCAGTGGGAGGGGAATGTGGGTGTGGATCCGGTGGCGTTGGGGTCGATGGGCCCCATGGTGTCGTCTGTGGACAGAAGGTAGTGTCCGATCACGGTCGGTTCGATTTTACTGATGGATCCAGACCATTCTAGGCGATTCGGTGTCAGGAGATTTGGTTCATCGTACTCTACATAAACACTACCGGACCATTCAAAGAATTCGCCATCATGAGGGATGGGAATCCCAACGAGAGTCTCGATAGGGATGCTTGTGTCGGCCGCATGTAGTTTCCGAAGGTACGGCAGACAAAAGATCCCTCTGGCACCGATGGCGTAGGTGCTCCTTGATTGGATCAGCGTGAAGACAATGGTTTCGTTCTGGAAGACCTGGCTTGGCATGTCGGGTGATGCGCACTTAGGCGGGGACTTCTTCAGGTTCTTGGTCTTCCGCCGGATGTGATTCTGGCTGGTGGGTTCCTTTGGGGAGGAAGGTCACGGTTTGGGCGACGACTTCGTGTTTGCTTCGTTTCTGACCGTCTTCAGTTTCCCAGCGCCGCTGTTGGATCCGTCCTTCCACGATCACACTGTTTCCTTTTGTCAGATATTGCCCGCAATGTTCAGCTTGTTTTCCAAACACGACTATGTCGATAAAGGTGACTTCTTCTTTTAGTTCCTCTCCTTGTTTCCAGCGACGATTGATGCCAAGCCCAAACGATGCGATCGGCGTCCCAGATGGACTGAATCGTAATTCAGGGTTCCTGGTGAGATTGCCCATGAGCACGGTCTTGTTGAATCCTGGCATTGTAGTCTCCTTTCAAATTAGGTGAAACGGAATGGATGAATCGTGAGATGGCGTCGATGCCAAGAAAAGGATCTCGGAGATCGGTATGTGTCCGTGTCGAGGAGCCGCACTACGTTAATAACAAGCTTGCGGAGGAGTCGAGCGGCGCTCGCAGGTTGGACGAACGGCTGGGGGTAATGGTTCAGGATCTTGATAGTGGTAGAACGATCCGGGTTTGTAGGGGAGCACGTTCCAATTTCCCATCATCACGGCATCGCCGAGATCGCGGGTGTTACGCCATTCATCGTAGCAGGCGATGGGATCGGCTGTTTGAGCGCACACTTTTTGGATATGCCCAGGGCCTTGGGCTAAGCGTTGGACTAAGAGGAGTTGGATCAAGAGGGATCCAGGATCCATGCGATTATGATAACGAAGAATGGTCACTCCGGCAAGGGCCGATCGGGCCGATCGGGTCGCAGAAATCGAGGTCATAATGGGGCACGCTGAGTTCGCTCCGTGGAGGGGTTGACCCATTATAGCGTATGCGGCCTGGCGCGAGGACCTGGACATCAAGCGGACCTCGGACTTGTGCGCTGAATACCGCGCAGGGAATGTTCCCGAAGCGTGTCTCGTGATAGAGAAAGATTCTGGTGTGGGTTCGGTGTCCTTTGGCCCGGACTCGGTAGCGCTGGCCTGGTTGCAAGTGTTGGAGGGCTTGCGCCGTCATGAGGACCTCATTAGGTGTAAGTCGTTCTCAGCCAATTCTCGATGAGCCAGTCATGCTCGGCGGTTATCGCCTCGGATCGGGTCTGGAACGGGCCCAGGATGGGTCCTTGGGTCGGTCCAAGATCGGCCATCCATGTGTTGCTTGAGGTCGATTCGACATGAGACGCTCGAGTGATGTGTGTGTGACCGAGGGTAAAGAGTGGTTGAAGAAGGTCATGGTAGATAAAGTGCAGGCGGCCGTCTCGGGTAATTTTAACTCTGTATGATGTCATGTTGGCTGACTGCTTCTTGATAAAATTCCGGCTTGATGGTTTGTTGTGAGGGCTGCCCAAGTGCGTCTTCTAGGCGTTTGGTGAGGGTGCTGCACGCGGCCCCTTGTCCTCCGACGACATCAACGGTCACGGCGCCGGATTTCTTGATCAGTACGCGGATCGTTGTCATTTCTAGGCTCCAATCTGTCCAAGTTCCAGTTCAATTGACCCATCTTCCAACTGTGTTTGATTCAGGACACAGTGATTCATCGCCGTCAGGTGACCGAGGGTGACTTCGAGAGCGTACGCTTGTCGGAGAAGTTCTCCGTCCTGGCCGATTCGGTCGGTGAGACCATAGCCGCCATTCCAGAAGTCCCAATGTAGGGCATAGCCAGGGAGCCCGTCTCGTCGGGTGACGATCCCGATCTCGTATGCGTCCGGTTGGTTTGGAATTCGGATCGCATGTTCGCACTTCCCGATGTCCTGGTTGGTGAAACCGGTGGGGAGCGGATGGTCGCCGACCACGGTCCCGTACCAACGGTAGTTGGTTTGACCCATGACGAGTTCCAGACCAAGACGCGTGGCCGCACGGCCTAACGCGGCCAGGTCGCGGATGAGGAGATCTTTGATTTCGACTGTATGTGACATGAACTGGTTCCTTTCCTATGAGTGGTCAGGCGGTCAGAGCCGTCCAGAGGGCATCTATTGATGGGTATCGCAGATAGATTTCTGCTTTGGCAGTGTCAAATGTGGACATGGCCCAAGGTGTTCGGCTTGTGATGCAACATTCGCATTGATGGAAGAAGGTCTGAAAGGTGTTGTCGATGCGAAGCGCTCGACGTTCATTGCCGGATTCATCAAAGAGATGGAGAAGAATACTCGGTTGGGATTGGAGGACTTGTATTGCCCGAAGTCCGTCATGGTTCTGGTTACAGCCGTTCATCCAGCACTCGAACAATGTGTTCGTGGATGGTGCTCCAAGGCTAATCATGGACAGGACTACGACGGCCGAAGGGCTGTCAAATATTCCGTTGTGGACTCCGATTAAGGGCAGAGGGCCCAGTGTCTCAATGAGCGCGCGACTCGTTTTGATGAGCCATACCACTTGCGGGTGCGGAGTGGACTCTGTGTCGACCAGGTAGAGTGCAAAGGGGCCGGGGGCGTACTAGAGGAATTGCCGATAGGTGGTGCCGGTCATGTCTCCGAGTCTCCCAGGGTGTAGTTTCTCCTGATCGTTATGTGGACCGAGAGAGTACTTCCTGTTTTTTCACGGGGCGTGTCCCACGTCGTTTCCGCTCTGGTGTCATGGTCTCATGGCGCGTCACATCCACGTAATGAAAGCGGCCGGCACAGTTTACACAGCGGATTGGTTTATCCTCTTGTGCGGTTAGGACGAGGAGGCCTTTGCATCGTGGGCAACGTGGCATGGACATGAATAAATCTCCTTGGGTGGGGCAACTATTGGATGTGGGAGCGGAAGATCGGCTGCCTTGAACGCGAGCTGCTGCCGCTTATGCTGGTATGGCGGCGACGGAGCTTTGGATGGTTTGCCAGATGGAAGCATGTTTCATCTGGCGCGTACGCTGTCGAACCTGAGTCACGCGAATACGGTCATGCAGGGTCCAGAAACGGGTGAGGCGATCGAGATAGGGGTCTTTGAGCGATGTGGATGATCGAGAATGATGGTGAAGTCGGGAGTAAGTCTGTCGCCTGGATTGCATGGCAGCATGTGCTCCTTGATGGGGGTGGGTAGGCACTGAATTTGATGAGGACGATCGTGAGAGTGAGGAGGCCGGTGTTTCAGGGGATGGGGGCGTGGCCGTTTAAAGGCATAGTTTCGTCGGATCGAAAACTATGCTTCAGCGTTCAGCATGCTTGAGTGAAACGGATGGGGAATAGATTATGCTTTGGATTGACATCCTCCACGGCCTGAAGGCCGGGGGCTCCGTGCCGGGGGAAAAGGCGTGAGAACCACTCGGTTTGTGACCGTGGGAAGGTTGCAGAGAATCCTGTCTTGAGCCATTGCTTTGCCGGCTACACGAACTTCCGACAAGCGATGATTCAGCGGGTAGGTTCTCTTATGGAGAGTATGCTTGTTGAGGATTATTTACTGCCGAGGATGGCATCCTTGGCTGCCTTGGCGATACGGAACTTGACCACCCGCTTGGCCGGAATCTTGATCTCTTCACCGGTTTGAGGATTGCGTCCGATTCTGGCCTTCCGGTTACGGAGAACAAGCTTTCCTAGTCCGTTAATCGGAAAACCATTTTTGGCTTCTCGATAGGCAAGCCCGGCGTAGTCAGCAAGGAATTGGATGACGGCTTTTTTCGTCAAGCCTGACTTTTGTGCAAGATGATCGGCGATTTGGGATTTGGTTAAGGATTTTGCCATCGATAGACTCCTCGTGCGTTGTGTGTCGTACTTGTATAGGGATGCGGTGGTGGTGTCAAGATCGTAACAAATCGAGCAGGTGTATTCAGGAGAATGCTCTGCGGGTATGGAGCTATTCCATCTGTGACCCATGGGAAGGGACATCTTCTCCGTACCGTTGCCGTGAGATCCATTCATCGATCAACGCTCGTCGCTGTGCCTCATAGTGAGGGACACGGTGCCCAAGGATACGGATATCGTGCTGGGCATCAACGGTTCGTTTGGCGTGGGCGGCGAGCCATTGCCGTTGGCCTGGAGTCAGATGCGAGAGAAATTCCTGCCGTACGAGCTCCTGGCGTTGCTCATGAATCTGCTGTAACAGGATCAAGTGGGTTTCGATCGTCTGGAAGGAGGGCATCGTGTCTTGGGGCATTGGCCCTGGATGGGGTGCCCGGCTACTTCCGGACCCCGCCGGCGTGACTTGCAGATGCGTGATGAGTGCCTCTGTTGTGGCGTGGTCAAACGTCAGGCGATAGATCGTGCCGGCAAAGGTCTGGGAGACGACGCTGATCAGCCCGCTCCGGAACAAGCCCTGCAAGCCATTGCGCCGGATGTGGTCGATTGAAACGCCGGTTCCGTGATGAATGTGGGCATAGCTTAACGGGGTGGTGTGCTCAGGGGTGTGCGGATGCCGGTGGGCCGTCAGGAAGGCGAGGAGTTGGACCTGTTTTGGATGGAGTGGCCGGGCTGCCGTGAGGGCTTGGACAAAGGCCGGGGTGATGGCGGTGCCAGGGGACCCCGGCGTGTCGGATGTGGAAGAACGTCTGAGATCCGAGATCGGAGGAGCTTGCATCTCGCCTCAGTGGCCGATTACACAGACGTAATCAAACGTGCACGGGCGAAACTATACCGGAGGGTTCTTCGGGGTTGCAACAGCGAAAAACCGGTTCATGCACGTTTGATTACCTCACTACCATAGGGGTATGCGCTTCCCGATGGAGGCGGATCAGCTCGCGTTTGATGCGTCGGCATTCGGGGCAGGAGACCGGGAACTTCAGGCGGGTTCGGGAACGGATACTGGCGAGATAGGTGTGTTTGTTGTCTCGAGGACATTGCCACCAGACGATGAGTGCGGATCCGGTGGAGAAATTCGCCGGGGTGCGATCCTCGTTGAGATCCGGATGCCATTCTTTCGCCAGGTGCGGAAGTGTGGTTAGCAGCTGGTCAGCGCTGCGCTGTCGCGTACTGGTTTTTCGGATGCGATGGCCGGCGCAATACGGGCATCCGCTCCGCCGTCGATTATTGACGGTGGTATCAAACACATGCGTCGGATCGATCGGACATTGCCACCACGCCCGATAGCGTGAATTGAGGGTGACATCGTGGGGGGTGAGGGCGCCGTTCTTTGTGGGATGCCACGTGGCGGCGATCGCCGGGGATGTGACGGCCAGCGTCCGGTTGCAAAACGCGGTGCCCTGATAGGTTCTCAGAGCCAGGCGGCAGCGTCGGCAGCCGCTGTGCTTACTATAGCGGGATTTGAGCGAGGCCTGCCAAACGTGTGTGGGCATCCGGAGGCATTGCCACCAGACGGGAATGGTGGAAGCGGTGCTTAATTGGTCGAAGGTGAGCGCTCCGTTGAGGGTTGGGTGCCATTCCGCGGCCAGCTCGGGCAGCCGGTCGCTGAGCGAGGCTCGTCGTCGCTGTGGGGGGCTGGATGTCCGCATAGGTCCTATAGTGCTATTACGATCCGAGGCCGGGCCTTTCCGCTTAAGCGGACGAGGTCGGTACGAGCCAGCCCTGGTCGGCAAAGCTGACATAGCGGTTGTCGCCAACCACGACATGATCGAGCACCCTGATTCCCAAGAGATCTCCGGCTTGGGTGAGTCGCGCGGTGAGTGTGCGATCTTCTGAGCTGGGCGTGGCATCCCCGCTGGGATGATTGTGGGCGAGAATCAGACCGGCGGCGTTCATGAGGACAGCTGCCTTGAATGTCTCGCGCGGATGCACAATGGACAGAGTCAGTGAGCCGATAGAGATGGTATGGAGCCCGATGATGCAGTTCTTGCTGTCCAGAAGGATCGCGAGCATTTCCTCACGATCATGGCCGTGAAAGTAGTCGTGGAGCAACTCGAAGACGTGTTGGCTATGGGAGATCCGCCGAGCTGGGTACGGAAGCGAGGCTTCTCGAATGGCCATGAGCTTGATTCTGGGGATGTGGGTCTGATGAACCGGATCGGGCAATGGAGGACCTGGCATCGGGGGTGCGGTGGGAAGAGCAGCAGTGGCGGTGGTGATCGTGTATTGGCTGGGACGTCTTGAGGGCATCGATTCCTCGCTGGATCAGCAAATGGGACATCACTGGCACTCGGCATGGCGTGGAGTCGTGTTGAAGAAGTGTCGCCCAGGATTCCAGCCGGCGACGGACGGAGGTCCTTCGTGCTCGAGCGGGCTATGGGCAACGGGTGTCGTGTGGCTTATTGACACTCCCACGACTGAAGCCGTGGGATTCTTGCGTCACGAGTCGTGCTCCGCCGGTGGCGGAGGCTGACCGACTCTCGACAAGCGTTTGGTGTCTCCGTGTGTCCCACGGCGACGTAGTGATGTAGCCCTTCTCGACGAATATTCTGCGCGGCGTTGAGATCCCGGTCATGTGTAGTCTGACAGGCCGGACAGGTCCACACGCGATCCCCCAACGTTAATCCGCGGTGCTGTGCGAGACAGCTGGAGCAGATGTGCGTGGAGGCATAGCGAGGATCAATGTCGAGACAGACCTTCCCGCGCCATTGGGCCTTGTATCGGCACTGCCGTCGCAGTTCCCCGAGACTCGCATCCAGGAGACTTTTGGCCAGCTTGGTTTTCGCAAGCCCACGGAGCTCGTGATCCTGGATGCAGAGACCATCGAACTGTGTGAGAAGTCGGTGGGAGAGCTGATGGAGAAAATCGCGTCGCTGATTGGCGATGCGCTGATAGGTTTTGGCCAGACGTCGCCGGGCCTTCGTGCGATTGTGACTGCCTCGTTGGGTCCGGGACAGGGCCTGATGGGCACGCCTGAGGCGTCGTTCACCCTGTCGCAGAAATCGGGGTGCGGCCACCTTCTCGCCAGTGGTGAGGACGATGAGGTCCCTCACACCGTCGTCGATCCCGGGAATGTTGTTGGGATCAATCGGTCGTGGTGGTTTCGGGGCCACTGGCTGCTCTGTCATCAAGGCGACCCACCAGTGTCCACAGGCATCTTGCGAGACGGTGGCCGAGGTGATACGGCCTTCGATGGCTCGGGACTGTCGAAAACGCACCCACCCAATTTTGGGAAGTCTGACCTTCCCTGGTTGGACTTTGATGCGTTGGGGGATGCGGAATGTCAGGCGATCGTGTTTCTTCGATTTGAACTGCGGGAAACGAGCGGTGCGATCGAAAAAGCGTTGAAACGCGTGGGTGAGATCTCGAAGAGCCTGTTGCAATAACTGACTGTCGATCTCGGTGAGCCAGGTGGTCTCCGGTTGGCGCTTGAGGTGGGTCAAGCGGTTGCCGAGTTCCGTGAGAGACAGTGAGGCCTTCGTGCTTTCATAATGCGCCTTCCGTTGCCCAAGGCCCCAGTTCCAGATGAAACGGCGCGCACCGGCGAAACGGACACAGATGGCCGCTTGCGCCGGAGTGGGATCGAGACGAAAGCGCAGGCCGACGTTGCGAACGGGGTGTGACGTGCTTGTCATCGGTTCAGAGCCCCTCTTGAATTATCACTTTGTCTGGGTCCCTCGACGCAGACGCTCAGTGTTGGTCGGCGCTGTGGCGGCGCGGGCGGATGGGCTGATTCAAAAAGCGGCCAGCGCATTGGGATGTAAGGTTTTGGCGTTAGAGGTGATGCCGGCCCATGTGCATCTGTTTCTCAATGCGGATCCTCACTGGGCGCCGGATCAACTGATGTTCAGGATCAAAGGGGTGTCGGCTCATGTGTTGCGACGTGAATTCCCCTCCCTGAGACGATTACCAAGCTTGTGGACGCGAAGTTATTTTGTGTCGTCAGCGGGAAATGTGTCGTCAGAGACGATTCTTCGTTACATTGCGGATCAGAAAACGAGTTAGGAGCCATTCATCCCACGACTAAAGCCGTGGGCTCTCTGGCCTAAGCTTAGTAATGAGAGAGAAACCGTTCGGCGGCCGTGGCGCGGCGATGTTCCTGGTCGATCAAGCGTTTCGTGGTGCGGATATGTTCATGCCGCAGCATCTCTTGGACGGCCACCGGCGGCGCTTTTTTAGCCAAGGCCTGCTTGCCGGCGGTGTGCCGCAGAGAGAGGGGCGTAATGCCAGGCCGTTTGATCCCGGCGCGGCGTAAGGCGGCCGTGATGCGGCGCCGCATTTCTCTCGGTGGCATCGGCCGTTCGTCGTCGTCCGTGTACGTGGTGAAGAGGGGCCCGTCGGGAGGGTAGGCGCCGCTCGGATAGCGCCGCCGCAGATAATCGTCCAGATCCTGTTTGAGCGACGCCACGAGGAGCACGGGTTCCTCCGTCTGCTTCCCTTTGCTCTGGAGCGTCAGCCAGGCTTCTGTTCCATCCGGCCCGATGGGCCGGAGATCTTTGAGACGGGCTCGCGCCAGTTCCGTTTCTCGCGCGCCGGTTTTTAACATCAGCCGGCAGAGGACGGCGTCACGGTGCTGGCTGAGTTTGTCACAGTCGAAACTCTGTAAGAGCTGTTTGATTTCCCGAAAGACTAACCAGTCGGTCGACAACTGGATCGGTTGGCGTGGGGGCACGACCCGCTGCCACGGATTGGTCTCGAGACGCCCTTGCGTGACGAGATACCAGCCCCAGCGTCGGAGGACGGCAAAATGGAGATTGTGGGATCGACTGGAGCCGGCTTGGTCCTCGAGGTGGCGGGCATAGCGAAACGCCAATTGCGCGGTACAGAGTGGACGGGGAGCGAGGCTCGCCCACCAGGAAAGAAACCGCGAGAGTTTCCGCCGATAGGTATCGAGGGTCTCGGTGGCGAGTTCCACCTCACAGCTCGAGAGAAACTGCGTGACCCAGGTGGCAGCCTCGTCATAGTCGAGGGCCGACGGAGGAGCTGAATGGGAGGTGATGGGCTGCTCGGACACGGATTCCTCGCTACTACGGGAAAGGGGTTCTTGGCCTAGGGTATCTATTGAGCCCTGGTATAGCACTTGTCTACCAATCTTGACAAGACCACCACGCGCTCGGAAAAGATTCTCGCTGCTCCTATAGGTCCGGGTGCTAGATGCTATACCAGGGCCTTTCCTACATCGACAAATGCTCTGATCCAGGGGCGGCCTGGCGTCCCCGCCAGTGCCCAAGACGAGCCGGCAGCGCCTGTGCATTTTCGTGACATTAACGATCCGAGCGATTACTCGTATCTGTGGCTGGCGAACCGGAACGATCGGTTTCTCTCACGGATTGATTTAACCGCGGTGACCTTGGCCTCGGCCGACCAGGTTGTGGATCAGCAGATTGCAAAGGTGGTGCAGTGGGTCCCCATTCAGGAAGCGTTGGCGCGGGCCGGGTCCATGAAAGATAAGGCTGTGGTGAAGGTGCTGCAAGAGGTCAAGGAAGCTGTCAGCGATCATTTGCCGACGTTGGCGCGCTTCTATATCAAACAACAGTAAGAAAAGGAGTGAGGGATATCGAGACCCCGGCCGATCGGCGAGCGAGGGGCTATGGCTTGGCCAATATGACCACACGGACCAGAAAGATCGGGGACGTGTTGCGGGTGGACTCCCACCTGGTGGTGGGACGGTGATCACGGTGAAATGGTCGTTGGCGTCCATGCTGTGTCTGGCATGACCCCGCCGAATCGCATCCTGTTGCTTAATGATTACAAGTTGGTCCAGACGAGGCTCCCGATAATCTTAGGTCTGAACAGGACGCGCTGGTTGAGCACAAAACATTAGAACATCGACCCCCGTTGAGACTGCCAAGACACTTGCCAAGCCGCAACTGAATCACTATCGGACCTGGGTAGATCTGCACAATTCAGTAAGTTGAACGACCATGCCGTGAGCAGGAGGGAGGCAGGGCGCGCATCAGTCTCTCCGACCGTGGGATTGGCTCGGCGTGGCCCTGACGGGCCGCACGCAAGCGGCAAAGGGACCCATTGGGTACATTCTTCTTGACGGGAAGGGACCCATTGGGTACCATTGAGTCTGATGATTACCGTTCAGACATCGAAATCCTTCGAGTCGCTTGCACTCTCCCTGATGGACGAGGCCGACTATGACGACCTGATCGATTTCCTTGCCCGTAACTACCTCAAGGGCGACATCATTCCCGCCACCGGAGGCGTCCGGAAAATCCGCTACGCGCGGCCGGGCAGCGGGAAAAGCGGGGGGTTCCGTGTGATCTATTACTATCATTCTGAAGGCAATCCGCTTATCCCGTTTACAATCTTCGCCAAAAACCAGAAAACCAATCTCTCCGGGGCGGAGAAGAACGAACTGTACAAGATCGTTCAGCTAATCAAAAAGGAGATGAGAAAATGACCAAGGCGGGCAAACAAATCATCACCGGCGCGAAGGACGCGCTCGACATGCTGCAGGGGAAAGCGTCTGGTAGGGTGCACACTATCCGCACCGCGGACATCGACGTGCGGAAAATCCGCAGCCGCCTCAAAATGACTCAGCAGGATTTCTCCGCAACATTCGGCATTCCCGTCCCGACCCTGAAAAAATGGGAATCGGGCGACCGCTCGCCAGAGGGCCCTGCCAAAGCGTACCTGATCGTGATCAACCAGAATCCGGCAGCAGTTCGTCGTGCGCTTCAGCACGTCAGCACGCTCTGACGCTATGTACATGAAGAACTCGCCGCATCCAGGAAGGATCTTAAAACAGGAGTGCCTTGAGCCTCTCGGCCTCAGCGTAACCGATGCCGCGAAGCACTTGCGCGTTACCCGGCATGCCCTCAATAACCTCGTGAAAGAGAAGGCGATCGTTTCCCCGCAAATGGCGATCAGGCGTGGCTCTATTTACGATAGCCAGGTCCGGTGGGCAATGCGAGCTGGTTTCCGCAGCCCGCGCTACACAACGCGGTGGGAGGAGATTCCGTTAGTGCGATAGGCCAGCCGATCCTCAAGAACTAACCTTTCACCCCTAACATCACTAATTTGGGGAAGACACCAGAACCTCCCGCCCTGGACGGTAATGCCTCCCGCTGAAAGATCATTCTGCCTCCCTCCCCCCAGGCCCGCGCGCCTTCCAAATCACACACCGTACAAGCACACGTAACCCCAACAGATACCAAAACATAGAACGTAGAAGATAAGAGCCCCTGGACAAATATGCCTCCCCCTCGTGCGCGTCCGCCTTTGAATATTAGGGAGAACGATGTTATTAACGATCATACATTCTTCGGAGGGGATTCTATGGACGCCAAAGCATCGGTCAAATCGATCTCGCGGGCGAAGGAACTCCGCATCAACGAGCAGAAGTGGAGCAAGCCGCTCATGGACGCCGGATGGACGGCTATTCCTACGGTCATCTTCGAGCGCCAGAAGGCCCTTGGCCTCGATGCTCTGGATGTGAACATCCTGCTTCACCTCGCCGCTTACTGGTGGACGCCGGACAACAAGCCTCATCCATCCAAGAGAACCATCGCCGCCGCAATCAACGTTGATCCGCGCACCGTACAGCGCCGCATCGCCGCCATGGAAAAAGCGGGCTTCATCCGCCGTCAGCAGCGCCGCCTACCCGGAAAGGGCAGCAAAACAAACATCTATCACTTCGACGGCCTGATTGCGGAAGCGTTGCCTTATGCCAAGGAAAAGCTGGCTGAAAAGAAACGACGCGCCGAGGAAGACTCTAAACGAGCAGGGCGCAGGCGCGTAGCCCTTGCGGCAGTGTGATTACCAAAGCGGCGTAGCTCAGCGGAAAGAGCGTCCTGCTTTCGACAGACGATTCAGGAGACTAAGAGACCCTGATTCTATGGGCAGGAAGGGCGCAGGTTCAAGTCCTGCCGCCGCGTCTAAATTGGGCACTTTGAGGATCGTTCAACCAATCTAGTGAAGGGTATATGGGTTCGACAGGGATACCGGTCTTCACTCAAAGCCAGCTGGAGGCGATTGCTGCCGCGCTTGGGGATACAGAAAATGGATTAACCGGCTCAGAAATCGCGCATCTTCTCAGAACCTGCAAAATGAGTGACCCGGATCCCGCCCTTACAAAACGGCACCGTCTGTACAACGCATTTGCCACAAGTCAAAACCATAGAAAGGATCGCAGGGCTATCCTTGCATTCATCCGCCATGCCATGAAGCCGGAGCGGTATGCGCGGGCATCCACACGCTATGAACCAATGAGAGCCAATTTGAATAAGGCCCTATCGTTCTGCGGGCTCATTATGGATGCCACAGGGACTCTATTAGGTTGCGATCCGGCCCGTACGCTCTCGGAAGCGCAACGCCGCGCCAAGGATCTCCGGGCTGATTTGGAAGGGCGGGGAGTACATCCCGATGTTCTCAGATTTTGCCGTGAGGAGTTGCTCGCGGACAACTATTTTCATGCGGTCCAGGAGGCAGTGAAGAGTGTAGCGGACAAGATTCGCAAGCGTACCGGATTGACTGATGACGGAGACCTGTTGGTCACGCATGCTCTGGCTGGCGATCCTCCATTGATAGCGATCAACCCCTTAAAGACGACCAGCGAGCAAGGAGAGCAGCGCGGGTTTGCAAACATGGTCCGCGGAACATTCGGTATGTTCAGAAATCCGACTGCCCACGAGGCGCGCATTCACTGGCAGATGACGAAAGAAGACGCCGAGGATCTTCTATCTCTAGTATCTCTCATCCATCGGCGGCTCGATGGCTCGCACATGCCGCCAAGGGTGTAGGTGATCTGTCCCAAGAGGCATGGGCTCAAACTTCAAGATTCTCTCGCAGCCATCTCTCGATGAGTTGTTCAGCCAACTGGTCTCAAGCGTCTCACAAAAATATCGTACGCAGGCAGGAATCAAAGAATCATCACATTGAATTGCGCGGATTGTTGGACGGGCAAATCATACCAAGGGGTTTTCAAAAAACACCGATGCTACAAGTGTGATAGTTCTCTTCGCATCTACCTCATGACTATCTCTATTACTGAAATGGTCATCAACGGAAATAGCCAATTCACTGGCTTCTTTGAAATGGACAAGGCGATTCCGACGTTTTCGCAGCCAGTCTAGCTCTGTCCGAAAACTTGAATAACCGAAGGCAGATTCTATACCTCCTCGAAAATCCGGCCCAGTCTCCGTTTCACGGATGTGTGAATCTATAATAGTGCAACCAAGAATAACGCAGGCGATGAATGCCCCAGCACAATAAGTCGCTTGCAGATCCACCAACAACCCTGTGGCGTGTTCTCCTACCATATAGCTGCCACCACGCTTTTCAATGTCGAACAAATCTTCGAACCAGTCTCTTCTTTCGTTCCACAGCGCTTCAGACGGGTTTTCAATTTGATCCATAATAGCTTGATCAGAGCAAAGAACCCTGAGTCACGTAGGGGGCATGAAATGTGCCAATAATAATGAATGGATTTCTGGACTTTCGGACGTGCCACTCGTAAGTCGTACCCATAAAAAGGTGTAGGTCTTTTGTTCTGGCGAAGTCATCAAAATATTTTTCCCTGACCTTGGCAACCGCCTGATCTTTGCCGTATTTCTTGAGGCAATTCCAATAGAGCTGGCCAATTTCCCAATCTTCGATCATCAGCGTACTCTCTGTGCCGGCATCATCCTTAAATCGGTAGGAAAATTTGTAGGGAAGCTTGGGCATTATTTTGAAGTCTTCCATATTTTGATCTTCAAACAAATTGCCCTGTTTCAAGCCATTGAGGATGGCGTCTACTTTGTCCTGCGGCCACTCCGGCTCGGCATCTTCAACGACAAAATCAAGAATTTCTGAAGGTTTGAAGATAACAAGCGAAAGCTTGTTGGCATGCGCCAGGCCGATGATCTCTTTCAGGTTTGTATAGATTCTGTTCTTGCCGATAATCAGCTTTCGCCGGTCTTCCCATTCACGCTCAGTCCCAATCTCATCCAGAAGCTGCATAGCACTGGTATTGAGAACGCGGTAGCTCTCTGGCCGCTGGTCGCCATTGTTGCGGGCGATATCAACCTCGATCCACTGGTATTTCTTATATCGCCTTTCCTCATCCAGCAGTCGGAAGGGAATGGGATACAAACGGATCCACGAACCGTCTTCGCGGAATCCTGCCGTACACGCCAACTCCTTATATTTCTCGGAGATCGTGGGATAGGTTTTTACGGTGATGAGGACTTTTGCTTTGGCCAAGGCCGATTCTCTCAGATATGGCTGGTATTATATTGCCATTCCGGGAGCTGAGAAAGAGCTTTGGCAATGCGACCACGATGACACATGCAAACGTGTGCCTCAAAGCAGGTAATGGCTACGCGCTTGCGATCCAGGAAGATGTCAAACAATCGCTGAATTGCTGTCTTGTTCTGTTTCAATTCCTGTTTTTCGTAAGAGTCAAACAGACGATCATAATCAGCCTGGGTGTTAAGCTCCCGCCGCTTGTCCGAGGCAATGCCCAGCTCAGGAATATGAACATACTCTATACCGAGCTTTTTCAAAGTTTCGGAAAGCGTTGTTTTAGAGAATCCATACTTGCGACTCAGTGGATTGCGCCGCACGTCAACCAATGTCTTGACGTTATTTTTGATGAGGCGATTCAAGTAACCCTCAAAGGAAGAGCCTTCATAACCGATAGTAAAAAAGCACATGGAATTGTCATTGGGCCGCGCGGCTTTAATAACACCAATTTCTTTGGTGCTCATCAGCCGGGGCGCGATTTCGCTATTTATGGCGTAGTAAGGGTAGCGACGGTAAAGATCCTGGACGAGCTCATTGCCTTTCAGGGCCGAATATTTATCGTAGAACCGATCAAACCCGTTCTTATCGAACAGATCCCCGGAGGCAAAACCATCTTTCAAACGCCAATCCTCGCTCTCACACAAGGCTCCGATTTCAACAAGGCGTCGTTTGTCAGCGTAGGACTGGAATGAGAAGCTGCCATACTTATACGGCACAAATTCAAACGATGGTTCTTCCTGGAACTCTTGCGTGTATAGGAACAGATATTTTTGAAAATCTATCCTAGGTAAATGGCCACCGAAAGCGCTGAGCAGTCCGATCAGCGTTTTTTGCCGGTAGTTGATCATGGGTGTTGTCGCGCTCGTCATCATTTCTCCATTATATAGAACCTAGATGCTAAATCTTTGGAATTCTGCAAATCCATAACGAATGTCGGGTTCTTACGAAAGCCTCACACCCGCCCATTCCTTCGGGTCACACAGCTCCCTGATCTGGTAGGGGACACCGATCCGCTTCGGCGCGCTTGCCCGCCGATGAAGACAGTTGCGGACGATAGCGGCT
Source organism: uncultured Nitrospira sp. (assembly GCA_964579525.1). GTDB lineage: Bacteria > Nitrospirota > Nitrospiria > Nitrospirales > Nitrospiraceae > Nitrospira_D. Next base: position 203,258 of record CAZOHW010000001.1, on the reverse strand, counting down.
GCAGCCTCATCATCCGCAGCGGAGTAAGTGACGGATCGCCCGCGGCGGCCGATCCGTCCAAAGCTCACCTCGATATTCCACTGGCCCAGTAAATCCTGCCCGGCATCGATACGATCTCAAATGGCCTTTTTCAGGGTTTTTCGCCTCAAGCCTGATGTGAAACTGTTCGTTTGCCATGTTCAGCCTCCATTTAGATTTTGATTCTCTTTGCAAGATCGAGCGCTTTGCGTTGATCGACTCCCAGATAATGTGCGGTCGAACCGATGCTTTTGTGCCCGAGCAGATGCTGGCAGGCGGCCAGGTTCTGGGTCTTGTCGTAGATCGCCGCTGATTTCGTCCGGCGCATCGAGTGCGTGCTGTGCCGCCGGGGATCCACGCGGGCAAGAGATGACCATTTCTTCACAAGGTTTGCATATTGCTCGCGTGTCAGATGACGACCGGTCTTGCGGTTGCCGATGCTAGTCCACAGGAACGCTTCCGGGTCTTTGTTTTTCTCAGAGGCCAGAAGCCAGTCCGCAATGGAATTCCGGGTCTCCGGCGACAATGCGACGACATGGCCGGCGCCGGTCTTTTTCTGGCGGATCGTGAATTCATTAACGACATCGCCGTTGTGATCGGTGATATCGATTACACGCAAGGGAAGCAGGTCCGAAGCGCGCAGCATCGTGTCGATCGCCGTGTTGAACAGGGCCAGGTCCCGGACTTTGCTTTCGGCGGCGAGCAGGGTGCGGATGAGAGCACATTGCTCGGGGCTGAAGGGAGCCATCTGACCGATAGCCTTGTCCTTGTTCCACGGGCCTTCCTCAATTTTTGCTTTATTCTTTCTACTCACAAAAGCAAAAATAGCATATACTAAAACTAATGTAAAGTATTATTATATAACAGTTTCCTATTTTTGCTTTTACCAAAAGCAAAAATAGAAAAAGGTTTCAACATTTAAATCCCTCTCCGACTGAAACGGTCATATCATGTGAATTTACAACCTGATTACGCTCTCGAAGCGTGACTTTTGCTGGCGGTTCCAGTATCAATCAGGCTTGGTATTATTGGGTTTTTATTTATGAAGCTAGAAGAAATTGCGACAGATCTGAATCTCGCCGGGGTCATCCCGGCCCTAATCGTAACTGTCGTTGCGGTTGTGAGCAGGGAGCGTTCATGAAAGCTTTTGATTTTGATCATCACCTCATCGATTCTTATGCTCGTTTTTCACGCTCCTTTACCACTATCCGTTCCGATGATCTAAGCCGGGAACTTCAACGGCAGTATGATGACGGGCGCTTTTGGCCAGAAGCCCTCCTATCAGTCAATCCACGATTTCTCTCTGGGCCAACCGTTGAGGATTTGGTTGCGTCTGGTGATCTCGACGAGGCCACGGGGAAGATTTTTCGCCTAGATGATTCTAGACCGCTGCGATTCTACCGCCACCAAGCACAGTCCATCGCCAAAGCCCGTGCCAATAAAAGCTATGTGGTGACGACCGGAACGGGATCAGGAAAGTCGCTATGCTTTTTTGTGCCGATCGTTGATGCCATTGTCAGGGCACGAAAGACGAACCGTCGGCGCAAAACCAGGGCCATTATCATTTATCCTATGAATGCCCTTGCCAACAGCCAGATTAAGGAAATTGAGAAATTTATCTCCCAATCTGGTTTGCCCGAACATATCAAGCCTGTTGTGCGTCGTTATACCGGCCAGGAAAGCCAAGCAGAACGCCAACAGATTGCTGATAATCCGCCCGATATTCTCCTTACCAACTTTATGATGGCTGAACTTCTTCTGACCCGTCAGGATGAGATCGATGCCAAAGTGATTGATAACGCGGATGGCCTCGAATTTATTGTGCTTGATGAACTGCACACCTACCGTGGCCGCCAGGGTGCAGATGTTGCCATCTTGGTCCGACGGCTTCGAAATCGATGTGCCCCAGGGGGGGCTCCGATCTGTATCGGTACATCCGCAACAATGGCAAGCGAAGGATCGAGTGCTGGTCGAGCGGACGCTGTCGCTAACGTGGCAACGCAACTTTTTGGGTCATCGATTGGGCCTGAATCTGTTATCGATGAATCCTTCCAACGTGCGACAGATGATCGGCTGAAACTTAATGATATTCGGTCTAAGCTCGCCGATGTCATAACCAACGATCTCCCGGATATCCTTTCAGACAAAATCTTGCGCCAGCATCCACTTGCTATCTGGGTAGAGCTTGCGATTGGCCTCGAGGACGGCAAGGAACTCAAACGCAAAAAGCCGGTTTCCTTCAATGACGCTGTCATGTTGCTTGCCGCCGATAGTGGCGTCGAACCCCCACTTTGCCGCAAGGCACTGGAAACGTTTCTTAATCGCATCAGTCTGCCTGAAAAAGAGCGAGGGGGATCCGGCACCACAGCATTTCTTGCTTTCAAGCTGCATCGGTTTATTTCGGGTGCAGGCGAGATCTTTGTCACGTTAACCGGTCGTCCCAGACGGATCCTCTTTGAGGGTCAGCTTGAAGATCCTGAAGCCCCAGGAAATCGTCTCTATCCCACCCGCTTTTGTCGTGAGTGCGGTCATGAATTTCATGTGGTTACAAAAACTGAAGACAACAATGGCACTCTCTTCCTGTCCCGTAACATCGACGACACCCCGCTCGAGGATCAGGAAGAAGATCTTGCAGGTTATTTGACCCCGACCGGGGATATTGACCCGGATTATGAATTCACAGGCGAAATTGAAACATATCCTGAAGATTGGAGAGAAGAGCGCAACGGTGTCCAACGTCTTCGCTCAAACCGAAAATCACGTCAGCCCCAAATGATCACGCTCACTCCTGATGGACGATATAGCCCATCCGGTCTGCCATTCTGGTTCATCCCGGGGCGCTTCGCCTTCTGTCCATGTTGCCTCGATCAGCCCCATCCCAGTATGCGCGAACGCAGCAAACTGGCAGGCCTTTCAGGAGAAGGGCGAAGCTCCGCAACTACACAGCTCGTTTCGACCGCACTTCACTGGATGAACAGTGCTAGCAGCGGAGTGCCACGCGAAAAACGCAAGCTGCTTGGATTTACAGACAACCGTCAAGATGCGGCACTACAGGCGGGACATTTCAATGACTTCCTCTTCGTAAGTCTCCTCCGTGGGGCCATTCTCAGGGCGGTTCTCGATGCTGGCGATGAAGGAATCACCGAAGATGAGTTTGGACTCCGCACACTGAAAGCTCTCGGCTACACGGCTTCAAACAAAAATGCATTGGTTCACTGGATGTTGGATCCAGATGCCGGCGCCGTCGTCCGTGAAGATGCACAGCGTGCTCTGGCCAAAGTTCTTGCGCATCGCGTCTGGACAGATTTGCGCCGAGGGTGGCGGTATACCAACCCCGGCTTAGTTATGCTCAACATGATAGATGTTGAGTTCATTGGACTCGAGGAGATCGCTAACAACCGCGATGCCTTGGCGGCGGTGTTGCCTGAGCTTGGAACTCTCGACCTGACGGCTAGAAAAAAGGTGTTGAAAGAAATTCTCACTTCAATGTTGGAAGGACTCGCGATCAGTACCGAAGCACTGGATTTAACTGTCCTGGATACCATCGGACAAAAGTCCAGAAATCTCTTGCGCACCCCATGGGCCATCGATCAGAGAGAAACACCAAGAAGTCGCACTACCCTTATTCTCCAAGCCCCCGGCAAAGATCAGGTTAGTCTTCGACAGGAGCAGACGATAATCCGCGGTGGCCACAATTCCCGCATTGGCAGACGCATTAATAAACAAAGTGGCATTGGTAAAAAGCTCAAACGAAACGATTTTCTCACCGTAATGACCGGACTCATGGAGATGTTGGCACGAGAAGGCCTCGTTTCTTTGGTGCAAATCGAGGCCGATCTTCATGGCTGGCAGCTGTCGCCTTCTGCTGTCCGCATCGTCCCAGGAGAAGCCATCCGCACAGGTACGCCTCAAGGCAACCGCTATTTCCATGACTTATATCTCGCGATCGCAGCAGACCTCAGATCAGGTCGTAACAGTTATGCTGGTCTTGAAGGCCGAGAACACACCGCTCAGGTTTCTCAAAAGCAACGAGAATGGAGGGAATGGCGGTTTCGGTTCGAGGATGACGATAAGACAAAGTTAAAAGAACATACCGCTGAGCTGAAAGCAGCCGGAGAATCTGACCAGTTCCTCCCGGCTCTCTTCTGCTCGCCGACCATGGAACTGGGTGTTGATATTTCAGCCCTCAACGCGGTCTATCTGCGCAACGTCCCGCCGACTCCGGCGAATTATGCCCAGCGGGCAGGCCGAGCGGGACGCTCTGGCCAGGCGGCCGCTATCGTCACCTATTGTGCCGCTCAGTCACCGCATGACCAGTATTTCTTTGGGCGCCGCGATGAGATGGTCGCCGGGGTTGTTCGCCCGCCCGCACTCGATATCGTGAACGAAGAATTGGTTCGATCACATCTGCATGCGATCTGGCTAGCGGAAGCCCAACTCGCCCTGTCCCCCGATATTCCAGACATTCTTGATCTGAAGCAGGACAATTACCCGCTGAAGCAGGACATCCTCCAACTTATTCGCCAACCGTCACTCGTTGCGAAGTCCCAGGCTCCCATGAAACGGGTTCTCGATCAGATCCTAGCTGCCGTCGGTGGCACCCAACCTTCCTGGATGGGCGTACCAGAGGAATTTGTTCGTGAAGTCGCCGTGCAGGCTCCCGAGGCGTTTCATAGAGCCTTCGATCGGTGGCGCGAATTATTTAATTCTGCGCGAACGCAGCTAATGGAGGCGAACGCCCGCTCGGAAATTACCGGCCTTTCAGGCGCGGATCGGCGTAAGATAAAAGCTGCTCAAATGCAGGCCAGTGATCAGATATCTATTCTGGAGCAAGGCAAAGCGTCAAATGGATCAGATTTCTATTCCTATCGCTATCTGGCGACCGAGGGCTTTTTGCCTGGTTATAATTTTCCCCGCCTCCCGCTCTACGCATTCATTCCCGGCGAAGGAAAGTCCGGGTCATTCCTGCAGCGGGCACGATTCCTTGCGATCTCAGAGTTTGGTCCTCGCAGCCTGATTTACCATGAGGGGCGCGCCTACCGCGTGATGAAAGCGAAGCTTCCTCCTGAAGCCCGCAACAGCGATGGGTCTGAGTTGGCTACCAAGGATCTGTTCATCTGCTCGAACTGCGGTGCGTCCCACGAAGACGAAGTAGAACGGTGTCATGCGTGCAACACCCCAATGGCTGGCCAGATTCCGGTGCAACGGACCTTACGGATCGATAACGTTGAAGCTGCTCCTGCCGAGCGTATCACGGCCAATGACGAAGAGAGGGTTCGTCAGGGCTTTGATATTCAGACGGTCTTTTCCTGGCCTATCCGGGATGGTCGCATTCACACAACCGAGGCTCAGTTTTGCTGCGACAAGAAACCTATTTTTACACTTCAATATGCCAACAGTGCTGAGATTAATCGTCTCAATAAAGGATTGAAGCGGCGCAAAGACAAAACCGTCTTCGGATTCAACATCGACCCCCGCAGTGGCTACTGGGCTAAAGCTGAAGACGAGGACCCGGATGTAGATGTGCCGCCAGATGTTATTTTGCCTGTTCGTATCGTACCCATTGTTCGAGACCGAAAGAACGCGCTTCTGTTCCGCTTCTCTGACCCCGGTGCATACACTCCTGAAACCATCACAACCCTTCATCATGCGCTGCTGCGCGGCATTGAAGTCGTCTTTCAGCTAGAGGAAGGCGAGATTCTTGGTGAGCCGTTGCCTGCTCGGGATAACCGACGGTCAATTTTAACTTATGAAGCTACGGAAGGCGGCGCCGGTGTCCTGAACCGGCTTGTCGAAGATCCCACTGCTATTCGCAAAGTCGCGAAAGAAGCACTTACCCTCATGCATTTTGACAAGGTTGAGGAAGCGGTCGCGAGGGGAGATGCCAGCATCCTTGCTGATCGCACAGAAGAGGCTTGTGTCCGCGGTTGCTATCGCTGCCTCCTGTCGTATTTCAATCAGCCCGATCATGAGATGATCGACCGCGCCAGCCTTGAGGCAAAGCAGCTACTCGTCGATCTCGCAAGGGGTGAGCTCGTCATGGATGCCTCGCCTCCGAGTGCATCTGACACCGGTGAATGGAAAACCGCCTTTAAAAATGCTGGAATTCCAGAACCCGATATCGCCACCCTGACGTTCGGCAATCACACACTCCAATTTGTCTGGCGCAATCATTTTGTGGCCGCATCGCTTACCACCGTGACACGAACAGTCCGTGAGAACGCAGAAACCAAGGGCTGGACACTTTTCGAACTCCCTGATAGCAGTGCAGCGGGCGTCCCTCCTGCCATGATTGCTTTGCTTAGGGGTTAAGCGATGACCATACCATTCGCCCCCGGAGATCTGGTTCGTGCTCGCAGTCGCGAATGGGTTGCGCTTCCTTCGCCTCGCGAGGGCATACTGGCCCTTCGTCCCCTCTCGGGCAGCGAAAACGATATCGTCATTCTTGATCCTACACTGGAGATACTGCCAGTCGAACCCGCTCACTTTGCCTTACCCCCTAATGCGGCAATAACCGTCCAGTCAAAAGCTGCCCTCCTCGCGGATGCTTTTCGACTGACCCTACGGCGCGGGGCTGGTCCGTTTCGGTCAGCGGCACAGCTGTCTTTTTACCCGCACATCTACCAACTCGTCCCCCTCCTGATGGCTCTTCGGTTGCAGGTCCCTCGTCTGCTCATCGCCGATGATGTTGGTATCGGCAAAACGATTGAGGCGGGGCTTATTTTACGGGAATTAATGGACCGCGGCGAAGTCGAAGCTTTCTCAGTGCTTTGCCCACCACACCTCGTCGAGCAGTGGGTTCTGGAACTTAAGACACGTTTTGGTATCGAGGCTGTTCCTGTCACCTCAGGCACTGCCGCCCGATTGGAACGTGACCTCCCTCTTGCCCAGACGCTGTTTGAAGCCTACCCCTACACAGTGGTCAGTCTTGACTACATCAAGGCCGAAAAGCGCCGGGATGCTTTTGCTCGCGCCTGTCCTGATTTCGTGATTGTTGATGAGGCGCATGCATGTGTGGGCACTCATAGAGGCAAACAACAACGCTTCGATCTGCTGTCCGGACTGGCCCGCGATCCTGAGCGGCGACTAATCATGCTGACCGCTACTCCACACTCAGGAGATGAACAGGCCTTCGCACGACTGCTGTCTCTAATCGACCCGTCTTTTGCCTCCATGAATCTCGACGACCCCAAATATCGTGAGCGACTTGCCCGACACTTCGTCCAACGCCGCCGTATTGATCTCGTCTCGGGTGATTGGGGCGAAGATCGGACCTTTCCAAAGCACGAAACAACGGAACACCCTTATCGGCTCTCACAGGATTACCTCGACTTTCATGAAGCTGTTCTGGACTACTGTTTCGGCGTTGTCTTAAAAGCCGGTCAAGGTCACCGCGAGCGGCGTTTGGCTTTTTGGGGCACTCTTGCCTTGATGAGGTGTATCGGCTCTTCCCCGAACGCTGCCCTCAGTGCCCTATGGAATCGGGCCACCACGGAACACGAGCGTCTCGAAGATCAGATTTATGATGAAGACGGAGACGAAGAAGATGCCGTGGATATTGAACCGAGCGCTTTATTTACTGCCGACCCGGCGCTTGTTGCGTTACTGGAGCGTGCCAAAGAGCTCGTTGAAAAACCGGATCCCAAACTATCAGCCCTGGTCGAGGCCCTGAAGCCCCTGATTAAGAAGGGTGCCAATCCGGTCGTCTTTTGTCGCTATCTGGCAACCGCAGAGCATGTACGCGATGGGTTGCGTATAGCGTTTCCGAAACTAACGATCGAAGCCGTTACCGGCGTCCTCACGCCAGACGAACGCCGTGAACGCGTTGCCGCGATGGCGCCGTCCGATAACGCGAAGGAAATACAACGTATCCTGGTTGCCACGGATTGCCTTTCGGAAGGGATTAACCTGCAGCAGCTCTTTGATTCGGTAATCCATTATGACCTTTCATGGAACCCCACCAGGCATCAGCAGCGAGAAGGCCGCGTCGATCGATTCGGACAACCGGCCGAACTCGTTCGGTCGATTATGATGTTTTCACCAGACAGCGCGATCGATGGCGCGGTTCTGGACGTTATCCTTCGTAAGGCCGAGGAGATCAGAAAAGCCACGGGCGTGACGGTTCCCCTGCCAGATGAACGTGGGCCGGTCACAGACGCTTTGCTGGCTACAATGATGCTGCGCCGGGGCAACAACCGACAATTAGCCCTCGAGCTTGGGCTTGATGATAAACAGCAGGCGATGGAAACGCGGTGGCGCGACACCTCTGAGAACGAGAAAAAGTCCCGCGCTCGATTTGCTCAAAATGCGATGAAGCCTCAGGAGGTGGCTCCCGAGTGGCAGAAAGCCCAGTCCTTGCTGGGCTCGCCCACCGATGTCAAAGTATTTATTGAGCAGTCCATGTCGCGCTTTGGCGTTCCGCTCGAAGCCCGCAAATCGCTTCTGGTAGCGCACGTCCATGCACTGGATCGTGCCTTGAAAGAACGACTCTCTCAAAGAAATATAACGGGTTCCGTTCGCCTTGCGACAGCTGATCCGGTCCCATCAGGGACGACACTCTTAACTAGGACACATCCCCTGACAACCACTCTGGCCGACGCGCTAGTCGAAGCATCCCTCGACCCTCACTCTCTTTCCGGACTGGGCATTGGGCGGGTTGGCGCCTGGCCAACCAGTGCTGTTCAACAGATGACCCGTCTCGCACTGCTTCGTATTCGCTACAAGCTAACCGTTCACGCCCGCAAAGAACGTCTCCTTCTCGCAGAAGAGGCCGCCCTCGTTGCGCTCCAGGGACATACTGTCATTGCAACCGGCGAAGCCGCGCGAAGACTCCTTAATACACCGGCTTCAGCAGATTTGGCACCATCTGCCCGCGACCGGTTTGTCACTAAAGCGCAAGAGGATCTCCCAGGCCTGTTGGAGGGACCGTTGGTTGATTTTGTAAAGTCACGGGCTGACGACCTGATGCACGACCATGCCCGCCTTCGCAGCGCAGCAGGTTCGGCATCGCGCGTGACCGTTGAGGCCGTTCATCCGCCTGATGTAATTGGCCTCTTTGTGCTGATGCCAGGCGAGGGCTAGGTCATGGCGCAAAAACCTATCAGTAATACGTCTACTTGGCCGTCCCTTACCCTTGAAGGCAATCTCATCGCCCCGGTCATGGTCGCGCAAATTGCCGAGCCTAAAGATGATACCGACACGCGCGAAAGTTACGGAATCCGCAAGGGGCTTACGATCAGGGATGAAATTTCGACTGCTTTCCGTGTGGGTCAATCTCACTTTGATGCCTTTGCCAAGCTGGAAAACCCATCGGCGGAAGCGACGTGTCGCTTTATCAGGGACTTCCTGAAGGAAACCTTTGGCTTCGATGATCTAGTGTCCGCTGAGGCACCACTGGCTTTATTAGCTGGGAAACGTGTACCGATCGTCGTTGTTCCGCCGGCTGAAGACAAGCTCGATCGTCGTAGCCCAACTCTTTCGACGGATCGCTCACGGTCGCCCGCCTTTGCCCTTCAGGACTATTTGAACGAGCACGATAACGCCTTGTGGGGACTCGTCACGAATGGAACCCTCCTCAGACTGATGCGTGACAATGCCTCACTCACCCGCCCAGCCTATATCGAGGCCGATCTCGCACAGATATTCACAAACGAGGATGCCGCATCGTTTTCTGCCCTCTGGCTCACAATACATCGCAGCCGGTTTGGTGCAACAGACACTCCTCCGACAGACTGCGCTCTTGAGCATTGGCGCGCCGCGGGATCACGCGAAGGCGAAGCCGCACGAGACCGCCTTGCCGATCAGGTCCAGCTTGCACTTAAAGTGCTCGGCTCCGGCTTTCTTGAAGCGAATCCCGATCTCACAACGAAGCTAAAATCAGGTGAGGTAAACCTGATCGACTGGTTCAACGAGCTCCTGCGTCTCGTCTATCGACTCATCTTCCTGATGGTAGCCGAGGATAGGAACCTTCTTCATCCCGAAAAGGCTAAAGCAGACGCCCGCAAGCTCTATTCCGAAGGCTACAGCCTCACCGCGCTTCGTACCCAATGCGTCCGCGCCGCAACCTGGGACAAGCATTACGACCGCTACGAGGGCATGAAGGTGGTTTTCCGCGCTCTCGCGCATGGGCAGGAAGTCCTCGCGCTCCCGGCGCTCGGCGGCCTCTTCTCCGAGGACAAGCTGCCCCATCTTGAAACCGCGCGCCTGCGGAACAAAGCTTTCATGGAGGCGCTCTATCGCCTCTCCTGGCTCTCCGATAAAACCGGGATGGTCCCAATCAACTGGCGTGTGATGGAGACGGAGGAATTAGGCTCGGTCTATGAATCCCTCCTCGAACTTCAGCCCCAGATGGGTGACGACGGCAAGACCCTGATCTTCGCCTCGGACGTTGCCGAGCAGAAGGGCAACCAGCGGAAGACAACCGGTTCCTACTATACGCCCGACAGCCTTGTTCAGGCTCTGCTCGATACAGCCCTCGACCCCGTCCTCGACAAGACCGAGGCTGAAGCCGAGGATCCCGCGAGCGCGCTTTTAAAACTTTCAGTTATTGATCCTGCTTGTGGGTCAGGTCACTTTCTCCTCGCCGCCGCACGCCGTATTGCCACACGTCTTGCCCGCATCAGAACAGAAGGCACGCCGTCCCTGGCTGATTTCCGCCACGCGCTGCGGGATGTGGCGCGGTGCTGTATCCATGGGGTCGACCGCAATCCGATGGCGGTCGAGTTGACCAAGGTCGCGCTCTGGATCGAGACGGTAGATCCAGGCCTTCCCCTTGGCTTCTTCGATGCACAGATCCGATGCGGTGATTCGCTCCTTGGTGTGTTCGATCTTAAGGCTCTTCAGGACGGTATACCCGATGCCGCCTACAAGACGCTCACCGGCGACGACAAGGACACAGCGAAATACTACCTGCAGGTCAATAGAGATACCAAGAAAGGCCAGGGAGGATTTGATTTCGGAACCGGTCAGGCCACTATGCCGACGACGAAACCACTTGCACTCGACTTCTCCACTTTCCGCAATTTGCCTGAAGAAACGGTTGAGCAGATCGACGCTAAATCAAAAAGCTTCAGGAACTTGCATGAGGACCAGCTGTATATCCGCGCCAGAGCGGCGGCGGACCTCTATGTTGCGGCATTCCTGTTGCCTAAAACCGGAGGAGTACCATCGGGTGTCTCGACCCATACTGTCCCAACGACCGAAGACGTTTGGCTAGCCTTGGGCAAAGGCACGATACAGCCTTCTATGGCTGAGGCACCCAAATCTGCCCTCCGCGCCCGTGCCTTTCACTGGCCACTGGAATTCCCCGATGTTATGCAGCGCGGCGGGTTCGACGTGGTACTGGGCAATCCGCCGTGGGAACGGATCAAGTTGCAGGAGCAGGAGTTCTTTGCCGCCCTTTCGCCAGAAATTGCGAAGGCGGCGAACAAGGCTGCGCGGGACCGGCTGATCAAGGCGCTGGAGAAAGCGGCATCCGGCAGCGCTGACCGCGCATTGTTCGATGCTTTTACCGAGGCGAAGCGCGAGGCTGAGGCGACCAGCGAATTCGTGCGCGTTCCTGGTGAGGATGGCGGTCGCTTTGCCCTGACCGGGCGAGGCGATGTGAACACCTATGCGCTGTTTACTGAACTATTTTCGAATCTTGCGCGACAACGGGCCGGAGTGATCGTTCCGACGGGGATAGCAACCGACGCCACCACCGCGCCATTCTTTGCCTATTTGGTAGAGAAACAGCGGCTGGCAAAGCTGGTGGATTTTGAGAACCGCGCGGGCTTGTTCCCCGCCGTGGACAGCCGCATGAAATTCTCCCTGCTCACATTGGGCCGCGAAGAAGGCACGGCCAGTTTTGCCTTTTTCCTGACAGACCCAACTCAACTGGCCGAGCCGGAGCGTAACTTCACTCTTTCACCTGACGAAATCGACGCGATCAATCCAAATACAAAGACCGCGCCGGTATTCCGTTCGCGAGTCGATGCCGAGCTGACCGCAAAAATATATCGGCGATCTCCCGTTCTAATCAACGAGCATGATGATTTACACGGCAATCCTTGGATTTTGGATTTCCATTCCCGAATTTGGCATATGTCTGAGGATGCAGAGTGGTTTCGAACTGCAGAGCAACTCTTGCGTGATGGCTTTCAGCCAGATGGTGCCGACTGGACTTCAAACGGACAACGATATGTTCCCTTATATGAAGCCAAGATGGCTCATCACTTCGATCATCGTTGGGCCACATATTCAAGCGACGGGCAAGAAACGCTTGATGTTGGATTGAAAGAGAAGGCAGACCCTACCTTTGAGCCTACCCCGCGATACTGGGTTCCCCAAGCTGAGGTCGAGGCTCGCTTTAGGTCCATGAGTTGGCAAAGCCAATGGCTTCTTGGTTGGCGTGACATCACGAATAACACAAATGAGCGATCGCTAATTGCTGCCTTTATTCCAGCAGTGGCCAGCGGAAATAAATTCCTATTGATGTTCCCCCGTGGCACAGCTCGTCTATCTGCTGCGTTGTGCGCATGTCTTTGTTCTTTGCCTGTGGACTTTATTGCGCGCCAGAAAATCGGCGGAACTTCATTCACGCTGTATCTGATTCGACAAATGCCAATCCTCCCCCCTGACTTCTACACCGAACCCCGCCTCGCCTTCATCACCCCGAAGGTGCTGGAACTCACCTACACCTCCCACAGCCTCGCTCCATTCGCCCGCGATCTGGGCCATGATGGCCCGCCCTTCACCTGGGACGAGGATCGCCGGGCGATTTTGCGCGCCGATCTAGATGCCTTTTACGCCCGTGCCTATGGCCTGACCCGGGACGAGCTGCGCTATATCCTTGATCCTGCTGACGTGAAGGGGCCGGATTATCCTTCCGAAACCTTCCGCGTGTTGAAGGAGAGGGAAATCCGCGAATACGGCGAATACCGCACCCGCTGCCTTGTCCTTGCTGCCTGGGATCGAATGGAGGCAAACGGCGAATTCACGGCGATGGGGATGTGATGCTCGAGTCACCACAGTCATTTGTTGTCCGGGAGGAATGCGAAAAGGCCGCCTTTCAGAACGGCTTTCGCCGCCCGTTCGGACAAAAGGAAGGCTGGGCAGCCTTCGGTTCCACTACCGCTCATGGCACAATCCATCTGGCCGCTACAGGAACGCAGGGGCCATGGTTTTTGGCCCTCGATCACGCCGGCGTCATCGAGGAGCTGGCTTTGCCTGTGGCAACGATGCCGGGGCCCGGTCTTGCCCGCTATGCCTTCGACACACTTGGCGCACTCTATGCGGTCTTGTCGCGTGTCTATCAACTGGCGGTGAGTCTGCCCGATGCCCCGCTTCGTAACTTCCACGCGAAGATCAAGGATCTGCCGAAGGCCACCGAGGCCGAGCGCTTGGTCGTCCAGCGGATAGGCCAGGACATCTTTCGCGCCGGCCTCATCGATTACTGGCAGGGTCGATGCCCCCTTACCGGAATTACGGATGCGGCATTACTCCGCGCTTCGCACATCATCCCGTGGAAGGATTGCACGACCGATGCTGACCGGCTTGACGTCCACAACGGTCTCTTGCTGTCAGCGCTCTGGGATGCCGCCTTCGATCGCGGCCTCGTGACTTTCGACGACGAGGGCACCCCGCAGGTCTCTCCTACCCTGAGCGCGGCGGGCCGTGCCGAGTTGCGTTGGCAGAAGCCCATCCCGTTGACGCACAAACACAAGGAACGACTCCTTTGGCACAGGTCACATTGCTTCATGAGCGGTCAGCACTGAAAACTTGATTTGCCAAATATTAATCGGCTGCTTTCAGACTCTCCAGCTCTTCTCCTTCGCTGCCGCTCTTTCCTGCAGGAGGTTCACTGCCCTCTTCTACCAAAACTCCTTCCAGGAAGTGAGCATATTTGTCCTGTAGATGTTGCAAAGACGCTCCCTTATCAGCTTCATACTCGAACCGTTCCTGAAAAAACTGCAGTCGAGCACGATTTTCGTCTAACACCTGAGCCCATGTCTTCACCCAGATCGAAACATTGCCAGATTCATATATCTTTCCGTCACTGTTCCCGGAACCCTTCATCCGGAACTCCGCATGATCACCGTAATCATCACTGATGACCCAGAACATCCATGTTGTACCGACGCTTCGGAACCTCTCATCTTCAGTAACTGCTCTCGCGTACTCTTCAATCTGCGTTATCTCTTTTCGGTCAACCTTGACCTTCGGCGCCTTCAACTCAACGATCAAATGCGTAAGATCATCTGCCTTATGATGCCGTATCGAGCGCGATAACATCAGATCAACAATCCCTCTTTCCTTTGAGGGATGCTTTACAGGCTCATCACTTACGATGGGGATGCCGAGGAGCTCCCGATGCTTTCGCAACACCTCTGTAAGAGATTTGTCATCGACAGACAGGTTGAATTCTTCACCAAACAACCAGCAATTTTGCTCTATGATCCGATGAAGTTGGGATCGTTCCTTCAGGCGTTTCTTACTCTCCGAGTCAAACAATATCGCATCCAATCCTGTCAAGAAACGCAAGCGATCCGCGACTATCTTCGCAGCGCTAATTATCGACGAAAGAGATACATCTCGTAGAAGTTCAGCAAGCTCCTCCTGTTTCCTCTTTGGGAGTTTCAACACCTCACCCAGGATCAGCTGAAGCTCTTCCGGGCTCTTTTCCATTGCCTGTCGTAGAAGACGGAGGTGAAGCGCTTTGTTCTTCTGTGGAGTGGCAGAGAAATCCGGGAGATACTGTGCTGCTGTCACGGCGACAATGTCGAAAACCTGCCTCTCAACCTCTTCAATACGACTTGCTGCCTCGCCTTCGTACGGATAAACCCGCGATTCTTTCCACTCCTGGACAACGCTGCTTGCTTCCTTTGCCGCGCGCGTCCGGAAATAGTCCTTTATCGCGGTTTGGGCTTCGGCAATCACTTTCTCCATTGCAGAGTTCATCTCTGAAAGTTCGAGCGTGCCTTCCTTCTGCAATTTGGAAACGTAGGTGGACTTCACGTATGCTGAAAACTGGAAGGACCCCACATGAAATCGTCCATCCACTTTTGCCAATGGCAGTCCTCTCTCGCCACAGAGATAAAGAGCTCGGTTGGTAGCGGTTTTCCATTCAATGATTTCGAGCCGCACAGGGTACGTCTTGCCGTCCTCCCTCACATCGCCGAGATTGACGCTTCCTTCCGATGCCATCACAATCGAGGGGTCAATCCGGGTGCCGTTGACAACGATGGAAACATCTTTGTAATCCGCCAGGTACAGAGCGAACATTTCCGTTAGTTCTTGAGTGCCGTTCTCCGATGTCAGGGAGCGGAAATCCTTGTGAAGCTCAGAAATGGTAAACGTAACTCCCGGATGCGCTCCTTTTGGGGCGGGTATCTCTTCGGAGATCGATACCTCCTTCATATTGGAGGCGTTCATCGTAACTGTGAATGCCGATAAGCCCTTGCCCTTTTGATATACAACATTCCATTCTGCAATCCGCCCCAGCGTAAAGGCCTTGAACCGCCCGCGCCCATCCTGGCCATGAAGAAATCTGCCTGCTTTCTTGGTTGTAGCTCCTGCGCGCTTCCATGATCCTCCAAGGCGTCGGAACAACTCCGGCGCCTTCTCATGTTCCATACCTGTACCGTTATCACGCACAATTATTTCTGACATTACCCCGAGATCATTCATATTGATGGATACGTCTACACGTGAAGCATCCGCATCAAGACTGTTCCAGATGAATTCAGCCAATGCTTGCACAGGTTTTGCCCGTGTGATCTTTTCCAGAAAATCACTTTGTACTTCGACAGGATAGGTCGACTGTTTGGTTTGCGCATCAGCAGTGGACATTGAAGTAACTCCTGTCGTCTCGCAATTCTAAAATCTCTCATTGCCCAGGTAGCTATGCCTTTATAGCCCTGCCGGGCGCAAAAATCGAACGAAAATCTGCCTCGCCTTTTGCCTCCCGCCAGCCGTACCAGCAGGAACCAGCTTCCGTCAGGCTTTCTTTGCAGTTACAATGGCCCGACTCCCCCCCGGAGGGGGCATACCACGGAGACAGTCCTTCCATGGAAACCCAGGTTCGTACACCCCAGATGGTCTTCATGCAGCCGCAACGGCTTGTTGTGCCGCTGTTTCAGCGCCCTTACGTCTGGAATGAAGAAAATCAATGGGAACCCCTATGGAATGACGTAATCCGCATGGCCGATAGACTTCTCGCCAGACCTTCCGACAAGCATCATCCCCACTTCCTTGGTGCCGTTGTGCTTCAGCAGGTTCAAAAACAGACAGGCCAGATGCAGGAGCGCACAATTATTGATGGCCAGCAACGCCTCACCACCTTGCAGCTGATGCTTGATGCCTTGCACGCCGAACTTCTTTCCGTCAACGCGGCGGCTCCGGCCAAACGCATCGAGCCCCTTGTCGTGAATGCCGATCCCTTCTGCTCAAGACCAGAAGACCGCTTTAAAGTCTGGCCTACGAACCGCGACCGTCCTGCATTCAATGCCGTCATGGGTGCTACACCGCCTGTCGATTATGATGCCATTGGCCACCGAGATGAGCGCATGACCGAGGCCCACCGCTACTTTGGCGAACAAGCCCGTCACTGGCTTGCCTCGCATGGTCAGGATGCTATTCAGCCTCGTGCGGCTGCGCTTGAAACCACCGTGCGCGAGTTGCTTCAGATGGTGGTCATTGACCTCACTATCGAAGAAAACGCACAGGAGATTTTCGAAACCCTGAATGCCCGCGGCGCCCAGCTCACCGCCGCAGACCTCATCAAAAATTTCATTTTTCAGCGCCTCCTCGAAAAAGGGACCGATGTGGAGGAGGCGTATCAGAAATACTGGAAGGAATTTGAAACCGCATTTTGGGAGACCGAGATTAGTGTCGGCCGTTTCCTCTATCCGCGTTCATCCATCTTTCTGAATCACTGGCTTGTCGCCCGCACCGGCCAGGAGGTCGTTACTCGCGAGATCTTCGATAGATTCAAGCGTTTTGCCGATCATGACTCGGGCCTTCCGATGACAAGCCTTATTGCTCAAGTTCACAACGCCTCTCGCGTCTACCGCAATTTTATTGTCGCGGCCTCCACGTATACTGGCCAAATCGACCGTCTTGGCCTCTTCGGCTACCGCACCGGCGTGTTGGAGAGCGAGGTCATAAAACCGCTTGTTCTCTGCCTTCTTGATCCCGAACAGCCCAACATTCCCGAGCCCCAACTAACCAAATCTTTCGATGTGGTTGAGAGCTGGATGGTGCGCCGCATGCTCGTCAGGGCTACGACGAAGAATTACAATCAGGTCGTATCTGAACTTGTGGCGTTGTTGCGGAAATCTGAACGCCAGACAGCCGGCGATATCATCGAAGCGTACCTGGCGGGACAATCCAGCGGGAGCCGCTATTGGCCCGATGACGCAGAATTGCGGGAAGAACTGGCGGACCTGCTTGCCTATCGTCGCCTTAGCCGTGGCCGCCTGCGCATGGTTCTGGAGGCTATCGAGGATCACCTCCGCGGATGGAAAAACGGAAAAGCGGGGCTCGGCGATGAACGCGTCCCCCGGGGCAAGTTCACCATAGAGCATGTCATGCCCAGGAAGTGGCATGCCCATTGGCCACTGGGCAATCCCGGCTTTTCCGAAGCAGAGCGTGATCACAACATACATACACTCGGGAATCTTACGTTACTCACCCGCAAACTGAACTCAAAAGTGTCCCACGCCTCCTGGATAGGTGCGCCCGGTAAGCGCATGGGTCTTGAGGAAAACGATGTCCTGCTGATGAACCGCGATATCCTCAAAGCCTCTCCCGCCGAATGGACCGATGAAGCCATAAGAGTTCGTACCCAGCAAATGGTCGAGATCATCATCCAGATCTGGCCCGTCCCCCCCAACCACCGCTCCGGCTATCAGCCTGACAAACCGCGTGCCCGCAAGAAGGTGCGCCTTCAAGATCTTATTGCAGGCGGCGCTCTTACACCGGGTCTGATCATTTATCCGCGCCGCAAGAAATTCGTCGATCGCGTTGCTACGCTCCTGCCGGATGGCCGTATAGAAGTGGATGGTGTGCTGTATGACAGCCCCTCTCAGGCGGCCATGGCAATTGCCGGTAAATCCACAAATGGGTGGTGGTTCTTTCTGGTTGATCAGGCGTCCCGCCGCTCGCTCCGGAACGTCAGGCGCGATTATGTAGATGCTATGGCTGTGGATGCAGAGGATGACGAGCAAGATGATGAAGATGACGATGAATCATAGCCGGTCACTCTTCCAATCAATTACCGTCCTCAGTTGAACACTCCATCGTTTCCATCCCTGCTTGTCTCGTCAGCGGCACTATCCCCTCCGTCGCCCAGAATTGCCGTCACTGCGCCTACCCCCCTTCTGCTTCTGACCCGCCATCGTTGCCGGGAGCTTCCCGGCGTTCGTGCGCGGGGGGCCGGGCGGGCCTTTCAGCCTCCGGGGCCGCACAGGCCGCGCCAGAGCAAAAGCGGCTCTGTCACGGTTGACCCTGTGCAACCCGCCCCTGTCGGCACGCCCGCCGCCCCGCCTGCGCCATCCTCCTTTTCTCCTGCCGGGTTGAGTTGGCTCCCTCTCTCACCCTGGTCTGGCCCCTTCCCGTCTCGCAGGACTCGTACAATCGGCATATAATCCCTCAGGCTTCAGTCAGATTCCATGTTCTCGAACGCGAGGCGCTTACAACCATGTCCGATTCATTATTACTTACACAGCTCCTCAAAGGTCTCGGAGATTCACTGCAGAGCATCGATATCCGCTGTGCGGTCAAGAGAGTTGAGGCCGGATGGCTGAGTCTTCTGACGGCAATCCGGATTTCCGCAAGACCGCTTGAAGAAATCCACAAACGCTACAAAGAACTCGAAACGGATGGACTGCGCAGGAATGCGGACCCGTTCAGGATTCTGTGGCAGTGCTACCCAATCAACAAAGTCGAAGACATTCTGAGGCAGCTCGCCTCAGCCCAGCTCTCCATCAAAGAGGAGTTGGTCCGATTTCCTCAGCAGGAGGAGGCCAACAAGCTCAGCGGACAACAGGAATTTACGTCCAACCTTCTCATGCCATGGGACCGGGAGAGATGGCCCGCTATCGTCTATTACTCCAACGGGACTCGAACGATATATTTTTCCGATTCGGACATTACCGCTGAAGTGCGGCGTAACGGCTGGAGATCAACGGAAGAGATGGTGGCACATTTTCTTGAGCTGAATCTTCAGAACCTCTATTGCACCGGCATCCCTCTCCTCCTTTCCGTTGACATGCCGGCGAAGATCGATGTGTCCCGTTCGGCGCACAGCATGCCGCATGTTCTTACACGGGCTCACCCGGGGCTCAAAGGCCTCACCTTGAATCTGAATACGGACCGCCAAAGAGGCAAACCCTCCTTAATGCCTCTCGAAAGGTACGGTCGGGAAGGATTCTGGATCATCTACCGAAGCTCTTTGGAACCCCTGAAGCTTGAGCCAGATGATTGTTTCCACTGCACATTGAACCATCCTGTAATTCCAGTGCTCGACCAAGTCACAGGCTTCCTCCGAAATGTCATGCCCATAGCCTACGTGAATCCACTGTTGCTGTGCCTGCGGCAGTTCTGGGACATGGCCGCGTTCAGTGAGCGACTCGAGCGGCCTTTCGATAATCTGCCCGGCAAGAGAGATCACAACGCTCAACATGTATTTCAAGAAGCAATTACACGGATGCTTACCCTGGCTGGATTTCAGGCGATCGACCTCGGCAAAGATGAATTCATCCATGGCAATGGAACGAAGGTGAGGCGGGCTACACTCGACATCCTGGCGTACCACGCATCATCCAAAACTATGATTCTGGGGGCCTGCACCCTCACTCCCCCAAAGACAGAAGATATTCAGGGTGTGCTGGAGACTATGGCGATTCTCATCAGCAAGTTTCCCGATGGCCCGCAAATCCACTTTGTTCCTATAGTTTTTTCCACTCAAGAACAGGAGTCCGAGGATCGCGAGGGTGTTCGGATTCTCAATGGCAGAAAGATCCGCAAGTTGAAGAACTTAATAGACACCGGTCATGAAAATCAGTTCATACATACCCTCGAAGTGCCATTTCACGATGTTTTCAATGAGCCTTGACCGCACTCTTTCTTGCCACCGCTGGCGCTAGCCCCGGGAAACGGGACAGCGGATTGCGCTTGAGCTGGCACCATGCCTCTGTCCAGTCCTTTCACAGCAAGCACGACGCCCATGGACAAATCATCCGTGGCGCGATTGTCGTGCCCGCCCGCGAACGAGCCCACAGCCGCTGACGCCTTTGCCGCTTGATCGTTCTTGCGCACGGGTTTCCTGCAAGCCGTCATGAAAGCGGCCACACCGAACCACTTGAAACTATTGTCCAGAAATGTCCAGAGATCGAGTTTGTCAGCCAGCTTCTGGACCGAACGAAAAAGGAACATCTGTGTTTCTGATGGGATGTCCCTCGACCCAAGCGCCGCGTTCAGCGAGCTGACTGAAAAAAGATGGGGGAATACGGTTCGGCGCGGGGTCTGACTTTCGCCGTTCGGAAGGAATGGATAGCTGGATTACTGGCCAAACATGGTGCAGTAGTAACAGTTGTCCGTTGGCCTGTCTGAAGGAAAAGTCACTTTTCCCAAGTCTCCTCGGTAACGAATATGCGGCTTGGGAGCTCTTAGGCCGGTTGCCCACACCATGAATTCTGTGACTCCGAATGATGCCACAACGCCATTGATTGAGACCACGGCCGGACCAGACAAGCTGAGGGCCTCTCTTGGCACACCGTAGATGGCATTGTCCTCTGCCTTCTGCTCGGGAGTCATAGATTCTCTTGCTATCGCATGTTGATCCAATTCGCCGGCACAGACTAAACATCCACCGCCACAGTGGGAAAAGAAAACCCTTCCACCATACCAGACCTGACCGTTATCGCTACCGGTATCAGTCGCCAGATCGATGTATCGCTTGCGGTTTCTCGAGGCAACCTCCGAGATCCGGAGGCGTGCGGAATCATTATCGATGCAGCCAAACACGACATCGGCTGCCGATAGGTGCCGTTCCACTTCATCCTTTTGGAGTTTGACCCCAAGTGACAGGATTTCCGCAGATGGCTGAACAAATCGAATCTGTCTTTCGGCAACTACGACTTTCAGCTCTTGCCGTTGCACATCGAGTTCGCAGGTTCCGATCAGACGGTTCAAATTCGTCAAGGTCACAATGTCATGGTCTACGAGAATAAACCGACGTACTCCGAGATACGCTGCTTGCTGAACTACGTGCGAACCTAAACCGCCCAACTGGCGAAGAAAGCAGTGAGAGAGAAGAGAAAGGTGTATGTCTTGATGAATAATCGCAGCGAAGGGAATGCGCCCTTGACGATTCAAGCTCTACGGGATGCTTTCCACGTCGAGGAAGCATGAGTGGTGGCTATTTCAATTTGTGCTTTGTCACAAGCAGAAATTGATCGCACCATCCCGGAAAGGCGATATCCATCATTACACGATGACGTGCCATACCCGCCCCAGCTATTTAGCACCATGCTGCCACCTATAGGAAGCCCTCCACCTTGCAAGCTGGGCTTACATGATAGGGGGTACACAAGCTTCCGGCCGGTCAGAAGCGAACGGCCTGGACATCAGCATGCGCACTCCACAGAATGATTCCCGCTCCCTTCCCTACCACCGTTAATCTTGTGACATTGGCTCTTTGTTCGAGTCGCTTTTTGGTCAGAGTGAGTTTTGTACCCTGTAATCCAGCTTACAGATTCTTTTTCGCTCCACAGCCTATGCTGTGCCCATGCAACGCATCGATTTCTATCTCCACAATGGGTGTTTGTCAGAACCGTCAGTCTTGTCTCTCGCACGGGACTTGCTTGAGCTCTATCCAACCTGGACCGTGACGGTTCATCAGTTAGGGGGAAATGAGGCTGCGACCAAGGGATTTCCGGTTTTGCCGGCGATCGTGATCAATGATCAGACCGTAGCGACAGGCGTGCCGAACAAAGACTGGTTGCGGCAGAAAGTGGAAGAGTGGATTCAACTAAAACAATGAGGAGTTCATCGTGGCCGATATCCCCTATCATGTTACTCAGACCATGAGACTGAAGACCACGACAGAACGCTCTGACCAAGTTGAATACCGTGCCGACCGATCCCGCCGTCTGGTTGTTCAGGCAATCCTGGTGGAAATGACCAAGACCTTCGGGGTGTCGTTCGTGCCCGACTTGTTTGCTGCCCTGCAGGCGAGACCAGCCTATCTCGAGACAGCTTGGGAGCTTTTCAAGGCCGAGCTCGGCCTTGAGGTTCTCGATGTAGGAACCAGACACATCGTGGCGCTGGCCATCACCACAAATAGGAATGGCACTTACCTGATCAGCGCATTACCGCAGGCCTTTCGCCTGAGCGCTGTGGGGCCTCGGAGATGTGAAACGATTCTGTCCATGATTGGGATGTTTCAGACGTTCAACCACTATCTGTCCGACCGCGCCTCACGTCATATCCCGGCTACGGCATGAACAACCATTCTTCCATGCGAAGTTCTCAGACTCAAAGACGATCGAACTGAGTCACGCATTCGTCTGATAGATCAGGATGCATCTATGTCTTTCGCCTCGCCCACGAACACGATCCGGTGGCGCCGTCTTACCTCTCCGCAATGGCGCTGGATCCTGTTGTTCACAGCTGGTGCCGCATTGATCCTCCTAGCCTGGATGGGTTTCAGAAAGATTCCGACCACCACCTTCGATCTGTCGCGCCACAGCGTCCTCTTGGACCAGCTTGTCGACGGGGGACCAGGGAAAGACGGCATCCCGGCCATTCTGACTCCCACATTCATATCTGCCTCGGATGCCACGTTCCTCCGCGATGAGGATCGAGTGCTCGGGCTCGCCGCAGGCCAGGAGGCTAAGACCTATCCGGTAAAGATTCTCAATTGGCATGAAATCGTCAACGACGCGATCGGTGGGAAGGCCGTCGTCGTCACCTATTGCCCCCTCTGTGGCACCGGTATGGCTTTTGAGGCCGAGATGCATGGGCAGCGCCATACCTTTGGCGTCTCCGGCCTGCTCTATCAAAGCGATCTGCTCATGTACGACCATCAGACGGATAGCCTCTGGTCGCAAGTCGGCATGCATGCCGTTTCGGGGCCATTAACGGGTGAGAAGCTCACGCCGATGTTGCTGGAACATACGATCTGGAGGGACTGGCGCGTGGCCCATCCGTCCACAGTCGTCCTCTCGACGAGAACCGGTTCATTTCGCAACTACGACCGCGATCCGTACGCGGGATATGGCGAGAGCTCAGAACTATTTTTCGACATCACCCATGTCGACTCCCGCTACCACCCCAAGGAATGGGTGGTTGGGATTGAGATTGATGGCGTCACCAAAGCTTATCCCTTTACGGAACTGAACAAAGTGTCGTCACCCGTGGCCGACCAGATGAACGGACAGCGCGTGACCGTACGTTTCAACGCAGCCTCTCACAGCGCCTCGGTGCTCAACGAACAGGGGAAGCCGATCCCCTCCGTGACGGCCTTCTGGTTCGCCTGGTACGCATTTCATCCGAATACGCAGGTGTTCACGTCCCCTTAGGAGGACGGGACACTACATCCAGTCAGGCGTTCGAAACCCATCTGGGTGTCGTCAGCAAGCTGTTCATCTTGGCCTTGATGGCCGACAGGTAAGCTCTGATGACTTGTCTTCTACCGGGATCGGCGGAAGGGGCCCAGAATCGGCGTAGTTGATTCTCGTTGAGTCTGTTGGATTCGACCGATGGCAATGTCGGACTTCGTGTTGACCCTAAAGGCCGTTTAGTCTCTTGCCATCACGGATTCCGCAGTTGGATTTGCGTCTCTGGAGTGGCAGGGTTTCTGAGGGCTCATCTCGTGGAGAAATCAGACAATCCGCCATTATGTCCTTTGTCATGTGAACGGAGTTGGCAATCCTGAAACGGGAATGCAGAACAGATTCTTCCGTTGGTCGAAATGGCACAGAACAAGAGCCATTATTTCCACTGCGGAATCCTGGATTATTGAGCAAGTCGAACACACCTGGCCTCCTTCAGGTCAGGTGACCGATAGGAGGACGATATGATGAACCTTCACATTGTCGCATCGGCTTTTGCGGGACTGTCCCTGATCAGTGCCGGGTGTGCGACCCGTTCGGACGTATCAAACCCCGACCACCTCGTGATTCAGCGTGGGGAGACAAACATCACCTACGGCGCACACGAAATAGCCAACTTGCATAACAAACTGGGGGCACTGCTGTTATTGCTGGGAGATCTCACCCGAGCCTCCGAGGAGCTTCAAATGGCGATTCGACTCGACCCGGGAAACCCCACCTCACATAATACTTTGGGGATGGCCATGTACGCCCAAGGGAATTTCGCAGGTGCCATTGGAGAGTTCTCCGAAACCATCCGGTTGAGCCCGAACAATGCAGTGGCCAGGAGCAATCTCGGCTTCGCCTTGTTCGAATACGGGGAACTGGGGTCTGCCATCGAGCAATGGAAGGCCGCAGTGAGCCAGGATGCTTCCATCGCCGCTGCCTGGGCTGGCCTGGGGCTAGGATACTTCTCCTCTGGCTCCGTCAATAAGGGGCTCCAAAACTACCGCCAGGCGATTCGCTTGGATCCTAGCTACGGAGATGTGAGTTATCTTCGGCTCATTCGCCGTTGGAACGTAGGGTTACTGAGGGGTTCGGTTGCCATTATGCATCTCCTGGAGACAGGACAGATGATCTCTGCTGAAACGGCGGTATATGAATGAAACGAGCCTGGGGACTCCTGGTCTTGAATATCGGCATGCAGTTGCTGGTGTACACTGAATGATACCCACACCCCAATCCTTGCGGTTCTTTACGGACTCCGGGATCGAAGTGCCCTCGGTGACGGCTGAGCAGATGCGGGAAGTGGACCGTATGGCTCTCGACCAGACGGGGCCAAACCTGTTCCAGATGATGGAGCACGCCGGGCGCAATCTGGCACTGTTCGCCATCGCCGTGCTCGACGACGCATGGTACAAGGCAACCATCGTTGTCCTGGCCGGCCGCGGAGGCAATGGCGGCGGAGGGATCTGCGCCGCTCGCCATCTGGCCAATCGCGGCGTCAATGTCCGACTCTGCATAGCGGAACCGGACCGTCTTGAGGAGGTTCCGGCGTTTCAGCGGAAGATCTTCCAGTCGACGAACGGACAAGAGATCGCGATGGATTCCTTGGGTGGTGAGCGGGTCGATCTCATCATCGATGCTCTAATCGGGTACGGACTCCGTGCTGCTCCCCGAAATCCGGTCGCTGAGTTGATTCGGTGGGCGAACGGCACAGGCGCGCCGATTTTGGCGCTGGATGTTCCCTCCGGGGTGGACGCCACGACCGGCCACAGGCCGGGAGAGTGCATCACGCCCCACTGGACCATGACGCTGGCGTTGCCTAAAACAGGCTTGCTGTCCCAGCGAACGGGACAGCTCTTCCTGGCCGACATCGGCATTCCCGATCAGACGTATCGTCGTCTGGGATTGTCGTATGTCAATCCATTCGCAAAGGGGTTCTGGGTGCCGTTGATCTGCCAGTAGTGACTCGCCTTCGCCAAACACAGCTCGATCCTGACAACCCCCGTTCTGTATGACACGTCACAGACTCCGGTATGACCGTGCCGTAACATGCCATCCCTAATGGAGGATGATACGCACGCGCGAACGGTCATGCGAAGGAATGCCCCATTGAATGGCGCAAGGAGCATTAATAATGCTAAGAACTGAGCGACCTCAACAGATCAGCGCGTTTTTATCACTCTCGGCCCTCGTACTCGTCACACTCTGGGTCGAGGGCAATATAGCGGTAGCTCAATCCTCCTTCGAGGCTCGGAACGTGCTGACGAAAGGCACAGTCGAACTCGGTGGGACACTGGGCTATGCGCAGGGCACGACCGTGGTGGGGAACGGTCCCTCCGCGAACCGCGGCGCCGTTTTTGTGATGCCGCGTCTCGGGGTGGTCTTGACCGATCCTCTAGGAACTGGGTGGTGGCAAGGCAACGTCGAATTCTTGGTTCAACCGGTGTTTGCACGTTTTACCGAGCCGTTTGCGGCGGAAGCGGCAGGAGGGTCGTTCCTCCTGAAATACAATTTGCTGTCGTTCGGGCGATGGGTCCCGTTCTGGGACGCCGGCACGGGTATGATTTGGACCAATCTGGCGCCGCGGATTCCGGAACAAAGCACGCAGTTCGAGTTCGTCTTAGAGACGGGCCCGGGGGTACACTATTTTGTGACGGACCGGATCACCTGGACGATGGGCGTTCGATTGCATCACATTTCCAACGCCAATCTCGGCGACCGAAATACCGGGATCAACGAAATACTGTCCTATGTTGGGATCTCGTTCTTCACACCCGGGTTCTTTTGACGGAACGGGAGACAGCATGGCGGCCACAAGAACCGGCTGGATCAAACTTGGAGCACTGCTCGCCGTTCTGGTCGGCGCTTACGCAGCGGCATCCTGGTTTGATCTTGGAGCACTGCTGAAGCCTGAAAAGCTAACCGATCAGCTACGTGCAGTCGGACCCTTCGGACCGATCCTGTTCATGGCGCTGATGGCAACCTCTGTCGTTATCAGCCCGATTCCGAGTCTCCCCCTGGACATCGCCGCTGGCGCCACTTTCGGAACGATACTGGGAACGACGTATGCCGTCATCGGCGCGGAGATCGGTGCGATTGCGAGCTTTCTCATCGGACGGGCGTTGGGTCGAGACGTGCTGACCAGGCTTCTCCACACCAACGTCACCTTCTGTGAGCGATGCTCGGACCGCCATCTGGCGATCTTTGTTTTCCTGGCTCGGCTGGTCCCGGTGTTTTCATTCGACATCATCAGCTACGGCGCCGGCCTGACGAACATGTCGATCCGAGTCTTTGCCATCATGACGTTCTTCGGGATGATTCCGCCGACGTTCGCGCTGACCTATGCGGGTAGTCAGGTGGTCTCGGGCACCTGGTTAATGATCCTGCTGGGGGTGGTGATGGTGGTCATGCTTCTGCTCGTCCCAAAGCTGGTCCTTCGCTACCCCACCGCTCGCTGGGTTCGTCTCTTGCGCGGCGATATGCCGGTCCCGACGCCCATCTCTATTCCTCCTGCTCAGCCGGCAACTTCTGGTCCAGACAGTGCTTCGCGATGCGGCTCCTGCGGAGGACCATTAAGCTAAGATCGTCGAAGATTCCCCGCTCTACACAGCCCGCCTCCAACAACCATCGATTCGGCAAACCGTTCTGCCATCCGTCTCGACTCACGCACTGAACTCTTCCGTTGGTGAAATCTCTTGATGGTTGTGAGGTGGCTTACATCCGTAGCTTGAAAAAGCCGGTAAAAGGACGAGTAAGTGGGAATATCCTGGCCACCAAACACAACGAGGGAGGGGTTATGAGCAAAGAGAAAAAAGACGCCAAGAGAGGCAACTCGTCCGGGACAGACCAAGAGATCGTTCAAGAAGAAATCCGCGCGCTAGCCTATCAGCTTTTCTGTGAGGGCGGGTGCGGGCATGGGCACGATGTCGAGCATTGGATCGAGGCTGAACGACGGGTGCAGGAACGGTATCGGTGATACCGAGAGACGAGTACATCGCTTCACACTGTTCAGTGGCTGGCCTCTTGCGATTCTCGCGTGGAGTGACGAGTGAGAAGAATGTCCCCCGCAGTCCTGCTCACCGCATCGGTCATTGCGTGGAAGCGGGTAGCGGAGGGTCCTCATGTCCAGCGAAACAGTCGACGTGCTCGGGTACCCAGTCGCTACGATTATGAATTTACCTGGTCGACCTGCGGTCACGCCCTTTGGCGGATACCGAGCTCCGCGGCGGAGAAGACATGGCCCATGCCGACTCTTTCACGGAGAGCGTCGTGCTCACCGGAGCCTTGGTCCAGGCGAACGATGATTATCGACCTCCGGATGGGCTAGACGGACCCGATCACGTGTATCGGTTCCGTGACCTGGTCCGGTGTCGTCAGTCTGGTCCGATCAGCCTGGCAGCCAGCCCTCTGGCTTCTATCCTCCGACGGCACTCGCTTGCAAGCAGGCTACGTGCTCCGAGCCGGCGTCACTGCGCTGTTTCCCTCCGAGCTGGGTCCCGGAACCTACTATCTCGCCGGAGACACCTCGCTGTCAGAATGGAACCGTGGAGATGGGCTCTATCGTCTGTATGTCGGATTTGGCCAGACTCTGATGGAGCCATAGTTGGGGGTTATCCAAGTCTGTAATCCTCCTCACAGTTCCCTTCCTCCTTCTCTTGTAGAATGGTCACAGAAACCGTACGGAATCAGCATCCTTATCGTGGATGCGGCCCCGTTGACTAAGGAAACCTTTCTCTCTATGCGCACTCATTTCCGATTGCCTCTCATAATCGTGCTGGCAGGGGTGCTGCTCACCTCGACTGTTTCGGCCAGCCCTCACCTAATTGTGCACGAATTCGATCACGGGAACCATCATTCTAACAGCCATTCGAGTCCACTCTGTGCCTGGTTCTGTGCAGCCGGTCACGCCATGGATTCTGCATTCCACCTTACCGACACTCAGCCTGCAGGCACAGAGGCTCTCGACTCCTTCCATCCGTCCCCTACGCGGAATGTCCTGCCGTCTCACCCTTTCACCCGAGGACCGCCCTCCGAGGCCTGATCGGTTTCAGCCACATCTGTTCATCAGCCCGATTGCGACCTCGCATGGATAAGTACCTGTGCCCACGGCACATCCACCCAGAGGATCGTAAGGGAACGGCTTCGTCATTCTCTCGGTGCGTCTTCGTGTTAGCGGAAGACGTGAACCGATCATCGAAGGAGCTCGTATCATGCGATTTACTCGGTATGTGCCATTTCTCTTCTTTCTGGTCCTCTCCCTCGTATTTCTGCGATCGGAGACGCTTGCCTCCTGTGGTGCCGTCAGCTGCTTTGTGGTGATCGGAGCACAGCAACAGGTTCCGCAGCAAGGCCTGCTGACGGTGAGTGGGATCTACAACTATACCCCGATGCGGTTGCTCAGCGGCGCAACGGGGATTATTCCGGCGGCGGATCAGGCGCAGCAACGGTTGATTTTAGATCACCACCAAGAAGTTCGAACCATCACACAGACCTATACGCTCGACTTGAACTATGGCGTCACGGACCGGTTTGCCCTTCAATTGACTGTGCCGTATCTCAAGCGTAACCATCTGCACATCGATGGGCTCGGTGAGTCGGCAACCGAGGCCGGCGAGCCGGTCAATTTTTCAGATAACGGCTTCGGCGATGTGCGGGTAACCGCCAAATACAACCTGTTGCCGGCTCTTCGCTATAACGTCGTCATGGGGTTTGGCCTGGAATTACCGACCGGGGATACCCAAGCACGGGATAGCTCAGGGCAGATCTTAGAATCCTCGGGGCAACTGGGGCGCGGCCAAGTTGGTCTCATCGGCTCGATCTACCAGACCTATGAGCTGATTCCCCACCGGTTGAGCCAGTTTGCCTTCGCCAGCTATCGCCATACCTTCCGCAATCGGGATGGATATCAATTTGGAGACGAATATCAGTTCAACGCCGGAATGAATTTTGTCACGGCCCCCTGGCTTGTGTTGTCGAATCAATTCAACTTTCGCTATCTCACGCACGACAATGTCAGGGCAAACCTAGAGCAATCGGCAGCACCCCTGTCAGGGGAGGAACCGACTGTCATTGACCCTCGTATCCTCGATCGCCGAGTGCCGAATACCGGATCGAGCTACTTTGCCTATACGCCAGGATTCCAACTCGACCTTGGACAACTGTTCACGTCTCAATATACGAAAGCGACGTCGGTGTATTTCATGACCCAAATCCCATTGGCGCGGGAGGCCAACAACAACCTCGCGCAGGGAACCAGCTTCGTCTTTGGCATCACCCGTTCGCTTCAACTTCTGAAACCTCGATCCTAGCCTTGGCAAGGGCCTATCTATGTGTCGGTGATGGGAACAACGTCTGCTCCCATCGCCCGCAAGAAGCCGGCTGACTGAAGAGCAGAAGCGGATGGTCAGGAGGCGAGGTGAGAAAGTGCGTCCGGTTTCAGAAGGGTGATCGTTCGTCCATCCATGTGGATGAGCCCTTGATCCCGAAACTGTCCCATAATGGTGCTCACGGTTTCGCGGCTGCAGCCGATCAGGTTGGCCATTTCCTGGTGGGTCAGCTTGGCCTTGAGACGTATGCCGGTGGCCTCTTTCACGCCGTCGCTCTTGCTGAGTTCGACAAGGAGATGAGCCAAACGCGCCGGCACGTCTCGAAACACAAGATCTTCGACACGACTCTGGATTTTCTTCAGTCGGAGGCCGATGAGCTTGGTGAGCTTCACTGTCACGTTCGGATGCATCGCGAGGTACTGGTCGAAGTCCTTTCGCGGGATCACGCAGATAAGGGTATCATCGAGGGTCTCGGCGGATGTTGAGCGAGGGGCATCTTCCAGGACCTCCAGCTCACCGAAGACTTCGCCTGGCTCAAGAATTTCAAAGGTGACCTCTTTCCCGCTGGGCGCCGTGTTGGCGATTTTGACACGCCCCTTTTTCAGCAAGTAGACATTGCTACTCGGGTCTCCAGGGAGGTAGAGAGGCTGGCGCTTCTTCACTTCCTCCATACGGGTAATCTTCTCCATCTCCTGCATTTCAGATGAAGACATGCCGTCGAACAATCGAATATGCCTGAGGAACCACAGTTTGTTCGTGGATGAGGCAGGCTGTTCCATGTGATCACCCTCCGGGTCAGGCCGACAGTCTAATGATTTCTCCCCCATGAGGCAATACGTCTCTTGAGGCCGAGATCCTGCGGCGAAGCGGATCGGCAAGAGTGCGCCTTGGTCATCATGAGTCAGAGGACAACCGGTTGGATTGTAGCGGTCTTGCTCGGCGTTCTGAGGTGTCACCGACGCAAGTGGAAATGAGCGAACAGGTGAACAACCTGCACGGATACCGATTTCTCCTGGCGAGAAGAGACTGTCATCCAACTTACACATTCTCTCCAAAGAAAATGGAATTGCCGTTTGTCATTGGACTTTGCCCTATGGTGTCCTACAGTCACCACAATGTGAACTGGCTCACAGATTCTCCACAACCAGCGGGTTATCGTGGGATCATGTTGAAGGGAGATGCTTCCAGAGCACCTGAAGCGCGGCCAAATCTCAACTTGGTTTCACGTAGCCACACGAAGGGAGTCCCGTCTATGGAAACATCACGTGCCGACGGACATCAGGGTGAGACCACCCATCCGATCCCCGATTCCTCCGCGAAGGAGTATCCTTCCGGCAAGGTCATCATTGCGGTTATGATCGGACTGGGAATCGGGGCCTTCTTCTATTTGGATCTCGGGCGGTTCTTATCGTTGGACGCGCTGAAAGAGAATCGCGATCATCTCTTGGCGTTTACGGACGCCAACTACATCGTAGCGGTCGGCCTCTTCATTGTCGCCTATGCGATCGTCACCGGCTTGTCGCTGCCGGGTGCGGTCATTCTCACGCTGGCTGGCGGGTTCGTCTTCGATGCCGTCCTTGGAACGGTGTTCGTGAATCTCGGGGCAACGACCGGAGCCACCCTGGCGTTTCTCACCGCACGGTATCTGTTACGGGACACCGTGGAGCAGAAGTTTGGGACATCGCTGAAACCGTTTCAGGAAGGCTTCGCCAGGAACGCCTTCAGCTACCTGTTGACGTTGCGACTGATCCCGTTGTTTCCGTTCTTCGTGGTCAATCTGGTCTCCGGCCTGACCCGCGTGCGCGCGGGCACGTACATCGGAGCCACGGCCCTCGGCATCATTCCTGGGTCTTTCGTGTACGCCTATGCAGGACGCCAACTGGGGACCATGAACTCACTGAAGGAAATCGCATCGCCGAATGTGATCGGAGCCTTTGTGCTCTTGGGGCTACTCGCCCTCGTGCCGGTCGTCTATAAAAGTTTGCGACCAAACCAGCATCATGAATGCGTCATCGATCGATGATGCACAACGAAGGATTTCACGCAATGATGAAGCCTCTCCCAAGGATCGTTGGAATGAGTGAGCACGACCAGTCATTGATGCTTCCAAACGACGAGTACAACCAGCAGCTCATCGCCAATGTGCATCCTCCAAATTGGGTCAACCCTGAGCCGACCGGTCGCTATAACATCGTGGTCATTGGAGCCGGCACGGCTGGACTGATCACGGCGGTCGTTGCGGCAAGCCTGGGGGCAAAAGTCGCGTTGATTGAAAGGCATCTGATCGGAGGAGACTGCCTAAATTTCGGATGTGTGCCGTCGAAGGGGGTGATCCGAGCCGCCAGGGCCTGGGCCGATCTCCGGAAAGCAGCGGAATTCGGTCTTCATATACCAGCTGGCGTGAAATATGACTTCGGCGCAGTCATGGCGCGCATGCGAAAGTTGCGCGCGCGGATCAGTCACAACGATTCCGCTCATCGCTATGCCGAATTGGGAGTGGACATCTACATTGGCAGCGGCCGTTTCGTCGGAAACGATCATATCCAAGTTGAGGGACCGTCCGGCGACCGCACCTTGACCTTTGCAAAAGCGGCGATCTGCACCGGCGCGCGGGCATCGGCTCCTCCGACACCCGGATTGATCGAAGCAGGGTACCTCACAAACGAAACCGTCTTTTCATTGACGGAGCTGCCTCAACGCATCGGAGTGATCGGAGCCGGCCCAATCGGGTGCGAGCTGGCCCAGTCGTTCGCTCGCTTTGGGAGCCACGTCTACCTCATCGAAGCGATGCACGGGATCATGCCGAACGAGGACCGTGATGCGGCGGACATCGTCGAGCAACAGATGGTCCGCGATGGGGTGAAGCTGCTGTGCTGTGGGAAACATCTGCACGTCGAGAAGACCGAGGGAGGTAAGCGCCTGACGGTCGGCTCGCATGGCCGACAGTATGACGTGACGGTGGATGAACTGCTTGTCGGGGTCGGGCGCACACCGAACGTGGAGGGAATCGGGCTGGAGGCGGCAGGAGTCGCGTATGACAAGCAGGGCATCACGGTGAACCCCCGATTGCAGACGACCAACCCCAACATTTTCGCGGCGGGCGACGTCTGCTCACGCTATAAGTTTACCCACGCGGCCGATGCCATGGCACAAATCGTCATCCAGAATGCGCTGTTTCCGCATCCCTTCGGGCTCGGCTATGCCGGTGTTGAATCGCTGATCATGCCCTGGTGCACGTTTACCGAACCGGAAGTCGCCCATGTCGGGATGTACGAGCGGGATGCCAAGGAGAAAGGGATCGAAGTCGAAACCTATACGTACAAGCTGGACGAAGTCGATCGGGCGATCCTGGACGGAGAAGACGACGGATTTGCCCGAGTTCACATCGAACAGGGAACGGATAGAATCCTGGGTGCGACGATCGTGGCCAGCCATGCCGGTGACATGATCGGTGAATTTTCCATCGCCATGAAGGCGGAAGCAGGGGCCAAGACGATCGCAGCAACCATTCATCCCTATCCCACGCAAGCGGAAGTGAACAAGAAGGTGGTAAACCTGTGGCGCAAGGCGCATTTCACCCCACGAACCAAGAATTTGTTGATCAAACTCTTCGCCTGGATGCGTCGATAGAGGGCGCATCATGCGCAACGATGTTTCACGTCTTTATTTGAAAAGGATTGCGCCCATGGCATCGTCTACGTCTTCCGTGATCGTCGGGTTCGCGTCATGTCTGTTGGCCGGAATCATCCTCACCGCTCCAAACCGGCTGCAAGCCGGGTCCCCTCCCACCATCGACGTCGGTATCTTTTCGACCGCTGCACCGGGTGGACCCTGGCCGGACGGCTGGAAACCGTTGACGTTCCCTAAAATTCCTCAACAGACGGTCTACCAACTCGTGAAAGACGGTGATCGTGTCACCGTCAAGGCCGCCAGTCAGGCCTCCTCTTCTGGGTACACGAAAGAAATCCTGATCGACCCGAAGGAGTATCCCATCATCCAATGGCAGTGGAAAGTCTCGAATATCCTGAAGGCGGGTAACGTGGCGAAGAAAGACGGCGATGATTATCCAGCCCGTATCTATGTCACCTTTCAATACGACAGTGCGAAAGTTGGCCTGTTTGGCAAGGCGAAGTACGAAGCGGCCAAACTCATCTACGGACGCTATCCGCCCCTCGGCGCGATCAACTACATTTGGGAGAGCCGAGCACCGATAGGGACGTCCCTGCCAAACCCCTACACAGAACAGGTACATATGATTGTCGTGGAAAGCGGCCCATCTAAACTCAACTCCTGGATCACCGAAGAGCGCAATGTCTATGAAGACTACAAGCGAACGTTTGGGGAAGAACCGCCCAAGATCTCCGGTGTCGCCATCATGACCGACACCGACAATACCGGCGAATCGGCAGAGGCCTATTATGGAGATATTGTGTTGAAGAAGCGGCCTGAATGATTCAGGCCGCATTCTCCAGCTATTTCGCCACGGTTGAAGGGATCCAGTACACTGCCCCTTCAACGAATCTCAGGGCTTCTTGGCGCGAAGACGTGCGCGCGTTTCCGTGATCACGCCGGCTCGGTCAGTCTTCAGTCGATCGATGAAGGCTTTGGGTGCCGCAGTTTTCGGGTCGTAAGTGGCTCCCCAAAGAATGAGTTCAAGAAGGACCGGCAGTAGAGCCTCCCCTTTGTTCGTCAGCTGGTAGAGATACTTCTTCTGATCCTTGGGGTCAACCCGTTTGGACACAATCTCCTCCGACTCCAGGCGGCTGAGCCGATCGGCCAGCACATTGGTGGCAATCCCTTCACCCGCCTCCAGAAACTCGCCATAATATCGTTTCCCCTTGAAGAGCATGTCGCGAACGATCAACAGGGTCCAGCGATCCCCTATCACATCAAGGGTAAACGCGATCGGGCATCCGGTATGTCGACACTTTCTTGACGATGATTTCGGCATAGCCTCGCCACTTTTTATTACTTGCACAAAGCAAGCAATTGGGCTACCATGCCAATACTTGCAGTTTGCAAGTTTCCTGTCAACCGTGTTCCCGTTGCACATAACAGAGGAGGACATATGACGCGGAACTTTATGTTGGCCACGCTGGCGTACGCGGTGATCACCCTTGTTCTGGGAATGACCTGGCATTTCATTTTATTCAAAGACCTCTATGACAGCCTAGCGATTTATAATCGGCAGGACCCGATCATCCCGTTGGGGTTTACCTCCATGCTTCTTCAAGGTTTGATCATCGCGTATCTCTACCCATCCTTTTATAAGGGTGGCCACCCGATCGGCCAAGGGATCAAATTCGCGCTACTGATGGGTCTATTCATGTTCAGCGTCTCGACACTGGCGAATGCAGCAAAGATTCAGGTCGCTTCTATGTCCACATGGCTCCTCGTCCAAACTGCTTTTCACCTGATTCAATTCACAGCCGTGGGGATAGGGATCGGGCTGATTTACCGTCCTGCACTAGAGGAGCGCGCGCATGGCCTTTGACGAACGCCTGGCCAAGCGTATCCGTCGAGTTCTGGAGAACAAACAGGCCATATCAGAGCGGAAGATGTTTGGGGGGCTGGCGTTCTTGCGAAAAGGGAAAATGTTCTGTGGCGTGCTCGGCAGCGATCTCGTCCTGCGGCTTGGATCTGAGCAAGCGGAATCAGCCCTGCAACAAGCGTCTGTACGACCAATGGATTTCACCGGCCGTGCTATGAAGGGATATGTCTATGTGGCCCCCGACGGGTTGAAGACAGATCGCGCACTGAAGACTTTTCTCCATCAGGCCATCAGTTTTACCTCATCCTTGTCAGGGTTAAGAAACGGGCTGAGAAACAAACGCATGGTCGGCAGCGCTGGGACCAGAAGACCTCGCGGCTATTCTCTCTGACCTTTGATAGTCAAACAGACGGAACGGAAGAAAAGGAGAGGCTTGCAATACTAGAATGATCGTTGTATATTTACAGCCATGGGACGGACCAAAGAATATGATCGGCGTGGCGTGCTGAGCAAGGCAGTCTCCGTATTCTGGAAGAAGGGGTTCGAAGCCACGTCGATGAGTGAAGTCATCAAGGCCACTGGGCTCAATAGCGCCAGCTTGTACAAAGAGTTCGGGAGCAAGGAAAGGCTATACGAAACCGCTTTGGGAGAGTATCGGGAACAGGAGCTTGAGCCCTTCATCAGACCCTTGATCGATGAGCCGAATATGAAGGGCATCGACACGTTCTTGAAAGGCATAATCAAAAATGCCATGAACCCAGATTTCCAAGGTTGTTTAATGATGAATACCCTCACGGAGAAGGAGGTGGTTAGCGCGGGAGCCGTCAGGCGTGTTGAGAAGTTTTGCACCAGGCTGGAAACGATTCTTGAGGGAGCCATTCGTGGGGCTCAGCGGTCTGGAGACATCCCGCCCGAGAAAGACCCAGTGGCCCTGGCGCATTATCTCTTGTGTCTGATCCAGGGCATGGTCTTGTACGGACGGGTCGATGATCATAAGCCACATATTGAAGCCGTCATTATGACGGTTAAGCAGACGTTGCGGGCATAATTTTTTTGGCCAATTATAAAACGATCGTTCTGCATGTGAGGATTTTCACTTCACGGGTCACCATTCGAAGGAGGTTCTTATGAAGAGGCGTACTACGACATGTCTCATACTAGTTGCCGGGGTTCTGTCTGGGTGTCTCGCCGACATCAGACCAGACTCCCTCAAAGCGTCGATTCGGCCAGATACAGAATCGCACGGGCGACAACTCCTGGCTGAGGTGATTAAAACGCACGGCGGGCTCGATCGCTGGAAACAGGCCAAGACTGTAGAAGTGACCGCGCGGGACCACTGGAAGCATTGGATGGGAAGGCTTATATTCATGCCACAGAAAGAAAGCGGTCAATTGATGCGCTGGCAGACCAGCCTCGGTGGAGACCAGGTGTCTATCGAAATGCTGGAAGGCCCCAACAAGGGAGAAAAATGGGTGATGCAGGATTGGCCCCTCTTTCGAGCTTCACTCGGTGACCGACCTGACTATGGAGCCGGGAAGAAGATTCATTTCTATGTCGCCACCATGAACTATGCTCTGCAATTGCCGTTTCGGAGCGCCAACGCCGAGGTCGTGCGCTATGGCGGACAGGGGATCCTTCGCGGCAAACAGTATGACCTGATCTACACCACCTGGCATACGGCGGAACCGCAAAAGGACACGAATCAGTATGTTCTGTGGGTCGATCCCGTGACGCATGAACTCGCGTATCTCCAACTGACCGACCGGGAGCTGATGAAGAGCGCAGCTGGCATGATGGGATTCACGGGCTGGAAAACGATCGATGGGCTCAAGGTTCCCTCCCGGATCACGTCGTACCACAATGCCGAAAAGAACGTGGTGCTGCATGACCTGCACATCGAGTCCGTTGCATTTGGCGTGGACCTGCCTCGCGAGGCACAGACAAGCGCACCGGCGTCGATTGCGAGTGAGTTCGGCGAGAGGAAGACACGCTTTTGAATTGCTTGAGCGAAGTGAGAAGTACCTTGCTCGAAGCCTCGTTCGTCAGGGAATGCCGAAAAAGAAAAGGAGAACAAGGCATGAGTCTGTTCATGAAGCATACGGAGGCGACGGCGCCCAAGGGGGCCGCTGAAGTGCTGGCACGGGTGAAGGAACGATACGGATTCATTCCCAATCTCGCGGCCACGCTTGCGGAGAGTCCGGTGACGCTCGACAGCGTGCTGAATCTGAGCGGCACGTTCGATAAGACTTCGTTCACTGATATCGAGCGACAGGTGATCCTGCTCACCGTCAGCCTGGCGAACGGTTGTGACTACTGTAAGACCGTCCATACGGCGCTTGGGCGGAAGGCGGGAATCGACGGCGAGACGATGAAGGCGCTCTTGGCGTTCGCTCCGATCCCTGATGTGAAGCTCACTGCGCTGCGCGATTTCGCCAAAGCGATGGTCGAGGAGCGAGGCCGGCTTCACGAGCAGCGAGCCCGCCGGTTTCTCGATGCCGGCTATACAAAAGCGCAGGTCTTCGAAGTGGTCATGGGTGTCGCGCTGAAAACTCTGACCAACTACAGCAATCATCTCACGGATACCCGACCGAATCCCGAGTTTGTCGCCATGGCAGAACCGGAGACTGTGGCGTGAGGCAGTGGGTGGGGAGATGGAGTAGCCGCCCGTGTAGTCAGCGATCCAGCAATGCGCCGGAACCGCATCGTGTGGGGATAAAATGCCGACACACCTGACTGACTTTCAGGGGTTTCCGAGAGAAACTTTTTCGTTACTTGCCGACTTATCCACGCATAATCAGAAGGCCTGGTTCGATGCCAACAAGGACCGGTTCCGACGGTTCGTCGAGCAACCGGTGCAGGATATTGTCTCCGTCATACGTGCTCACCTGCTTCGACAGTTCCAGAATATCACGCATCTGGAAGGCAAGGTCTTCCGCATCCATCGCGACATACGGTTCAGCAAAGACAAATCTCCATATAAAACACACGTTGGGATTCGATTCAGCGAAGATGCATCGAAGGACTGCGCAGCGCCATTTTTCTATGTTCAACTTGAGGCGAAGAGTATCCATCTCGTTATCGGGCAAAAGGAGTTCGACGGGGATACCCTCGTTCGTTACCGCACGGCTGTCATGGATGCCCGGACCGGGCGAGCCTTAGCCTCATTAGTGGAAAAGATGCGACAAGACGGTGCTACCCTTCAGGGGGAGCAATTGCAGAAGATTCCTCGAGGATACCCCGCCGATCACGACAGGGCCGACTTCTTGCGATTCAAGGGCCTGTACATGGAGAAGGGCCTTCCTGTGACCGAGCGGATCTACAGCTCCGGAGTCGTCCAACTATGCCTGGACCAGTTCTCAAGATGGAAGCTGCTGTACGACTGGCTCAAGTCTCTTTGAAAATGGTGCATCAATGGGGACTTTGACGCATGGATTGGGCAAGAGCAACTCCCGAGACATTTTCATCATATTATCGGAACACCCATCGAGGATGGTTGGATGCCTCCGATGTTCGAGCAAAAATTGTATCGTGACAGCCTGTTGATAGTAACATCTGCTGCGTTGTTTGGATTGCTGTTCGCTGGTGTTGCACGGGCCGTTGAGTTCGAAACTCGTAATCCTCTTCGAGCGTTTGTCTATGCCGAGTATCCCTTGGGGGACGACTACTTCATCAATGGAATACAAGATACGCATCTCTTACGTTATGTTCTGACGAAGGAACTGGAGCCATTTGAAGGGGTGGCGTTCTCGGAGATCTCTATATGGGGCAATCGAACCGGCCCATGGGAAGTTTTCAGAAGACAACCAAACGGCATGTTTGTGTATGCGGGGACAAAGCATTATCCGAGCGTTCCGCATCTTGAGTCGTGCCGAACAAACGAGTACGTATTATTGGGCACGTGCACATGGCAGCACGGCTGGCCAGACGCGATGAAAGGCGTACAAGCACCTTCCACGAGATGATTGACTGGGCTGGGCACCTCTGCGAAAGAGCATTCTAGTTGCTATTTGAGCAGCGCATTACCTTTATGCGGTGAGGCTAAGCAGGAGCGTATATCTTCACCTGTCAATGGCCCAGTCCCTGAGTGTTCGACACGAGCAGATGAAAGTTTTGCCGATATGCGCGTTCACATATTGAGACTGGCCCTTAGTCTTCTTGCTGCTCCACCCATGGCGTCGGCGCAAGCCGATGGTTGGCAAGGCCTTCCACCTGATTGCTGGACAGAATCGCGCCTGGTTCATTCAGCACAGAGCCCGGGCCATTTATGGGAAAAGAATACGACGATCACGACACGTCATGCCGAGAAACCGAAACCGGGGACAATTTCGCCCAACAAGGGCTATATGTTCGTCGTCGAGGACGGTCGTCCTTCTGGACATGTCACCATCTATGCAGAAAAAGATCACCTGATCGACATCACCTTCAAGGAGCTTTTGGGGATGTCTGATGTTCGGTGGGTAAACGAAAAACTCATCTTTATGCGCGTCTGGTGGGGGCGTATTGAGGCTACCGACATACTCTTTGATGTGGAAACCGAGAAGGTGCTCTACGTGGAAACGGTCACCGACGGGGCTCAAGCTATGCGGCAGTATCGAGAGAGTTGTCCGGCCCTCGGATGCCAATGTATTAAGAAACAATGATGTTTTTGGCCGGACACGACCAACGAAGCCGCTACGGGTAAAACGGCCCGAGGGATGACAACATGCGCGTTCGGTTCTCTTTACGGGGTTTATCGATAGCTTTGGGGTTCTTACTGCTTGCAGCAGCAGCGTACTTTCAGCACATGCACTCCGTCAGTGCCAATCCGGCGGATTCAGGAGAAAGTGGCATCCTGTTTTTTTTATTTTCGTTGCCTTGGGGGTTTGTGACGGGAATAGTTGTCGATCTCCTGCACATCCGGCTCTCAACTGATGTTCCCTATGCTTTGGTTTGGGCAGAGATCGGACTCAACGCGGTAATCTTATACTTGGTGGCAGGTGGTCTTGAGCGAAGCCGAAAAGGGCATCCCTGAGCTGTGCCTGAAAGGAGCAAGATATGGCATTACCACTTCGCTTGGCTTTAATGGCAAATGCCATCTTTTCGCTCATATCAGGACTGGCCACGATTATTTATCCTACGTCGCTTGGTCAGTGGCTTGGAATACACGCACCACTTGTTCTTCAAGTCGTTGGCGCCGGCCTCGTCATCTTTGCCGTTGACCTCATCCACCAGGCGACTCGCTTCCGTATCGCCACATGGCGAGGTCTTTACGCCAGTACGGCTGATTTCGTGTGGGTTATCGGGTCAATCGCACTGGTCGTGTTCTTTCCTGCCGTACTCTCGGCTGCAGGTAATGTTGCCGTTCTCACCATAGCTGCCGCAGTGTTTACCCTTGGCGCATGCCAGCTATGGGCCATCGGTCATGCACACAAGATCCCCGGCAGTGACGAATATCGCCATTGCATGATCGTCGAGGTGAATGTGCCTGCAGAGGCCATGTGGCGAGTCATCAGCAACCTCGGCGACATCAAGAAGTACATGCCATTACTCCGGCACTCTGCAATTCTCGGCGAGAGGACGCCAGGTGTTGGGGCTGTCCGCGTGTGTGAAGATCACTCTGGGAAACAATGGGCTGAGGAATGTACTGAGTTCAATCCTGGTCGTAATTTTGTTGTCCGCTTTCTTTCGGAAGCTCCTGATTTCCCATTTCCCGCCAAAGCGATGCGTGGTGGATGGGAAGTCGGACCATCGAGAATTGGCTCACACGTAATGGTCTGGTGGGAATTGACGCCGAAGCAGAAGCTGCTCGTACCCGTGATCCTTCCTCTCCTAGCCTGGCAAGCCGACCGCGATTTTCCAAAGGTCGTTCAGCGTATGGCTGCCGGTACCCTAGGGGCACTGCGCGGAGGAGACGCTCGGCCAAGCACGCGAGTGATTGCTCGTCTTTTGCCAAACCTCTGCTGATCCGTCTGTACTGCCTCTGCCCCCCGAACCAGGCGCCTGTTGAACTTCGACGCTGGGCCAGGAATGGAAGATGCGCGAGTCGTGAAGCAATTTCTAGCAAACCAATCAGTACCGCGATTTGCTGCGATTGTCCTTGGGTTGATGTGTTTGGGCACAAACAATCCGACTACGCAGAAGCTCGACGAGTCCGTATTTTATGAAGGGCCTCGTTTCAAGTTGAAGCTCGTTCGTTACTATGAAAACCTTCCGCTCCACTATACCGGCGAAGTGTTCCGCGTACAGTGTGCGTCGAAGTGTACGGCAAACTCTCCTGGCCACAAGACCCAAGACCCGGGATGGGTCAGTTTAGGGAACGGCGGCGCCATCGGCTCCAAAAATGCCGCAGAGCTAGTCGAACGCGAGCGCCGCAACTATCTGGTGATCGATGATCAGACCTTGGTCTGGATTGGGAACGGTGTGAATGTGAGCTTCGATGCGTGCGGACAGTTTCGAGGGTGGTATCCCTCTACGCTTCCGGATAAATTCATCGAGCCTGTTGAGAAGCCGGCCCATTGCGCCCCCAAGGGGAAATCAGACTGTCGCCAGTACGACTTCCAGGGCGATCGCATACCGCATTTCACGGACATTCGGGTCACCTCCCAAGGCGACATCTCCTTTACCGTGGGGTCGAAAGCCTTTAGAAGCGGACAGATCATTCATGTCCGCAGTATCGACTTCGGGCAGACATGGGACATGACTCCCTCTGAAACGCCATAATCCCAATGTGCTCAAGGTCGGCGATTTGGCCAAGAAGGCGGGCAACGACTATCCCGCCCGCATCTATATCACGTTTCAATATGACAGTCAGAAAGTCGGACTTTTCGGCAAGGCGAAGTATGAAGCCGCGAAGCTGATCCATGGCCGCTATCCGCCGCTCGGCGCCATCAACTATATTTGGGAAAGCCGGGCGCCGGCAGGAACTGCCGTGTCGAACCCCTATACCGATCAGGTCCACATGATCGTGGTCGAACGCGGCCCGGCCAAGCTCAACACTTGGATCATGGAAGAACGCAATGTCTATGAGGACTACAAACGAGCGTTTGGGGAGGAGCCGCCGATGATGTCCGGGATCGCCATTATGACGGATACCGACAATACCGGGGAATCAGCAGAAGCCTACTACGGAGATATTGTCCTCAAGCAGCGGAGCAACTGAGCCGAAAGTGAGAATCGATAGCTCCTGTTTATTCCGGGAACGAGAGCTGTAGGATTGTGTTGAGTGGGGATGACCTTCCGGCGTGCAACCGCTGTCACCGATATTTCTCTAGTGGGCATGGCACCTCGGAATTAGACCAAGACGAAATGTGCAGTGAGGGTGGCGAGGAGATGAAATAGGGAATGATGAATGAATCGAATCGTGTCACCATTTGTGACAAAAGACAGACTCTTCGGAACGACGTTCATACTCAGTCCGCCTGCATAGCCCTGTGATTCATCATCTTTTACTTTGCAACTCCACGTTAATGAGCCTTATTTCTGTGAGATCCGCAAGCCGCGGACACCAAGGTGTGCCGGCACGCCACAACGCCGAGTCCAGTTGGTCATAGACCGTCCCCGGGTGGTCGTAATGAATTCCGTACGCGTGAGAAGCCGCACGTCGGCACGGGAACACGAACGACTTCGCCGACTCGTCGGGCTCCACCTCGAATCGTGTCACGGTCAGGTCAAAGGTGAGCCGGATCTTGAACCAACAATGAGCATGATGGTCGTCGACCTGCATCGAGTGCTGATAGCACTGCAACACATCACGGACATCAACCATGATCAACGATGTGTTTCCCGAAAAAACCTCGGCTCGCTTGTCGAGCACCAAGGCCTTAGCCAGGGACAAGGCGTGTGCTACTTGAATCGGGTTCAGGAGGTCGAACGCCGACTCGTAAATGGCAATGTTGGGATGGACTGTGAATTCGCGTAGAATTCCTCGCTTGGCCAACTCGAGGCTCCAGTAAAAGTCCACGGCCTGAGACTGGCGGAAACGAAAGGTAAGGAGATTCATAATTCCGTACCCGTCCTCACGGTTAGCCGGATTTGGAACCTTTTGGAAGATACTCGGTCGCAGTTAATCTACGCCAACTTCTGCGCCTTCTGCAGCTCCCTTTCTACACCCATTTCCCTTCGCATGTCACACCTACCCACGGGGGGTATCCTTGCGCAGGGTCTCTCAGCCTATACCGAGACGAGAGGGGCTGACCGGCGCTAGTAAAAACTAGCGCAGATAAGGCGCGTCCTAACCATTTGCATTTGAAACATCGGGCAGGACATGACATAGCCCTCTCGACCGTCAGCAAGGAGAGAGATCTTGAACGCCTCATGAGATTATGTCCCCAACGGAGTTTCCCAAATGGGAAGGTGATCCGCTATCTTTCCAAATTGACGTAGTCGCCTCAGCAGCTTAGTGGCGTTCGTAAGGTCGACTGCTTGCTGATTAAGAGACGGATTCACGATGGGATCCTCACCCTTGGCATAGCGTTAGGCTATGGCCTGCATCCTGCTTGGTTACTCGTACCAGGCGTCATCGGCATCACCCTGATTCAGAGCGCCTTCACTAGATTCTGCCCGGTGTATTTCCTGTTGGAGAAGACCTGTGCACCGGAAACGGACGCCAGTCTCAGCCGTATATCATATAGAGACAGGTGTCCTTCGGCCCATGCAATCTCGGTCTACGGGCACTCTCTAGGCGGCACATGAGTGCCTTCCACGGAACTACTTGAGCCAAGCCTCGCTCTGGCCCAATTAGGAGCGCCGGATCCTCTTCCAGCTTCCACGTGTAGCCTGCACGGTTATCCTTCCCAGAGCAAACCTACCTTCCTCTCTGCGTCCGAAGCATTCTAGACGCAGTGAGTGATGGTGTGATCTGAAAGATTGAGCTTGGCATCGCTCTTCGACTGCCTACCTTGAATAAGGTGGCTTAACAGAGTGTCGGCGGAGAGATGCCCGGGTCCGTGAAGGACAAAATACAGGAACAGCATCCCGACATAGAACGCTTCTTGGAGCGCGGCATCAGATAGTTGTCCATATGAGATCGAGGCGACGATGTTGAGCCCGAACAGCGAAAGGGCCGCCCACCGCCCCGCCAAGCCGATTGTCAGCAGGAATGAACCGCCTAGCTCAATGGCGGTAGACAGATACGCTGCCATCTCCGGCGGCAGCAGCGGCACATCGTAGACCATGGTGAACAGCATCACCGTCGACATCCAACTGGAGAGTTTAACCATCCCGCCCGTCCAGAAGATCTGCGCGAGGTACAGACGGACGGACAGGTCGAAGAGCGGGACCAAGGCCTCCAATCCCCAGACGACTCGGCCGTACCAGACCACCGCGTGATCGAGCATCAGTCTCGACCATCCTTTCTTGCCTATCATGACTGCACCTCGAGTGAGAATACCGGGCCGGTGGCGGCATCGGACAACCCGGTCAGAAATTGTGCAAAGTCGATTTCAGGTGTGAACTCTCTCGCCATGCACTCAACTTCCGCCACGGTTTTTCGATCGCGCACGGCCTGGAGCAGCCACAACTGTTTGGGCGAGAGGCTCCTGACATGAATCGTTCCACCGCCTCTCGTCACCAGGAGGCCTCCCTCCT
The DNA here is from genome assembly GCA_964579525.1 of uncultured Nitrospira sp. Taxonomy (GTDB): domain Bacteria; phylum Nitrospirota; class Nitrospiria; order Nitrospirales; family Nitrospiraceae; genus Nitrospira_D. The sequence goes on along the minus strand of CAZOHW010000001.1, from coordinate 158,277 downwards.
CTGGAGACAGGTTCAGGTCATTGATCCCAACTCCAGGCCCATCCGGCTGCAGCGCGTGCCAGACGCGATGGACCGGCAAGGAACATCGCAGCAACTGCACGGCCGGATTCAGGCGGAACGTCACGGCGGAAGGATCAACCATCGCCATGACATGTATCCGCTCTTGAGAAGGAAGCGGACTGTCGGCGGCTTGATGCAGTTCGTGGCAGGCCCACTCCAATCGAGCCAAGTCGACGAGCAGACGAGGGCTTTCGAGTTGACGGAGGAAGAGCGGGAAATACCACCCATACGCGAACAGATCGCCGCTCGTCGAGGGATACCGCTTCAGATATCCACGTGCGAACACGCTGAAATAACGACCGCCGATCAGCCGCCGAAGCACCGGATAGGTGATCGTCAAGGCCTGCACATAGTTGTTTCGAATCAATCGACGATAGAGGGCCAAACTTCGCCAAGACGACCCTCCCTGCATCGAGGTCACGGCCGACAGGCCCTTCCCTTCAGCAATCGCTGCAGCAAACGAGCGCTGTAACTCACGTAACTGTGGCATAAGAGGCTCCGAGCATGGCATTGGCCTGCGAGGCTTGTTCGACCAGCACGGCCAGCGGCGGAAGGTTGGTATCCCATTCGATTAATGTCGGCCTTGGGCCGAAATGGTGAAGGGCCCACTCGTACAGACTCCAGACTTCCGGATACACAGTCTGGCCATGCGTATCGACCAGCCATCGTCCGATGCGATCAAAACCCGCCAGATGGATCTCTTGCACGGCATCGGGCGGAATTGCGTCGAGAAACTTCACCGGATCCAGGTGGAAATTCACGGCATTGACATAGACATTGTTGAGATCCAGCAAAATCCCGCAGCCGGTTTGCCTGACTACTTCGGCCATGAACTCGCCTTCCGGAATTGTCGAATCCCGCCAGGTCAGGTACCGGGTGATGTTTTCAATAAGCAGAGGCCGCTGCAGCTCCGTTTGGATTTCATCGATCTTGGCGCACACGAGGTCCAGGCTTTCCTCCGTATACGGGAGCGGCAACAGGTCGTTGAAGAAGCGACCATCAACAGAACTCCACGAAAGATGCTCCGACACGAAGCTCGGCTGGAAACGATCGAGCAATGCCTTCAGTTTACGGAGATGTGTCGAGTTGATCGGGTCCGTGGAACCCAAGGAGAGTCCGACTCCGTGAAAACTCAGCGGGTAGCTAGCTCTGATCCGCTCCAGGATGCGAAGCGCTGCGCCCCCTTCACCAAAGTAGTTCTCTGGATGGGCTTCCAACCATGCCACAGGAGGCCGCTCCTCCAGAATCTCCCGATAATGTTGTGACCGCAGTCCGATCCCGGCCTGAGCCGGGATCGGTATGGGATGGTGAGCTGACATGACAGATTGTCCTACATCTTCTTCATCATCTCTTTCGCCTTCGCCAGATCATCCTTGGTTACATGGAGCACTGTGCCCTTGGCAATCTTGGTACATAAGCCTTTCGGCAGGAACACATACGAATCAGGCTCGTTGTCGCTCTTGGCCATGCCGGCACAAGCGTGAAGGCTGGTTCTGACGGCACAGTCGTTCATCCCGGCCTTGGCCACTCCTCCGCAAGCTTCCCATCCGGCAGGCAGTTCCGGAGCCTTTGGTTCGGCACCCGCTACCTGTGCACCAGCCGCGGTCAAGGCGACGAGCAACGCGGATTGCAGGACGAGGTGTTTCTTCGTGTTCATGTGATTCTCCTTTGTACGGTTGAATGATAAATGATGAACGCCCCGACTGAACTGAATGCCTCGCGCGCACGTCAAGGCTCGCACATAGGTCTTCTCCTTTCCGACTCGTTGATTGAGCGAGTCTACACAACAGTCGGCCTTCTCTCTGTAAGGCAACTTACAATCGCCCACGGATTCCAGCTGTTGCGTGATGTGCTCGAGCAAAACATCACATGAAGTCCCGGTTATCCGAGCAGCCAGTAGGCGCCGCCACCGATCATCCCTATCACCATCATGACCAGCATCATTTTTTCATGTCCGCACATCCCCTGCTTCTGTGAACATCCCTGCATGCTGCACATCATCGACATAATCTCCTCCTTTGTGATAGGGCCCGAATGCTGCTGCACGTACAGTTTTCGAGCGAGCATGAAGACATAGATATATCTCCATGTACTGAAACAGACCTTACCATTGACCGCATAAGGAAGCTGTGAGCTGGCTTACATTTGGATCGGGCTCCGTGAAGTGAGAGTCTATGGCTGGCTCTGATTCACCACCTCGCTGACGTGAGTCCGGAACTCGACAGTTAGACTGAAGAGGTTCCATACACCATTGTCACTTTCGATTCGGATTGTTCTGCCCGCCTGAATCCATTCCACGTTTCGTGCCTCTGACTCTGGGGAACAGGAGTCTGATCGCCTGGTGAACGAGGTTACGTCGGGAGGAAGGTCGATCGATGGAATCTGTAGATCTCATTCGGATTGGCTCGTATGTGTCCGTTCTCGGAGGGATGGCGACGTGGGAACTGTTAGCCCCGCGGCGAAAGCTGACGGCATCGAAGTTCTGCCGTTGGGGGGGCAATCTGACGATCGTGGCCTTGAACACAGTCCTCGCCCGTCTGCTGTTCATGGGTGGTGTCGTGGCAACCGCGGCGATGGCGGAGGACCATAGCTGGGGACTGTTAAACTGGGTCGAAGGGCCGGCCTGGCTCAAACTCGCCATGGCGATTATCGCGCTCGATTTCATCATTTACTGGCAGCATCAGGTCTTCCATGACGTGCCGATCCTGTGGCGCTTTCATATGATGCACCATTCCGACCTGGACCTGGATGTGACCAGCGGGGTTCGTTTTCACCCGGTGGAGATCGTGATCTCGACGGGAGTGAAGGCCCTGTCGGTCCTCGTGCTGGGGGTGGCTCCGCTGGCGGTCGTGATCTTCGAGGTCGTCCTGAACAGCACGGCACTGTTCAACCACAGCAATGTCAAAATGCCTGTCGCCCTTGATCGGGTGCTTCGGTGGTTCATCGTCACGCCGGACATGCATCGGATTCACCATTCTACGGATGTGCGAGAAACCAACAGCAACTTCGGATTCAACGTGCCCTGGTGGGATTGCCTGTTCGGCACTTATTGTCCTCAACCGGCCTTGGGGCAGATAGGCATGAAGATCGGCCTCGAACATCTTGGTCCGCCCGTTTGCCTGAACCTCTTCATGATGCTCCGCTTCCCATTCGTGACGGAGCTGGGACGGTACGCAAGTCGCGCACGATCGTGAGGACGGTGAAGAGAGGTCCCTTTCGTGGTCCAATGTTGAATGAACGGCGCGAAACGGACGGGTCCTGTGCCGATTCGGGTTCTCGTCTGCTTCTCCTTTCCCACAGCTGATTAGTTGCGGCCCGCCATCACACCGCCATCGACATCCCAAATAGCACCGGTCACCCATCTGGCATCCTCACTGAGAAGGAATGTAATGGCTCGGGCCACATCTTCTGGCTGGCCAATCCGGCCGATTGGGTGAAAACTGTTGAAGGAGGCTAACGTCTCCTCAACTTGACTTGGCTCGATGAACGCTTGGTAAATCGGAGTGTGCACCACGGCCGGCGACACGGCGTTGACGCGGATGTTGTGGTCGGCCAATTCCATGGCCATATGTTGCGTAAGCGCATGCAGTCCTGCTTTCGCCATCGAATAGGCAGAGGACGGTGTCGCTTTGACGGCTTGTCTCGCCCACATGGATCCGATATGCACGATTGAGCCACCGCCGTTGGCGGCCATGTTCTTGGCGACGGCCTGCGAAATGAAGAAGAGGGCTCGATTGAGATGCAGATAGATGTCATAGTTCTCGGGGGTGTGATCGAGAAACGAGGTAGGCTTGAAGTACCCCGCCGCATTCACCAAGTATTTGATGTGACGGCTGTGGTTCTCGGCGAATGCAATAATACGCTGGACATCGTTCGGTGCGTACAAGTCAGCGGAGAGTCCTTCAACGGTCCCAAGCGCCGACAGCTCGCGCACTGCCGTCTTCATTTTGCTGTGCGACTTGCCGACAATCGTGAGGGGGACGTCACGTTCCAACAAGAGCTTCGCGGTGGCAAACCCGATTCCGCTGGAACCTCCCACGATGAGAGCGATGGGGTGATTCGAGTGTTCCATTGATCATCTCCCTTGTGATACCGAGACCAAGTCATCATGAGAGCTCAGGACAACCGACACACCAACTGATTGAGTGTGCTCGCCACCGCATCGCCCGGGACGGTGGCCAGCAGTTGGTAATGTCCAAGACCCAGCTCCTTGCCATAGGCTTTCCCCACCAGCACGTCTTGCACATGCTGGTGATCCGAACGACGGAAGTAGGAGATCCCTTCCTTCAAACCGTCGAAGGCATGTCCTTCAAGAGCCTTGATCACGGCTCCTGTTTCAGTCGTGCCGGCCCGTTGCACCGCTTCTAAGATTTGCATCATGGCCGCACAGCCGTGGTAACAGCGCGAGGTGGGGGTGTGCTGGTACTTGTCGATCACGCCTTGGATAAATCGTCGAGAACTGTCGCTCTGGACTTTCGGATCCCAGATCAGCCCCCAGATGCCAGCATGGTCGGCATAGCCAAGAGGGCGCCCAATCTGTTCACCGCTGATCATCCCACCGACACCGATTTGTTCCTTGGCCAGCTCAAGTCTGCTGTAGGCCTTCAGGGCATGAACGAGATCCCAGCCATAGAGATTCAGGATGACGGCGCCAGGTTTTGCAGATTTCGCGTGAGCCAACGCTGTGCTGAAGTCGGTGGTCCCGAAGGGTGTACTGACCGAGCCGAGCACGTCGCCACCCTCGGCCAAGAGAGCATCGGTCATGGCCAGTTCTGCCGCTCGGCCGTCCATCGTCTCGGCTGTGACCATAAACCAACGATTCCCATAGGCCTTCACAAGATGGGGTGTGACGGCTTTGGATAACATCCGAGCGTTCGGCATAAACACGAAAGTGTTCGAGTTGCAGCCGACTCCCGTCAACTCCGGGACATGCGCCCCGGTCACCATGAAGAGTGTGTGTTCTGCTTGTGCGAGATCGGCCACTGCAAGGGCGACCTCTCCGTTCAAGGTCCCCATCAAGAAGTCCACGCGGTCCTCTTTGATGAGTTTGATAGCAGCCTTGAGCCCGATCCGGACATTCGAGGCATCGTCGGCCTCCACAAGTCTTACCGGCCGTCCCAGCACCCCCCCGCTCTTGTTGAAGCGGTCCACGGCTACCGTGGCGCCGTGTATGTCGTGAATGGAAGACGTGTTGTATGGACCGGAGAGCGGATCGATGATTCCGACCTTGATCGGTTCGGAGGCATAGGCGATCCCTCTTGACCGCGGGAACCGGAGTGAGTCGGGCCAATCTCCGAACGCGAGCGTGCCACCCGTTGCGGCTGTGAGTTTCAAAAACCTTCGACGCGAGATATTGGGCATGGGTCCTGTCTCCTCTACGTTGACAGCGGCGGAAGCCCGATCGCATCCACCGCTCCTCTAAGCTCGAACTGAGCCGAGCTGCCCTTCCAACTCGGCGATGCGAGATTTCAATGGCGCAATAGCTTCCTCCACCTCGTCGAGGGAATAGCGCGGGGTGATGTACTTCGGGCAGTTCCAGTCGTAGGACACCACCTCAATGGTGACGACCCGTTCGACCTTGTTTCGTATGTCCCCCTGCGCGAGCCACTCAGCGAGAGCCGCATTCCCCCGGACATCTTCCACACGCGCATGGCCGAGGATCTTCAACCGTGCCCGATTCTTATAGTCCATGAGAAACAGCGCCACCCGGTTGTTCACGTGAAGGTTCCCCGTGCTGAGGAGTTGTCGGTTCCCCCGGTAATCGGCGAACGCGAGTGTGGCGGGATCAAGGACTTTCAGAAAGCCTTTCGACCCACCCCGGTGCTGGACATAGGGCCAACCGGTTTCGCCGACTGAGCCCAGATAGAAACTGTCGCGATCGGCAATAAACCGAGCTTCGGCTTCGCCGAGCGGATCGCGATCAGGAACATCCGTGATCGTGAACGCACGCCCATAGTATCGTTGCTGGGCCGAGCGGACCGACTCGGTCATCGTCATCTGCAGATATTTTCCCGCCATCGTCTTGCCCTCCCTCGGGATGGAGGAAAGGCAGCCTGAGGCTGTCGTCCCTCCATCCCTGCTCGACCGGTCAAAACACCACCACACTCCATCCGTTTGCCAGGTAGCGCCTGAGGCTCAAGAGGCCTGACGTTCCCGGCAACGCGTTGTCGTTCACGCTCGCCACTCCACACGACTTCATGCTCTCCGTCGCCCCGAACACCTCGGCACAGGCGCACGAGGCGCCCTGGACCACATCACGTACGGATTGATAGAGCGCGTGAGCCGGGTGTGTCAGCTTGGTCAGCTCGGCGGGCCACCTGGTCCCGGGCCCATTGAACACCACGGCGACCTCGTCGCCTTTCTGCTTGGATTCAGCGGCCAGCGCGAGCGCATTGAACACGCGTCCCAGCGCCTCCTCCGCGCCGCTCTTGGGATCGGACAATATGACGATTGCTGTTTTCATTGCTTCCTCCTGTTTTGTCAGTGAGACGTTTCGTTGCTAATATCGAGTTATCTGATGGCTGAGAGCGCCTTGACCGTCTGCGCTGTGCTCCAGACATCGCTGGCCATCAGCCGAAAGTTGACGAAGGCTGCTTCATAGCCGTCGAACCCCGGCAGCTTGGCGGCCGCCGTGGCGTCGGTTGCCACCACCACCTCGAATCCCTGTTCAAGCAGTTCGCGCAGATGTGATTCCGTGCAGAGGTTCGCCGACATCCCGGCCAGGATGACCTGGCTGATATCGGCCTTGCGTAGTTGCAGAATCAGGTCGTTCGACTCAGGACCAAACACCTTGTGCGGGCTGGTAATGATCGTCCGACCGTCTTCGATATACGGTTTGTACCGATCCAGCCAATCAGCACCCGAGCCGGTGAAGCCATCCTGTGTCAAGGCTCCCTTTCGGTCAAACATCCCGATGTTGTGCATGAGGACTTCCAGTGCCCCACCGAACCTCCAGTGATGGTCATGCTGATAGTAGTAGTGCGGGCTCACGAAGACCGGCACTCCAGCAGTCTTGGCGGCTTTGAAGAGTGTTTCAAGATTATCCACGGTGTTGTTTTCCTGCACACTCTGACCTACCACGCCCCAGGCCACCCCTTTGGGGCTGAGAAAATCGTTCTGCGGATCGGTGACAACAACGGCCACCCGCCCCTTCTTGATCGTCAGCCCTGGACGGGGAATGGGTGCGTCCACCCGTGGGCCAGCGTAGTGCGCCACGGTTGGTCTGGGGTCCTGTGCGTGCAACGAGGACATCTGGGAAAGGCTGGCGACAACGACAGCTAGCGACAGAACAATTGATCGAGTGAACCTGGTCATGATGGTCTCCCTCCTCCTTTCATGATCGACTCGGCAACATCGTCATTGAACCCTCGTGGGCCTTCCCTACCCGCAAGCGCAGGACGAGGTGGCGCACCCGCTGGTGAGTGAGACCTCCGGAAAGTCGATGACGGTCCTGGCGATATGGTTGATGTAATTGCTGAAAATATTCAGCGCGACATGCGCCACGGTCTCGACGATTTCACCGTCGGTCAGTCCGGCCTGGCGCGCCTGATCGAGTCCTGCCGCGCCAAGTTCCCCGCGCTGCACCACGATACTCTGCACCAGTTTCAAAATGGCATCGGTGCGCGGGTCTACCGCCGCAGCCATCCTGGCATCGGCGAGATCCTGTTGAGTCAGACCGAGCTTGCCGCCGATGAACGAATGGGCGCTGAGGCAATAGGCGCAGCGATTGGTCTCTGCGACGGTGAGCGCAATCTGTTCGCGGAGCTTCGGGGAAAAGCTTCCATCCGCAAGGGCGGCGCTGAAGCCGAGGTAACCTTGGAGCCCAGCCGGAGCGTTGCCCAAGACACGGAAGAGATTCGGAACCACACCCAATTTTTTCTGCACGCCTTCGAAGAGCGTCTTGGCTGGTCCGGTAGCTGTCTGCGGATCGAGTTGTGCGATGCGAGTCATGATACCTCCTTAAAAGGTTTGAGTTGCCCGCGCTTCAAGTGCGCGATTGATCACCCTATCGAGCAGTAACCGTGCCTTCGTGCATGAATCGCTAACTCATTGATAGTACGATCGATTGTTAATTCATCTGCCAAAACGATGGATACGAGTATTCGTAATCTACGATTATTCGTTGTATTTCATATCGAAATCTCGTAGTTTGAGCTTCGTGAACCCCAAACAACTTCCCCAAGTAATGGTGACCACCGCGCGTCACCGTGGGCTTTGTGATGTTCTGCGATCCATCACCGACGGCATCGCCCAATGTCCAAACACGGTCCTGACCCGCATCTGGCTGATCGAACCGGACGCCACGTGCGACCAATGCCGAAGTCTCGAAGGGATCTCCGAGAGCGAACGGTCACTGCACCTCGTTGCCAGTTCCGGTATCCCTCGTGACCCGCAGTCCGACTACAGCCGCCTCGACGGCGCTTTTCACCGGTTTCCACTAGGCGAGCGCAAAATCGGGCGCGTGGCTGCAACCGGAGAGCCGCTCCGTCTGACCGGGCTGCAGGGTAACGAACAGTGGATGGCACACCCGGCTTGGTTTACGCGGGAGGGAGTCAGGACTTTCGCAGCGCAACCCTTGATCTTCCGGGATGAGATTCTCGGAGTTCTCGGGCTCTTCGACCGAGGGTTGCTCAACGAGGAAGCCTTCGAGTGGCTGCGGATCTTCGCTGATTACGCGGCGGTCAGCATCGCGAACGCCAAAGCTTATGAGGAGATCGATCGCCTTCGTGCCCGCCTGGAAGAAGAGAACCTCTATCTGCGCGAGGAAGTCACAGCGGCCCTGGGGATTGGAGAATTCGTCGGCGAGAGTCAGGCTCTGCAGCATGTCCTGCGCCAAGTGGAGTTGGTCGCTCCGACTGATGCTGCGGTCTTGATTACGGGCGAGAGCGGGACGGGCAAGGAGCTGGTCGCGCGCGCGATTCATGACCGGAGCCAGCGCAAAGACCGAGCCTTGATTAAGGTAAACTGCAGCGCCGTCCCGGATACCTTGTTCGAGAGCGAATTCTTCGGTCACGTGAAGGGCGCCTTTACAGGAGCGCTGGCCGATCGCCCAGGACGTTTCGAAATGGCCGATCGTGGCACCCTCTTTCTCGACGAGATCGGTGAGGTGCCCCTCCCGATGCAAGCCAAGCTACTACGTGTGCTCCAGGAAGGAGAGTTCGAGCGGGTGGGTGATACCCGCACACGCCACGTAGACGTCCGAATCCTCGCCGCGACCAATCGAGACCTGAAACAGGAGGTCGAAGCCGGTCGCTTTCGCCAAGATCTCTACTATCGACTCAGCGTCTTCCCGCTTCACATTCCCCCGCTACGTCAACGCCGTGAAGACATTCCGAAGCTGGCTGTCCATTTCATCGCTCAGAGCGCCAAACGGATGAATCGACGAGCCCCTCGGTTAACCCAGGCGGCCTTGAGCCAACTGGCGGCCCATACCTGGCCGGGGAATGTGCGAGAACTCCAAAACGTCGTTGAGCGCGCCGTCATTCTCTCCCGAGGCCGCACCCTGGACATTCATCTTCAACCCTTGCCCTCCCGTGACTCCATGACGCCCTCACCATCGGCTCTCACAGCATCACGGGTGGCGACTCGACAAGATTGGAGACGGCAGGAGCAGGAGAACATCGCGCAGGCCTTGCGACTCACGAAGGGAAAGATTTTTGGGCCGGACGGTGCCGCCGTCTTATTGGGCATGAAACCGACGACGCTGGCTTCGCGCATCAAAGCGCTGGAAATCAAGAAAACGAAACCGGATCTCTGACTGCACCATCTCGCCTCCGGCATGGCCGCGATCGACATGGGCTGATCCATTTTTGTTTCTTTCTGTTCGCTACAGCTCGGTACAGGCCTGTCAGCCCACGGTGTTGGCCGGCGCCTTTCACGGTTGTGCCGCAAACTGCGGATCTTGAGCACACCCTATTTCCCTGACGGACTACGATTCAAGCCTCTGATCATCGGGTCACCCTCCACACGCCGTCCCCACCATGGATCGGGGCGATGAGAGGGGCTATGTACGCTGTTGGATGCATGATCGCGAACGTCGCTGATTGACTGAGGGGTGTTACCAGAGCGCGTTGGTTCGTGAGACCTATTACGATCGGTTTCGGTTGTCGCCCTGCTCTCCTGTGTCTCTCTAGAGCCTCTTACACGTTCGTCTATGCCGAAGCGGTCATCACGACCCAGCCGGTGGTCGGCCACGGTCTGAATCACGGAGTTCTGATCGAACAATGGCTGGCTGCCTCCCTCACGATCCATCCAGCTCGTTCCGAACCCAGGCCACGTATTGGCTGAGGCTAGCGTAGGGACAGTGAACCACACAACCGACAGCAGACACGCATATATGTTTCGCATCATCGACCTCCCTCTGAGACCTGCCTGCTCACGTGATAGCTCGCTTAGCCTCTCGTGGCGCCCTTTGCCTTCCACGCTTGCGGTGCAAACTGTGGATCAAGCGGCGTGTGCGCGATGTGGTTCGTGTAATTGCTCAAGGTCTTGAGCGCCACGATCGTCAGCACATCCAACAGTTGCTGTTCAGCGTAACCTGCCGCAGTAAATTGGTTGAGATCCTCCTCCGGCACCCACCCCCGATGGTGCAAGACAGACACCACCAGCAGGCGCAGCGCATTGAGTTTCGCATCCGAAAGGTCGCGCTGATCCCGAAGTTCTGCGAGAATCGGCTCCGGAATATGGATCATTTGCGCCACCGTGGAATGGGCTCCCATGCAGTAGGCACAGCTGTTGGCGGCACTGACCGTCAACGTCACGACTTGCTGCTCAACTGGAGTGAGCGCGCTCTGCTCCAACGCTTTATTGATCCCCGCATAGGCCTGTACCGCCGCAGGAGACCCGGCCAGCACACCGTATAAATTTGGCACAAATCCGTATTTCTTTGCGGTGGCTTCGAGCGTCGCCCGCGATGCCTTCGGAGCCGTGTCCTTCGTATGAATCTGAAACTTCATGATAACCCTCCTTCGTGGTATTAGCCGGCCTTATGCCGTCATTTTCTTCAGCCTATCGTTCGTGACCAGTGTTCCGCTGACGTTTCACTACCAGACCGAACTTCTGCTACGATGACCTGCGTGGCATGTTGTTTACTGCTTCTCTGCTGTGCGCGTTTATTTAGGATCGAGGGCCCACTCGATTCTCGCTTCCTCTCTGGGCGGACACCATCCGATGATCAAAATGGTATTGTGTTCGGCACTCTCCACAACACACTGTCCAGAGACATCCATCGGGGTAGTAATCACATTGGAGCATCGGCATCAGGTCAGATTTGCCGCAGGTGGGGCAGGACAGTTGATGGAGTTGGAAGCGAAGAGCCGTGATCGATTCATCGTGGCGCGTCATGGGACATCTCCTTCCTCGATCATCCCCCAATCCTCGATGAGGAGGGCGTGATTACATCAATTCCCCCTCTCGCTCTATGCTGCCGCCAACCCCATGGCTCGAGCGCTGAAGCCTGAAACCGCCTGGGATGCCTCAACTGATCGCTTCCGGTTTTCGAGAATCGTCGCGTCGACGACATTGCCGCAGAGCAAACACCGGTACCCGTCGACGCACAGATCGCTGCTCAGCCCCTGAAGGTCGCTAATCCGTTCACTGACCATCAAACCATCGCATCGCTGGCAAGTCATGACGCACCTCCTTGTGGTCCGGTTAGATCCTTGCATCTTGACCGCGATTCTACCCGCTCGCATGCGTTCCATCTGTAAGGCAGCTCACGAGTCACGAAAGAACAGGTCATCGTGAATGTTTGTAAGCCAGATCACAGACGGCTTGTAGAAGAATGCGCTAGCGTATTAATTCGTCCGGCTCTCGAACGAGGTGGAAACAGATTTTTTCAGCGCGTTGAGACGTGAGACGGCGTTGTTGAGACCTCCCTTGACCTGATCCGAGAGTGCGGCGTTCTCTCTCCACGAGCGCCCGGTAATATTCAAACTGAAACCCCCGCCAAGCACTGTCAGCTTCGATGAGGTCCAAAAAGCCGCTTCTCCCCGTGCGATAACCGGCCCGCGCGGCAGCCACACTTTGTTCCGCTTGAGGCAACACGGTGGTTTTGTACAACAAGGCCACCTTCCAATTGGCTCGTACCTTGGCCAACAGATCCCGGATCTGGAAGCGGGTCATGTTCTCGAGCGCGTGGCGATCGGCTCGCGCCGCCGCGATCCCCGCGGCAGTCTCCTGGACGGCGGCGTCGTACTTCGGCTTTGTCCAGAATGCGAAAGGCAGGTTCATGGCCACGTACGCGCCGAAGCCGTCATTCGCTTGAAAGTTTTGAAACCGCTGAAACGTCACGTCGAAGTCCGGATAATACTGACGCCGGGCCAATGCCTGAGATTGCTCATTTCGTTGGATTTCCAATTCGGCGGCTTTGAGCTCCGGCTTGGCAGCGGTCGCCAACCCATAGAGAGCCTCTAGATCTTGTTCAAACCGTTCTTCTCGCGGTGGCTGCGGTGGCGCCAACGGAAACCGTGGATCTCGATCCAGAAGCTGGTTCAGTTTGGCTTGAGACGTGTCACGGCGTTGCTCCAGGATCGGGAGTGCTTGGTGAAGGGTGGACAGCTCGACTTGGGCCTTCAGCACATCAACCTGGGTAGCCGTTCCTGCCCGGAACTTTGCGGTTGCGATCTCAACGAACTGTTTGAGCAACTCGATCTGTTCGTGGTGGATCTGGATGGCCTTGTGGTCCAGGAACAGATCGTAATACCCCCCCCTTGATACGGGCGGTCAGGTCGCGTTCCTTGACCCGCAACGCCTGTTCAGTTATCCCTGACGAACGGCTGGCGATCTCTGCTCTCAAAGCGAGTTTCCCAGGAAAAGGGAATTTTTGAGACAGCCCGATGATGGTATTGTCCGCACGGCCCAGGTTGAAGGACTGGGGGAAATTCCACCAGTGAACTGACAGAGTCGGATCGTCCAACGCTCGTGCTTGCACAATTCGTTTCGAGGAACCTTCCCATTGCTGCCGCGCCGCCGTCAGTTCTGGATTTCTGGCCATGGCCTCTTTGATCAGATCCGCTAACACCAAAGACTGCACAGCCGTTTGGTCTTCGGCATGGGCGCCATAGCGTGCACCTGTCCATAAGACCAGGTTCAAAACGGTGATCGTGAGCAACACCCTTAGAATGAAGTGAGTTAAACGAGCCATGGAGCATCCTCCCTTGTGCCGTCACGTCTGTTGCGGATCTCCGCCTCCTCCCTCTACGCTAAGCCAGCAGGAGGATGAGTCGAGACCTACAGTTGGGCAGACGACGCGATGATAGAACGGTAGAGGGAAGAACCGGTGAGATCAGATGCGCAGCACGGTACTCGCGAGCGAGGGATGTGGCGGAGAACTCGATTCGAAAGGCTGGCCTGACAAGCAGATACGGTCGAACCGGTGACTCAAAACCGGGAGTACAGCCACAGTGTGGTCTGTCGGCCAATGATGGTCCACGAGCAACGATGATGACTGCGAGTGGGATTCGACCCCCAAAGTTTTGAACGCGTCACACAATTGCCGATCAGATTGGTCGACAGGATTCGAACAACCGTCGGCCATCGATGCATCGCTAATGCCCGACAACGGCAGGACACAGGCGTAGGCATTAAAACCGAACGTTAGTAGGAACACTGCGATACTCGCGGCGAGAAAAGAACGGGAGTGAGTGGAATGTACTCGCATGCCGTTAGTCTATTCCCCCATATCACACCCGTCAACGGTGTTCCTAATACACAATGATCCGGTCGGCGGCTGCGAACAGCTCCACCATCCTTGCCAGTGGAATAGGCGTTATCGAAGCGGCTACTCGCGCCGGGTCAATCTTATAAAGCAGCATCATCGTCCGGTTGCCGTAGATCTCGACTCCCATCTTCTTGAGGACGTCGAAATACTCACCATAGGTGTGCGGGATCTGCTCGAGCGGCACGCCCATCTGCTCGGAGAGGCTCTCCCTTTCTCGGTCAGGCAGAGCAGCGCGGTCGAGCGCTGTCGTGTCCGAGCCGACCAGGCGTCGAAACCACCCAAAGCCCCTAGTCACTGAAGTCACCGCGCTTGCATCTACCAGAATCGTAACTTTGTGGCCCGCCTTGACTGCCGCCCAAGCCACATTGGGCACGGCGCAGATTTGCGCGTCGTCCTCAGCCAGCGACGTCTTCACGTGGATGAGGATGCGCAATGGCGCCGCTTGTTGTGCCTCAGCGAAGCTGCCTGTGAACAGAACGAGGAAGGCACAAACCAGAATTCGGCAGATTGTGTGCTGCATAGTCTCCAACCTCCAGGTGTAAGGGTCTGGCTCTTGATGGGTCTCCGTGGAAAACGGAACCTAGGCCTGCAAGACCCGTTTCATTTCCTCAAATTCTTGCTTGTTGATGTCACCACGCGCGTACCGTTTCTTGAGGATGTCCAGGCTCGATTCCGGTCGTCCAGCAATCCCCTGGCCCATCAGCCATCTGACGAGGTAGACGACCCCCGAGATCACCAACACCCAGAACAGCACCATAAATAGCAACCCCGCGCCCATCATGGGCATCCATCCACAGTCTGTCATCTCACACCTCCGTGCTGAGGTTGCGCCTCACGCCTTACCTTCGTTACCTGGTTCCGCTACCCTGCGCAACAGGATAACTTTCTCACATCTTTCTTGAAGGTCAGCGCGGCCAGCTTCAGTCCTTCGACCATCGTCAAGTACGGATGAAATGTGTTGGCCAAGTCCTGCACTGTGAGTCCAAACCGGATCGCCAAGGCGGCTTCCTGGATCACTTCGCCCGCTTCCGCTGCCAACACATGGGCGCCCAGCAGACGGCCGGTTTCCCCCTCCGCCACCAGCTTGATGAGCCCCTTCGTGTTCCGAGACGCCAGCGCCCGAGGGACATGGTCCAGCGGCAGCAGCGCGGTTTGCACCGGCAACCCCTTGGCCTTCGCCTGCTGTTCGGTCAGTCCCACGCTGGCAATCTGTGGGTCGGTGAACGTGACATGCGGCAAAGCTGTGAGGTCGAAAATCTTGCCGACGCCGGTGAGGGCATTCTCGGCCGCCAATCCCCCCGCGTAGGCAGCGACGTAGACGTACATGGGATCGCCGAGACAGTCGCCAGCGGCATAAATGTCGGGATTGATTGTTTGCAAGTGTTCGTTTACGACGATTTCGCCCTTTGATCCCAACTGCACTCCGGCTTGTTCCAACCCGAGACTGTTAGTGTTGGGACGCCGGCCCGTTGCAACCAGCAATTGCTGGGCTGGGCAGATCTCCGGTTTTCCGTCGGATTCGGTATACACGACGTATTCTCCGTCTTGCCGTTCCACCCGGCTAATCGTGATATTGGTGCAGATCCGGACTTTTTCTCCTTCCAGGTAGCGCACCAACGCCTGTCCGATCTCTGGTTCCTCCGCTCTCGCCACATGCGGCCCGGACTCCAGCACCGTCACCTGCACCCCGAATCGCGCAAAGAGTTGCGCAAACTCCAGGCCGATGCTGCCTCCCCCGATCACAATCAGCGAGGCCGGCAAGACATCCAGGCTGAGCGCCTGCTCACTATCGAGAAAACCGGCTTCCTGGAGTCCGGGAATGGATGGAGCCCAAGGGGAAGAGCCCGTTGCCACGACGATCTTCTCCGGCTCATACACCGCGCCGTTCACGCCCACACGACGTCCTCCCAGGAGTTTGGCTTCCCCTTTGATGATCGTGATGGTGGGATAGACCGCAGCAACATCGACATACTTGCCTTGGCGTAAGGCGCCGACGAGCTCGTCCTTTTTCTGCACCACCCGCTGCCAGTCCGAGGGAGGTGGGCACGCAGTCAGGCCTTCGAACTGTGGATAGGCTGAGTGATAGCAGAGCTCCGCCGCCTTGATAAGCGTTTTCGATGGCACACAGCCAATGTTGACGCAGGTCCCACCGATGGTGCCTTTCTCCACAATGGCTACGCGAGCTCCGAGCTCCGCTGCCTTGATGGCGGCGGCAAAGGCGGCGGACCCACCCCCGATGGTCACGAGATTATAGTCCTTGCGTTCACTCATTGTAGCCCTCCTGTTCACTGGCCCGGCCGACGAGAGGCCGACTGAGCGCGTCATGCAATCAGGGAGAGGCCTTCGCCATGTTACGGAATCGCGCTTCTGCCGTGTGCGTGTAGGCGTCGACCTGATCCCCTACATAGAAGTCCACGCATAGAAGTCCACGCGGTAGACGCCGATTGGCCAGCCCTCTTTGGGTCGTTTCAATCGCGTGTAGCTCGACTTGTCATTGAGCGTCAGCAGCGCTGTATCCGTGCCGATCAGGGTATTGGGCGGCGCGGTCCCGGCGCGCTCGGCCAACCAGCTGGTAGTCAACGTGATTTCGTCGTAGGGGATGCTGGTCAGCGTGAAGACGACGATGACTTCCGGATCGTCCGGAATGAAGGTATCGGTGGGTCCGATTGGGATGAATTCCTGGAGCCCGGTCGGCAGATCGTCTTGCACAACACCCCGTGTAGGCACCACCTGTCGAAACCAGCCTTGCGCATCGCCGGAGCCGAGCGGGGCGACCTGCGTCGGCAGCGGGATCGCCTCAGACAACGGCTTCCCTGGACCTGTGGCGGGCATGGGATCAGTTTCCGATCGCAGTCGAATGAGTTCAACGGCGAGTTCTGTCCGGGAAATCGCTGGATTTCGACCCACAGGGCCGAGGTGGGAGCGTTCCTCTTCCAACGAGGCGCGGACAGCTATGAGATCCGGAATGGTCATGCCGTAGACCGTATCGGTGCGCCAATCTTGGATCTCGATCACCCGTTCGAACCGTGCGCGCGCCTCGTCCCACCGTCCCAGCTTCGCGAGACATCGCCCGATCTGGTAGAGCGAGTCCGGATACCATTCGGCAAACTTGGTCAGCCGAATCCCTTCTCGAAACGAAGCGATGGCTTCTTCCTGGCGGCCCAACCTCATGAGGGTGAGGCCCAGGTCATAGAGCGCCTTATGATCGCCGGAATCGATCGCGAGCGCTTCGCGGAGTACCGGCTCGGCTTCTGCATAGCGTTCCTCTCGCATCAACGGTCAGGCCGTGCCGCGCATCAGTGCCCATTGCTTGCCGCGCGCCGCATATCCACGCCACGAATCGTAATGTGCTTACTGTAATCGTCACGCCGGCCTTTGTCTGCTGAGCCACCTGTGAAGATGCCGAACAAGTTCTGCGCCGCCGCTTCTGGACAATCCTGCGGGGCTCGTACGAGCACCGCCTCGACCTCGCGCCGCGCCTCGTCATACCGGAGCAAGTCGAATAACGCCCGCGCGCATTGCAGACGGAAGGTCATCTGCTCAGGGTCGCGTCTGACTGCTTTCCCCTACCTTTCGACAGATTCTTCCAAACGGTCTACGGTGCGGAGCGCTTTCGCCAGTCGGAGGTGGGCCAACAGATTTTCGGGATCAAGCCGCACCACTTCCTTCAAACTAAGAATAGCCTGGTCCTGCGCCCCCATACGATCCAGCAAGCTCCAAGTGGCCCAGTGAATCAAGAGCATCCGGGCCAAGCTCGACCGTACCTCGGTATGCCGCGAGGGCCTCTTCGTTTCGACGGCTCGCGGTAAGAAAATCCCCATAGGCTTTTCGAATCCGGTAGTCCTTAGGGGCAAGTCGGAGCGCCTCGTCAAAGCGATCAACGATGTCTTTGGACCGTCCCTGCTGCCAGGCTTGACCACGGTCAGCAATCAGGGTTGACGCGTCATCCGCCCACGCGATGGCGTGCACGCCGATCCACAAAGCAATAACCGAACCGACCGTGGGCAGGCTCATGGACCGTTTCATGGCCGACTCTCCGGCCACGCCACTCTCCAGATTCCAGGCAGCTGACCACGCAGGCAGAACACCGCGAGGATACACGCTACGGTTCCTATGAGAGAGCGGTTGTGTTCCATGGTGGTTTCCTTGCATGAGCGTCCAGTCCAGGTAGCCACTACTTGAAAAGGTTCCAAAACCAGCTCATGGCTCCGTCATGCTCACCGGCTCGCACCGTGAGGGTGCCGTTCGGCACCACCGTGGCCCGATACGAGGAGAGAATCGTTCCCGCGCTCGCAACCGCTTGCACCAACTGGTCACCGCTGACTCGACCAGGCGCGATCTCGACGACTGCTCCGCCGCGGGCATAATGCACGTCTGCGGATTTCACGCCCGGCACGGCAAGCAGCACACGGCGAATGTCTTTCTCGCAACTGGCGCAGGTCCACCCGTCGATCTTGAGCGTGATAACCTCTCCGGCCGGACTCGCCGGCGTCGTCGCTTGCGAAGCAGCGGCATCCGCCACAGCGTGAGTCCAGATCATGACACCGAACACCATCATACTCACTCGAAGCCAGGTCCCTCTCATCGCGATTCACCTCCTTTCCGCACGTCTCGACAGAGGCGCCTTCATGAGGCTGTCCACAGTAATTCCAACCAATATGGCGCCAGCACCAGCGCCACCGCGAGGCCGGCAATGATCCAGAGAAGCCATCGATTCGCACGAGCACCTGACGCCGGCGCACAGGCCTGGCAGGAGGCATCCATGACGGTTGGCTTCCAGTAGGCCAAGTAAAAGCTGACGCCCAGGAATACCACCGTCAGCCCAATGAACAGCGGTCGATAGGGCAAGAAGGTCTTGAGTACTCCCGCTACGGCGGCCAGGAATCCCGTCGCGCCCACACCAACGCCCAAGGCCGCAAGGACCAACGGGCCGATGCAGCAGATCGACGCGAGGAATGCGGCGAGAAGCCCCCCGGCTGACGTCGATGCCACCGCCGGCGTTGACGGTTTCGCCAGGGCCGCCGCTCCCGTCATGTCACTCGATGCCCGTTTCTCTGCTTGGATTACGTCACCCAAGCAGCACCTGCCCGACGGATTCTCCACCTCGCATCGGCAGTGGCCCGCCTTGACCTCGGCCCGAATATAGTCGGACGCCGACGACCGTCCGGTCCGTTGAATCTCCTCATGGATCATGCGTTCCGTCACCTGAAAGCAGTAACAGACCGGAACCGGATCCTCCGTCTCCTTCAGCCCAACCCGCACTCGAACCTGGTCCTTCTTGAACTGCGTCCCGTCGGCGGCGTAGTACACGACCGGGCAGTCCAGAGCGTCACAGAACTGGTAGGGACTCCCATCGACTTCACTCCGCGCCTCTGGCTTGAGCAGCGCCTCGACCGTCATCCGATCGACCGGCTGGCCTTCGCGGCCGCAAAGGTGACACAAGACTGACTCTCCCGATCTGGTTGCTTCTCCAAAACTGTTGCAGCAGTCAGACATCCGCTTCTCCTTCGTGCCGAACCTCATCGTCCCTGACCATCGGACTCATGGGTCGTGCAGCAAGCGACTCCCGTTGTCCACTTTCTTTGAGACACGGCGTACATCGTCATCCCCAGAAAAACCGCCAGAGCCGGCAGCAGCACATAGTCCAGATATCCGGTGATCGCTACCAGTCCAACCATTCCCAGAAGGACGACGAGAATCGGCGTGAAACAGCAAAGCGCGATAAATGCCGCTCCGGCCAAACCGAAAGTCATAAGACGTTTCCTGTTCATGGAGTCATTCCTTCCTGATGTTCGCCATTACCATCAAGCCTGTCCGATACCGGCAACCTTCAGCCGATCAGCAGTGATCGGCTCTCGCCGGCAGCAATCCAACAACACGCCGTTGACCGCGACGGCCGGGACTGCAGTGATCCCGTAGCGCCTCGCCTTATCCCGGCACTCGTTCGTCGCACAGCCTTCCCGCAGGTCATAGATCTGCAAGTCGCAACTCGAACACACTAAAGATTTGACCAGCTTGACCGTGTCATCACAAATCGGACAGCCGGCCGTGAACACCTCAACGCGTCGTTTTGCTGTTGCCATCGTGTATCCTCCCTTCTTTCGTCTCCAGGCTTTGTAGGATCGGGCAGTGATCCGTGGGCTGACCGCTCTGGCAGGTACGGATCAAACCTCGCAGCGACCGGGCGAGGGCCTGCAAGTCCCGTAGCTTGCGTTCGACTTGCACCAACTTCGCCTGAGCCCTGCGCTGCACGGCGCTGCATTGGGCTGCGGAGCGCACGCTCAGATTCAGCAAGTCGGTGATCTCATGGAGGGTGAACCCATGCCCCTGCGCGTTCTTAATAAAACAGAGGCGCCGAATCTCCTCTTCGCCGTATAGCCGGTATCCGGACTGCTTCCGCGCTGTCGGACTCAGCAAATTCAGTCGCTCGTAGTAGCGGATCGTTTGAACGTTCACGCCAGCCTTCTTGGCCAACTGTCCGATGGTAAGTTGAGGGGTCATCGGTCTCCTGTGGTCACGTTGGGAGCAGTCTACACCCTGTACTATGGTACCGAGTCAAGGGAGGCATAGGACTTTCGATGTTTACCCCGCGCCCTTTTCTTGTATGGACAACTCGTCACAGCTAGCACGAGAACATGGGTTAGGACTCACTGTAAGCCAGCTTACAGAAGCGCGATGCTCCTTTTGTGTAGCGTAGGTGCCTCCTTGTCCGCCACTCCAATAAGAGCTGGATTGACGGAGATTGGAAGGGTTGATACATAGAGGCATCTCTTTATCTCGATATCTCGAACCCTGAGGAGCCCATGCCCACGGATGAAATCACCCAAAAAGTCAGCGAACGTTATGCGAAAGCCGCCAATACCGGCGAGCAGATGTGTTGCCCCACTATTTACGACATGGGGCACCTCAAGATCTTCATTCCCGAAGAAGTGTTGAAGATCTCCTACGGCTGCGGCACTCCCGCCGGTCTCAAAACGGTGCGGGTGGGTGAGACGGTCTTGGACATCGGATCGGGAGGCGGGATCGATTGCTTTGAAGCCTCTCGTCTGGTCGGTCGGACCGGGCGCGTGATCGGGATCGACATGACCGACACGATGCTGGAGATCGCCCGCAAGAATGCGGCGGGTGTCGCGGCAAACCTCGGCTACCCCACATCAAATGTGGAATTCCGGAAAGGCTTGGCCGATGCGATGCCGGTCGATGACGGCACAATCGATCTGATCATCTCGAATTGTGTGATCAACCTGGCGCCGGATAAGCGGAAGGTGTTTCGAGAAATGTACCGGGTCGCCAAGTCCGGCGGACGGTTCACCATCTCCGACATCGTGTCCGATCAAACAGTGCCGCAGTATCTCGTACACGACACCCAAAAATGGGGGGATTGTTTATCCGGCGCCTTGACACTCACGGACTATATGAACGGCATGACGGCAGCCGGTTTTCTCGGCATCCACCTCGTCAAGTTTTCACCTTGGCGCATCATCGACGGCATCCATTTCTTTTCCGTCACCTTGACCGGCTACAAGCTGCCTCCAGCACAAAAGGCTTCCTCCGCTCGCTACGCGACCCTTCAGGGTCCCTTCAGCCGGCTTGTCGATGAACGAGGCACAATCTACCAGCGTGGTATTCCCCAGGCGATCACTCCGGAGCATGTCCAGTTGCTGAGTACCCCTCCCTTCGCCGACCATTTTCTTCTGACCGCGGACCCTCTCCTGTTCGACAACCATGATCCACGTTGGAGCGCCGTCTTCCCCGCTGATGCTCCGTGCACCTGGCAGGGCCACTTTGCGCTACTGGCTGGTCCCTTCGTTGAAGCAACCGATGACGATCACCATATCTATCGCCGAGGTGAGCCGCTGGAGATCTGTTCGAAGACGGTCGCTGTGCTGGGAGCTGCTGGGTACCAGCCCTATTTCGTGATCCTGAACCGAGCCAGCGAACGTGTGAACGGCGAAGCCGTCACCTGCTCGCCCACTGGAGGCTGTTGTTGAAGAAGCTCGCACCGGAAGGCGATGTCCTGAGCCCACGCGAATGCGCGATTGTGCTGAAAGCCCTGGCCGATGAAACGAGGCTCCGGATCCTTGAATCGCTGCTGGCCGAGGAGAAATGTGTGACGGACCTGGTACGCGAATTAGGTTTCCCTCAACCGCACGTGTCCCATCATTTGCGTATTCTGCGGGATTCCGGTGTCGTGGAAGGCCTACGAGAAGGCAAGCAGGTTTGCTATCGGATCACACCGATTATCCAGCGGGCGTTGGCACATCGACAGGGGAAAGCCCTTAACTTCGGGTGCTGTGAACTGCGGTTTCCAGAGTGGGTGTTAGCGACGGCCAGGTCTCGCGCGCTGCACATGATTCATTCGTGAACAGTTCATCCGATATCCCCGATGTTGTTACGAATACCGATATGCCGCTGACCCTACTGGGCCGACAGAATCCTCTCGCTTCCTCTTCCGAGCAGCTCAAGCTGCTGGCGGATTCGGGCAGCCGTCTTCCCTTTGAGGCACAACTGGACCGGGCGGGTTTATATCCGCTCCGTGCCACCGGCATCACGATCTTCCAGATCAATGTCGGCAAGCTCTGTAACCAGACCTGTCGTCACTGTCATGTTGATGCGGGTCCCGACCGCACCGAGGTGATGTCACGAGACACCGCGGAACTGTGCATTGCCGCGCTTACCCAGACCGATATTCCCACCGTGGACCTTACAGGTGGAGCGCCGGAGCTCAATCCGCATTTTCGCTGGCTGGTCGAGCAGGCACGGGGACTGGGCCGACATGTGATGGATCGTTGCAACTTGTCCGTGTTGCTGATCCCCTCGCAGGCCGATTTGGCGAAATTTCTCGCCACGCATCGAGTTGAAATCATCGCGTCGCTCCCGTCATATCAGCCTGGCCAGACCGATGCACAACGAGGCGATGGCACCTTTGAGAAATCGATGGAAGCGCTTCGGCTCTTGAATCAGCAGGGATACGGACGACCGGATACTGGTCTCTCACTGAACCTGGTCTACAACCCCGTCGGTGCGTTCCTGCCTCCGAAACAAGAGGCCCTCGAAACCCAGTTCAAGAAAGAACTCCGCACTCGACATGGCGTTGAATTCAACCGGCTCTATACCATCACCAACATGCCGATCAGTCGGTTCCTGGAGTTCCTCCTCGACAGCGGGAACTACGAACAGTACATGACCCGTCTGGCCAATGCCTTCAATCCGGCCGCCGTCTTCGGTGTGATGTGTCGCTCGACCCTCTCGGTTGGCTGGGATGGGAGACTGTATGATTGCGACTTCAACCAAATGCTCGACCTGCCAGTCAACCATAACGCGCCGTCACATATCCGGGACTTTGATCCGGCGATGCTTCATCACCGCCAGATCGTCACGCACAACCATTGTTATGGCTGTACGGCCGGTTCCGGCTCATCCTGTGGCGGAACGGTCGCATGAGCATAGCCTCCGCCAAATATATGGAGATATATCTATGATTGGATATCGTAATGTCTGCCGGCGGAGGATCGGCAGCGTATTCCCTGCCTTCCTACTGCTTGCCCTGTTCGGGGTTCCGGAAATAGCAACGGCCCAGACAACGGCAACCGATCAACCGTCCGGCAAGCTCGTGGTGACGGGTGCCAGTACCCTGGCTCCACTGATCGCCGAGATCGGCAAACGCTTCGAGAGGCTCTACCCCAAAGTGCGTGTGGATGTTCAAACCGGCGGCTCATCTCGCGGCGTCGCGGATGCGCGCCAGGGTCTCGCCGATATCGGGATGGTCTCGCGTGCGATGAAAAATGAAGAAAAGGACCTCCATGCGTTTCCGGTCGCACGCGACGGCGTGGGGATCATTCTCCACAAAGACAATCCCGTCCAGGCACTCACCGATGAACAGGTCATCGCAATCTATACGGGCAAGATGACCAATTGGAGGGATGTCGGCGGGAAGGATGCTGCCATCACCGTCGTGAACAAAGCTGAAGGGCGATCCACACTCGAGGTGTTCTTACAGTACTTCAAACTGAAGAATGCGGACGTCAAGGCGCATGTGGTGATCGGTGACAACGAGCAGGGAGTGAAGACCGTCGCGGGTAATCGCAGCGCGATTGGATACGTCTCCATCGGGACAGCGGAATACGATGAATTGCTGGGGGTGCCGATCAAGCTGCTCCCTGTGGGAGGCATTCCAGCCTCCACTGAAACCGTGCGGAACGGAACCTTTCCTCTCTCTCGTCCCTTGCATATCGTTACTCGGACTCAACCGACCGGATTGGTCAAGGTCTTTATCGACTATGCACAGTCCAAAGCCGTGCATGACATCATCAAGCAACAATACTTTGTCCCGTTGGTCGACTGACGATTTCCTGTACTGGCTCTTGCGTGGAATTGCGGCCATCGCAGGCACGATCGTCGTGCTCATCGTGGCATTCCTGATCATGGAAGCGCTTCCCGTGCTCCATCATGTCGTTCTACTCCGATTCTTTACCGACCCTTCCTGGCATCCAGCCGAGGGTTTTTACAATCTCACTCCGATGTTGTGGGGAACACTGTTCGCTATGACTGGTTCTGTGTTGATCGCCACACCCTTAGGCATTCTCTCCGCCGTCTTCTGCCATTACTACGCGCCACCTGCTCTGGCCCGGCCCTATCGGCGCCTGATCGAGTTGCTTGCAGGCATTCCTTCCGTCGTCTACGGATTCTGGGGTCTCGTGGTGCTGGTCCCGCTGATTGCAGAGATACAACCGCCAGGCCCCAGTCTGTTAGCGGGCATCCTAATCCTCACCATCATGATCCTGCCCACCATCACGTTGATGGCTGATGCCAGTCTTGCCAATGTGCCTCAACAATACGTACGCGGGGCTGCTGCATTGGGGCTGCCGCGATGGGCGACAATCCGAGGCGTGGTGTTTCCAGCGGCAAAATCGGGGCTGTTTACCGGGGTGATCCTGGAAATCGGCCGAGCCATCGGGGAAACGATGGCGATTCTGATGGTCTGTGGGAACGTGGTCCAGGCTCCATCCAGCATCTTCGACCCGATCCGGACGCTGACCGCCAATATCGCCCTGGAAATGGCCTATGCGCTCGGAGACCATCGCGCTGCGTTATTCGTCAGTGGACTCGTCTTGATGGCCATGATCGTGGCGCTCATTGTGACCGCCGAATGGATCAGCCGCGGGAGAATCTATGGCTGAGCCGTTGAGACGCCTACAGAATCTTCGCGAATGGCTGGCGTTCATTCTCGTCTGGGGGTCGGCAACCCTGGTCACCGCCATGTTCTGCTGGCTCTTGGGGGACATCCTGTGGCATGGGTTGAGTCATATCTCTTGGACGTTTTTGACGGCTCCACCGGAGAACGCCGGGCGGCGAGGCGGGATCGGCCCTATCTTGGTATCAACGGTCTTAATTCTGGGAGTCTGTCTCGCGGTCTCCCTCCCCATTGGGATCGGCACCGCCGTCCTCCTCGCCGAATTTACATCGGACCAGAGCCTATTTGGACGGATGACTCGCCGCAGCCTTGATGTCCTGGCCGGTGTGCCGTCGATCGTCTTCGGCCTGTTCGGCAACGCGTTCTTTTGCAAGACACTGGGGCTCGGCTTTTCGATCCTCTCCGGGGGCCTGACTCTGGCCTGCATGGTGTTGCCAATCTTGATCCGATCAACCGAGGAAGGGTTTCGTGCCGTGCCGGCCAGTTACCGGCTTTCCGCCGCGGCACTCGGACTGTCCCGCACCACGACCCTGCTTCACCTCTTGCTACCGGCGGCGGTACCCGGTCTCTTGGTCGGTCTGGTCCTCGGAGTCGGCCGTGCAATTGCCGAAACGGCTGCACTCATCTTCACAAGCGGCTATGTGGATCGGATGCCGGAGTCGCTGCTCGATTCCGGTCGCGCGCTGTCCATCCACATCTTCGATCTCTCCATGAATGTGTCCGGCGGAGATGCGAATGCCTATGCCTCCGCGCTCGTTCTGGTCATCTTGTTGCTCGCCATCAACGGTACCGCATCCTGTCTGGCAACATACGGCCTCCACCGAAAGATCGTGACAGTATGACGCCGGTTGAACCCCTCTTAAGACCGCGCCCCCAGCATCCGCTTGAAGATCGGTCCCGTCCTTGTGAGCCTCAACCCTTTATTGAGGTCGATCGGCTCAGTTTGCACTACGGGGAAAAGCCGGCGTTTCAGGATGTGACCTTGTCGATCAACCAGGGACGCATTACGGCTCTCGTGGGACCATCCGGATGCGGAAAGACCAGCTTCCTCACTTGTTTGAACCGCCTCACCGATCTGGTCGCCGGTTGTCGCGTCGCGGGACGGATCACGCTTGATGGCTTCAACGTCTTGTCACCACACACTGATCTTATTCAGCTTCGCCGCCGCATCGGCATGATTTTCCAGAAGCCGAACCCCTTTCCGTTGTCGATCAGAAGAAATCTAGAATTTCCCCTACGCGAGCATGGGCTGCGAGATCGAGCACAGATTGCACGGACGATCGAAACCACCCTGCGAGATATCGGTCTCTGGGACGAGGTCAAGGATCGGCTGGACTCGCCGGCTCTCGCGCTGTCCGGCGGCCAACAACAACGCCTCTGTATTGCTCGGGCTTTAGCCCTTTCGCCGGAGGTGCTCCTCATGGATGAACCATGCAGCGCGCTCGATCCGCTCTCCAGCGGCGTGGTCGAGGATCTCATCGTCAACCTGCGTGGTCGCTATACAATTTTGATCGTCACGCACAACCTGGCTCAAGCCCGACGTATCGCGGACTATGCTGCCTTGTTCTGGGTGCAAAACGGAGCGGGTCGGTTGATTGAGACCGGAACCGCCAAGCAGATCTTCGAGGAGCCTCGTGATCCATTGACCGCCGCCTATGTCAGCGGGATGAGAGGATAACTCTGGGCCATCACCAATCCGGGAGCAGGACAATACGGACCGACTGCAACGATCTAATATTGGGGGAGAACAAGTGATGCACCAATTTGGGAGAACATTTACGCTTGGATTTGCTTTGCTCTCTGCGTTCCACCTTGTCTATTTTGCCGAGCAGTCTTCGGCGGAGCATAGCGATCCCTTCGCTACCGTGAGCGTGAATTCGACACTAGCCCATTATAGTCTGAAGAAACAGGTGTCGGGAGCATTCAAGGTCCAAAGCTCAGAAGCGCTGTATCCACTGCTCACTCGCCTGAGCATAGATTTTCAGCGATTCCAGCCAAAGGTGAGTATCGACGTAAAGAAAGCAAGCGCTAAAGCTGTCGCAGAGTTTCTCCAGCCACCTCTGAGCAAGACCGGCAAGATCATGATGATCGACGATCGAGCGTCCAGTTTTCAATTGCTTGCCACCACGCATCAGCTTTCCGATGCTGAAACGAAAGAATTTGTGGCTCAGCATGGCTATGAACCGACTGCCGTGCCCGTGGCCGTCGACGCCGTCGCGCTCTACATACACAAAGATAATCCACTCCCTGGCCTCACGCTCGATCAAGTCGATGCCATCTTCTCATCGACACGGAAACGCGGGGCTAACGCAGCCATTTCGCAATGGGGGCATCTTGGGTTAGCAGATGGCTGGAAAGAGGCGCCGATTCAGCTCTATGGTCGCGACAAACGGTCGGGAGCCAGGGCAACTTTTCAGGAGCATGGGCTTCGCGGAGGTGAATTTAAGTCAGGTGTCCAAGAGCATCCAGGTGCCGCATCTGTCGCGTTAAATATCGATCGTGATCCTAGGGGGATAGGCTACAGCGGGTTCGGCCTGCACACCTCAACTGTGCGAGCGGTTCCGATTGCGGAAAAGGATGGGATGCCGTTCGTGCTCCCCACCCGGGAGACTGTGGCCGATCAGACTTATCCACTGCGACATGCCTTGTACCTGTACTTCGATAAGGCACCCAAGGCGCCCCTCCCTGATGCGGTGCAGGAGTTCCTGACCTTCATCATCAGTCGTGATGGGGAAGAGGCGATGTTCAAGGCCGGATTATTCCCATTACCTCCCAGTCAAGCCGAGAGTAGAGCCCTTGCCTTCGGCGTTCCTACCGGAAGGGCATCGTCGATGAATCCATAGAGTATCCGGTGGCAACCACGTAATTCGAGCTTCGACACAATGCAGAATTTCTATACAGGAGGATCTCGCATGAGGGGATTGTACAGGGCGGCGGATACTGCCCGAATGATGCTTGTCACCGCACTGACCGCCGCAACCGTCGCGTTCTTCCA
Source organism: uncultured Nitrospira sp. (assembly GCA_964579525.1). Classification (GTDB taxonomy): domain Bacteria; phylum Nitrospirota; class Nitrospiria; order Nitrospirales; family Nitrospiraceae; genus Nitrospira_D. The sequence goes on along the minus strand of CAZOHW010000001.1, from coordinate 130,308 downwards.
GCAACCCATATTGGCCCAGGGGCTTTCATCACATACGAAGCCGTTGCCGGCTCCAATGCAAACTGCTCAACAGGTCGAACCAGGACCTGAAAAACAAGGACCATCATCGGCCGGCCAGGCCACGCAGGGCGCCATCTCGCTGGAAGACCTGCTTCTCCAGAAGGGCACCATTACCAAGGATGAATGGCTCCGCATTCGTGCGGAGCAGGAATATAAAACCGCTGAACAAACACGACGGTTGGACAACTTAGAGGACTGGAAGAACAAAACTGAAGTACTCCCGATCTTGCGAGACAAGGTCAATTTCGGATTAAACGCCCTACAATTTCTGTATGGACATGTCAATGCAAACGTTCCGGAAGGCAGAAGCCAAGACAGCCTGTCTATTCGACGAGCCGAGATGGTGTTCTGGGGAAAGCTAAGCGACTATCTTCCCCGCTGGCACATGCTGATGGAGTTCCAAAGCACCAATCTTACGAACAACACTCCCTTGTCCGGTTCGTCATCTCCGACCGTCGCCACGTTCTTTCGTGAAGCCTATATCGACGTTCGGCCGGTCCAAGCATGGGCGCCCAATCTCAACATCATCAGAATGGGCGTCTTCCGTATGCCCTTCGGCATCTTTACCGAAACGTCAGGAGGGTTACGCGACATCATCAGTTCTCCCTACTTGAATGGGGTGGGAGGCGGTGGTGGACCAGGACAGAACCGAAATGGCACGGGTGGCACTATCGAATTCATCCAAGAGCGCGATTACTTCGTCGATGTTCGTGGGAAGATTTTTGACCGTCTCGAATACGTGGTCGGAATCATGAACAACAATAACTTTCAAGCGAACGGCATCGTCAGCAACACATCAGGAATTGGGGGGGCCAATGGGCCTAAGGCCGTCTATACTCGCCTGAGGCTCTTTGGAGACGACGTCTCGTTTGTCAGCTTCACGATGATCCAGGGGACGTCCAATAACGCTGGCACCTTCATCAACGGGCGTGGCAAGGGGCACTTCGATCGGTATGGGGTCGATGCTCGCTGGAACCCGAAGTTCTTGCCTGGGTTCATGGTCTATGGAGAATATTGGCAAGGGCATGACGGGTCAAACGCCACGACTGTAGGAACCGCAGCTAACGGAGCCTGTCTTGATACCTGCGGTGGCTCTGGCGCCCCGGGCGTGAACCGGCAAACATGGTATATCTTGGCAAAATACCTCTTTACAGAGGGACCGCTCGAACACTTCGAACCGGTCTACATGTATGAGGAATTCAACCCCAACACCAGGCTGTCGAACGACCGCTATACCAGGCACATCGTCGGTTTGAACTATTATTTTGAAAATTTCCCGCCGAAGATGCAGTCCAAAATACAGTTCAACTATGAGTTTCGGCACCATGCGGGGCTAGGGCCCGGCATCGCCCTCAACGCGGCGACGGATCCATTTGCGCAAAACGCATTCTTCCTACAATGGCAGATGCGGTACATGTAGCTACACGATGATTTCTTGGCTCTTGCGTTGGTTTGACGCTAGATGTTGGAACAGTGTAAGGAGGTAACAGTGAGAATTATTGCCGGCCTTCTCGTCCTGTCGTGGGCGATGATGAGCGCCTGTGCTCCCACATATAAGGTGTTTCCCTCCAAAGTTATGAAGGACGTGGACCGCAATTTTGATTTTTCCCGCTGGGGTATGATGATTGATGGGTCAGAATCAAAAACAGTTCAGCTTGGTGGGAGAGTTATGCAGTCTCAGGCATCCGGAGACACGGTCACTATCGTCGTTTCCCAGTTGCCCATCGTTGAACACCCGGCTTATGGACCAAAGGATAACGGGAAAAATAATGGGGATTTTGTCATCATCTATCAGGGACAAATCGAAAGCTCGGATCTCCAGCCTGGCAATCGAGTAATGGTCGTAGGAGCGACCCTTCCGTGGAAAGTCATCACTGTCAACGACCTCTCTCGAAGTTTTCCAATCGTGGAGGCCCACTGTCTCCATTTCTGGAATACACAAGGGCGGGAGATCGCAGATTTCCCCTTCTATGAAGCAGGATACGTCACCCTGAGGCAAGAGACGGTGTGTACGAAGAATCCATAGATTCAGCACTGAATTTTGGGCTGATGTTTATGACCACTGGATTAAAGAACCAACGATTTGTCAGACACCAGTCAAATGTTGTGCCGACCATTTACTGCCTCATATCTATGATGATCGCAATCGGCAATCTCTCTGGCTGTATCCTCTTTGGCCAGGAGCGATTGGTATACGATCGTGAGGGAATCAGGATTGGCCTGGAAGCAGATCCTTCTGTCAGTAGATTCGGTCAACCGGTTCAGAACAATCATCCGCTCGATCTCACTTCAAAAGATCTTGAGTCACTCCTTCACGTCATTCAGGTCAGCGGCTACAGTGGGACCATCGTCGGCCTGCTGACCAGGCCACAATTAGTCCCCCTGTTTACGTCCAAAGAGTTATCAGCAATCTCGGGGCATCTCGCCGCGGCATTTCGAGAGGCGAAGCCCATGGAGCGAGTGTTTTTCTCCTTGCCGAAGCCGGACGTAGCCTATAGTGAAGATCGGACGGTTGGATCTCTGTTTTTTCGCGGTCCCTATCTCCATATTATTCTAACCGATCACTCTTCGATCATTCGGACAGACACAGGCGGCGGGGACTACAGAGATATCAGAGACACTAAGGGTATAAACCTCTCGGTGGCTGGCCCAGTTCCAACGGCGATGGTGCCAGGTTCCGAGGAACCACGATGGGCACACTTCGAGCGAGTGCATATTTCTTTGGACGTCAAAACAGTTCTGGCTCAAAAGGCATACGTTCCATCGGTGCGTACGAATCAAAAGGAAACCGGCTCACCGGCTCCCTTGCCGGCCGCGACACCATCAGAAAGCCGTCAGAGCAGTACCTCGCCTGAAGATCTGCAACTCCAAATCCAAGATCTCTCTGGAGCTAACCAGGAACTCCGAGATCGACTCGATGACCAAAATATGCGTATGCAGCAGTTACAAGATCAGGTTGAGCAATTACGACGAGAGCTTCCTCATTCGGATTTGAAAGGCCAGCCATACAATGCTGCTCCCAGCCCGTAGTCGACTCTTATACACCACTACGTCAATGCCGTCGCTCATAAGAGGTTGTGGTTCTCTCCTTCAAGAGTGCGTAAAATACCCCGAAGCCTTTGCAGCACTATTTCCACAACCGTCGCGTAGTACCGCTGGTAGAAGTGCTCTCAAAACCGAAACTCCACTCCGGGAAACCAGAACCTATCTCAAAATCGATTTTCGAGGCGGTCGGCCTCACACAACGGAGCTACTTGCATTGCAAAAGATACAATGCCACCGTGCCAGGGCCGCCGCAGACTCAACTCATTGACAACGCGGCAAAGCAGAATCACCTTCAAGGAGATTTAACATGGCCAAAAAGATGTCCCCTCCTGAAATAATGCGGAATCTCGCCATCGGATACTGGGTTGCACGCCTGATCCATGTGGCTGCGAAACTCCGGCTGGCGGATCTGCTGAGGAAAGGGCCGCGAACCCTGGAAGATTTGGCGACAGCAGCGGGCGTGCAGCCCGAGCCGCTCTACCGAGTCCTTCGCGCCCTGGCGAGCGTCGGCATCTTCACAGAGACCAAAAGTCGACGGTTCAAGCTGACGCCGCTCGCTGCGACACTTCAGACAGGCGGATCAGGCTCCATGCATGCTTGGGCGCTCATGATCAACGACAATTGGGGGTGGGACTCTTGGAAAGAACTGCTCTACGGAATGAAGACCGGCGAGGTCCCGTTCCAGAAGGCTCACGGTGTCCCGATCTTTGAGTATCTTGAGAAACACCCGGAGGATCTTGAGGTGTTTGGTGAATCAATGACGAGCATCTCTCAAATCGAGAACCCCGCAGTGGCCGCGGCCTACAAGTTCTCTGGAATCCGGACGCTCGTCGATGTCGCCAGTGGACACGGAAGCCTCTTAGCCACGATCCTCAAAGCGAATCCACGGCTGCACGGTGTGCTCTTCGATCGAGGTCCTGTCATCGCTCGCGCTGAGAACGACCGACATATGACGGCGAAGGGCATCACGGAACGGTGCCGGCTCGAATCCGGGGACTTCTTCGAGGCCGTGCCGAAGGGGGGCGATGCCTATATCATGAAGTACATTCTGCACGATTGGAACGACGAGGCGTGTGTCAAGATCCTCACCAACTGCCGCACAGCCATGAATGAGAAGGGGAAAGTCTTAGTCGTGGACAACGTCATTGCCCCCGGTAACGATCCCAGCTGGGGTAAACTCCTCGACATTCAGATGCTCATCATCGGAGGACGTGAGCGGACAAAGGCAGAATTCGCCGCACTGTTTGCCGCAGCGCGGTTGAAGTTGACCCGAGTCATCTCCACCAAATGCTCATTGAGCATCGTCGAGGGAATTCCAGTATAAGGAAGGTCAGATTCCTCGGTCTTGTAGGCTGTGGTCGGTCTTACGCACAGAGAACCGAAAATCTACAATACGCCGGCCACGTGCGGGTCCACGAACCCGTTCAATGCGCCATTATATTTGCGTGACCGCATCTTCCGCCCCCTCAAGCAACCGCTGCACTTCTTCCACATAGATCTCTGTCGTCGCATAGTGCTGATGCCGCATCATCTTCTGCACCCGCGTCGGATTCGCATCATTGAGCAAGGCAAAGGTCGGGGTCGAGTGGCGGAGACTGTGGGCCACAATGCCGGGTTTCTTCACACCGGCAAGAAGTAACCCCTCTGTGAGGAGGCGATGGATCGCCCGCGTCGAGAGCCGCTTCCCGGCTGCCGTCACGACATTTCCACCTCTGTCATAACAGGCCGTCGTGGCAAACAACGGATCACTCCCCTGCAACGGCTGTGGTCTGATGGCCAGGTACGCCTGAATGCGTTCATTCACTTCTTTCAGCACCTGCACCGACTCATCGGCGGAGGCTCTCCCCTTGCCATGTACCCACAGGCGCCACTTCTCTCCCGGCACATGTTCTTGCAGATGCTCGATCCGCGCCCGGCTGACTTCAACCGTCCGAAGGCCGGTCTTCAGCATCAGATAGGCCATCGCACCATTGCGCGCGCGCTGCAGGTCCGTCCTCCGTGGATCGGACTCCAGCGCGGCCAAGAGGCGTTTCGCATCCTCGACCGGCAGATGGCGCCGCGTGTGCTGGCGACTGCACGACCAGCCCGGGACGAAGGCGGCCGGGTTCACGAGGCCGGGATGGAGCGGCACCAGCCACGTCAGAAACTGGCGGACAGCGGTCAGGTAGCCGTTCTTGGTCCGGAGATTCGCAAAACGCCGATCGAGCCAGGCGCGGTAGGCCTCCAGGCAGACGCGATCGAGACGACGCAGACCGCGCTCCTGCTCGAGCCAGGCGACGAACGCCCGCCCCCTTTTCAAATAGGTCCGGGCCGTGGTCGCGGACGGGTTCTGCGCCGCGAGCTGCCGCGTGAACTCATCGAGATAGACCCGCAGACCAATTAGGGTTGAGGACGAGAGCTGCAGACAGACCGGGGGCAGTTCGCCACCCGCCCGCCGGAGCCCGGTCGTGGCTAAGGGGACTAACCCCAGAGAGGCGGCTGGCTCAGGCAGCGGGTCCATGGGGACCGGCAAGAGATCCATGGGACACGTCCTCGTTCCCTCTCTCAATAATGGTGCGGTCGTTTGATCCGCGATTCGGCCTGTGGCTGTGCGACCCACCAGGAGAGTGGTTCTTTTCGATCTATTTTCCCGGTCGCTGACCGGTCCGCCGCCACCCTACCCGCTTCCCTCCGGAGAGTCAAGGCATCCGAGAAGGAGAGAATCCCGGATGCCTACTTTCCACTCATACAGAAACTAAGGGTATTGACTGATACGTGTGCGTGTGATAACGAACTCAGAATACCAGCGTGATTTTGGAGGTGCCGGATGACGGACCGTGACCCGCAAATGGTTGATGAAGAAGCGTTGTATGCGGAGTACGGCGAGAAGCCCAACGAACCGGAACAAGAGGTGACGGCTGAGGATGACGGACCGAGGGTATCGGAGGGAGACTATGGGCAGCAAGTGCGGGCAATTCTCGACCATCCACGTTTTCTGGCATTAGGCCGTGATGAGCAACTCCTGTATCTTCAGCTCCACCGACATTGCCAGGGTGAGGGCCACTCGAGTCTGCGCGTAAGTCTGGCCGATATGAGTCGATGGGTGGGCCGTGCCGGGAAAAATGTTCGCGTGACTATGAGAAAACTGCGTGAGAAGCAGTTGGTCTCGCTCAAGCACGGGCCGGCGGTGTTTCGGAAGGGGCAATACCGAATCCACCTCCTTGAAGCGACTCCATCTTCAATGAATGTCACTGCCTTAGAGATGGGGAATCGAATCGATCAACTTGATTCCTTGGAGCAGTCGACGCTAAATCAGCAAATCGCCACCCTACCTGAGAGTGAACGGACTGAATTACGACGAGAAGCGGCGTTATTGGTGCAGGATTTAGTCGCCGCCGGCTTCAGCCCCCTCCCCTCGCTAGAAGAAAAGGCATTTCGCTATTTGGCCTACGTCAAAACCACGGGAGTCTGGCGCCGTGCGAGACGCTTTCCGGACTCCGTCCCGTCTGTCCGCACACCTACTTGACTGCGGATTCTTGTGCTCGTGGTTAGTGGATCCTATTGAAACTGATGAGTTGCTTGCCTCAGGATCTGGATGTTCTCTTCTGTCATCTCCTCGTTTTGTATAGAGTTAAATTGTGAAATGTTTGCGAGTTGCGCGCGCGCAACTCTTCCCACCAAGCTGATCTTTTATCATACTGGTTTATTCAGCAAAATATGGACAAAGATTTACACAAGTGATGTGAATTGTTTTCCAATGACCATAATGTTTTCTTGAATCTGTAATAAGTTTATTTGCTCGATCGTTCCTATAGCCATGACGAATGGGGTCTGGCCTGATTACCACTCTGGAGTTCTCCCTGCCACATACTCTCCGCGAGGGTGTCCATTGGTTGCGCGCGCGCAACTGTGAAACATTCAATCAGTGATGTGTCGATTGCAGTGAAATAGATTATGACTGGTCGATATCTTGGCCATCATGTTCGACAGAATGGTGGACTATGTTCGACCTGGGAGTTGCAATTTTTGTCGTCTAAGTATATCTTCCAGGACTAATTGTGGTCTTGTCGAGGAGGGCATACTAGATGAAGACGATCTCAGTCATCAATCAAAAGGGTGGAGTTGGGAAAACCACAACAGTTGTGAATCTAGCGTCGGCATTGGCCCGCTTGGGGCATCCAGTTTTAGTGATTGATCTTGATCCGCAAGCCAATGCGTCTACGACCTTGGGGAAAATGGATCCGTACGAAGTAAAATTCACAACCGCCAACCTCTTGCTAGACAAAGAGAGTACGGTCGCGTCCCCCTGGCATGACACAATCGAAGAAGATGTGCGGTTGATCTATGGGCATGTGGGATTAACGCGTGTAGATCGCGAGCTCCAGAAGATTCATATGCTGACGCCGGGCTCTGCGCTGAAACGTCGCATGAGTCATCTTGCGATTGGTCCGGATGAAATTGTCTTAATCGATTGTGCGCCGAGTCTGTCGTTATTAACCGTGAATGCGTTGGTGGCCTCCGATTACTTCATCGTTCCGATGGAGAGTGGATCGAAATTCAGTCTGGACGGATACGCGGATTTGGAAGAGGTCATTCGAGATGTGTCCCAAGAAGGCGTAAACCCGAATCTGTCGTGTTTAGGCGTGTTGATTACAAAGCATGATGGTCGGAAGAATGTCTGCAAAGCGATGCGAAGTGCGATCGAGAAACGGTTTGGTCCGTTGGTGTTTCCAACGGCGATCGCCTCCTCGGCCCGGATTCAGGAGGCAGAAATCTCGAAGAAAACGATCTTCCAATCGGATCGGCAGAGTACAGGCGCGCGGGATTTTATGCAGTTCGGGCGGGAAGTCTTGGAGCGGTTACATTTGAAGCCGTTGAAAGAACTGGCGGATGATCTGGTGGCCAGTGAGGCCTCGACATGAAAGACCAGAAGAAAGAACAGCCCAAGAAAAAACCCTCCTCGCACTTGGCCAAACTTGAGGCGGGGTTTGAGGGCCAGACCAGGCGGTTCAATACGTTTGAATTATTGGGCGTCTCTGCTCAGGACACGCGATCTGAAAATCCGTCTCCGGTGTCGAGTGACGCCACTGATCCGGCTGTCCAAGGTCGGAAAGCCGTGGTGGCGGAAGCGTTAGGGATTCCGCCGATGCCGAGTCCAGCTCAGCCTGCACAGCCAGGGCAGGTGGCCGAGCAGGTGTATGCGCTCCCGCTGGATCGATTGATTCCGAGTCCGGACCAGCCCCGCCAGCTGGTGGATCCGATAGCGGATCAAGAACTCGCAGATTCGATACGTCTGCATGGGGTGTTGACCCCGATTCAAGTCCGTCAAGTGGGGGAGCAGTTTGAAGTCATCGCAGGCGAACGTCGATGGCGGGCGTCCCAGTTGTTAGGCCTTACCACAATCCCGGCGCTGATTCGAGAGACGTCGACCGATCAAGCGGCCGCACAAGCCTTGATCGACAATCTGGTCCGGAAGGACTTATCGGCGCTTGAAGAAGCCCGGGCGTTTCACGCCTTGATCCAACGGCATGGGTATCAGCAATATCAATTAGCCGACAAGGTGGGATGTCACAAAAGCCGGATCTCACGGGCGTTGAGTCTCTTAAAACTTCCGCCCGCAGTCCTTGATACGCTCTTTGCTCCCGGCAGTGAGATGACCTCTCGTCATGCAGAGGCGCTACTGCCCTTACTGGATCAGCCTCCGAAGATGGAGCGGGTGGCCCGGCAGGCTGTGAAAGAGCGATGGTCAAGTGAACGGGTGCGGCATGAGGTGGCTCGCCGGCCACGATTTAACCAGGGCGCACAATGTATCCGCGTGACGCTTCGTGGCGAGGATGGCAGTAAAGGCGTGGTGGCGGCGATTCGTTGGTCCCCAAATCAACAAGATAAGGTGGAGAGCGTGAGAGAAGGCATTCAGCAAATACTCAGTGTCCTGGATCGGTTTGGGAATGCGACTACGGCTGGACCGGAATAAATGTTGAACAGGGTGAAGAAGAAAAAGTTTCAATGGGTTCCCGCCACTTGAAAAGTTTCAATGAATTCCCGCGATGGTGTCTTAGATCTGTCGGGCGTATCTGGCAGGATACATGCCGGAGACCCTCGTATATGTGAATGTTTGGTATGGGAGGGGGTAGACCAGAGCTGGGAAGGGGTAGCCCAGAGGGGATTATCCACAGGGCGACGGGAAGTCATTGAAGGTTTCACGGGAACTGAGTGAATGGGGCGGGAAGCGACTGAAGAAGTGGTGGTTTCTATCGGGAAGTCATTGAAGATTTGAGCGGGAAATCGGTGAAGCGTCGGGAAATCATTGAACGTGATCTATTCTTATGAACGGTTTGAAATTATGGGCCTTCTTTTCGATGCCCTCTTCATGAAGTATGCAGGCTGTACGTTAAGAATAACGGAAGAGAAGAAAGAACGTTACGGTGCAGGACGCTGAGTCTTCACAATCTCTTTCGGTCGTAAGAGCGGAAGGGCTCACAAAAGGAGCTGGGCTCCCATCATTTGGCCAATCCGCCTCTCGGTTTCTTCTCCGTGAGCGCATTCTAGCCTCGTTACAGTTTTGGTCTGCGAATATCTCTTCACGTCGATCTCGTCATCCGGTGCGTGAAAAGGAGATGGTCCGTCATATTTGGCGGAATGGGACGATACGGAAAATGACGTTGGTGGCGTACGCGTCTGGAGATTTGGGATTTCCCACAGCTGTGGACTTTGAACTCTTTCTGGGGTTGGAAAGCCTGTTACTCCATCGGATCAAAGAGTTTCATCATTTAGATCCAGTGGTTCAGTTCCAAGGGTACGAAGTCTTAGAGCGGGCAGGCAAAGAGAAAGGCGGGCGAGAATATCAAGAACTCAATCGGTGTTTAACGCGGTTGGCCGGGTTAATGATCGGAGTGGGGTCCGGCAAGACCACAAAATCCGGGCACGTTCAAGTGAAGTCCCCGCGAGCGTCATTTATGCGCATTCTTCGCAATGTGACGTTGCCAGGATCGCTGAACGATCAGGGAATGCTGGTGGATCGGTATGAAATCCAGTTAGAGGATTGGTATTGCGAGAGTTTATTGGCCGGCAATTGTTTTGTGGTCGATCATCATCTGCTACAGGAGATGAAGGGGCACATCACCAAAATTCTACATCAATTATTATCACATCTGTTTTATCTTGGAAAAGGCACGGCAATGCAGAGCTATTCTGAGCTGGTCGAAGGGTTCGAATTGACGCGCTATACCGCGATTTCGCAAGTGCGCCAGCAGCTAGGACCGGCACATCAGGAGCTCATGGCCTGTCAGTTTTTGAGTTCATGGGATCTCGTTCCGGTGAAAGGCAGCAAACCCCGTGAGTTTATGTTGATGTGGGAAGCGGGGCCGGCGTGGCGGGAGGCCGAACAACAATTGGAAGAGAGGCGGGCTCATTTTGGACTTGGAGAGGAGCGCCCGGCACCGGGTATCCCAGACGATACTGGCGATCCGATCTTGTTGATTGCCGACGCGCATGTGGAGCATCAAAGTCCGGAAGAGGCGGCCGCGTCGGCGCATCGTTTACTGGAGATGATTCTCGATCTCTCTGGTCGGCGAAAGGATCCTCATGTGTGGCTGAAAATGTGGCAACGCGCCATCAATACAGTTCCGCATATGATGATCATGCGTCGCATCCATGAAGTGAAAGAGCGTCTCGCTCGAAAGGAGCGGATCAATGCCGGTAGTTATTTGTATGATCTGGTGAAGCGCGATGGGGTGACGCTGGGGTTGGACTGGGCTCTTGGGAAGACGGATAAATAGCAAATAAAAGAGACGGCAAACTTGGTGTGAAGAATGGGTCTTTGGAATGGTCTATTCGCGGTACGCAGGTATGACTCCGTAGTCAGACTAAGTGTGTGAGGCGTTCATATTCGAACGGCTAGAATTGGCTGAAATCGGCCCCCATCTTGGTTTATAATGGATTCAGTTCTCTACTAGTACTCGCTCCAGCCACAATTCCTCGTGCTATATCTGTCCGGTAATACTAGGCACCCTACTTAAGTGTTAGTCTCTCGAATTTAACCCTCTGCTCGTAGTACGTTGGGGATCTTGTATGCAAGGAGGGAGGGTTTCATGTCCTTAATTGCTGAGAAGCGGTCGTATCCGAAAGAGTTGGTTGAGCGACTTTCAAAAGAAGAATGTATCTCGTTCATCGAGGCGTTGCACTACACCTCCGCGGCTGAGACTGCTGTCGAGGTAAAGGAGGCGCTCTTACGAATTCAGGATCTTTTGGGTTTTACACGAGTGATCGGGGGCATTGCGTTATTGAACCCAGATGGGGCCTTTCGAGGATTTTCGAACATTGTCAATGCGAGCTATCCTGATGAGTGGTTACAGCTGTATTCGCGTAAAGGGTATATGGAGATTGATCCTGTCTTGCAATCGGCTTTGATGAACCAGGGGACTCAACACTGGCAGGAAGTCTATGCGAGCGTCACGTCTGAGAAACAGAAGGAGTTTGTTGAGGCTGCGTGTGTGTTTGGACTGGTTGATGGAATCACAACCGGGTCTGTCGATCCTGCGTGTAAGGTTGTGTCCTTTTGCTCTTTTGCTTCATCCAAGCAGATCGATGCGTCCCGGTATGTCCCGCTTGTTGAGTATTTGGGGTACCACGTCCATTTGTCTCTCATGCGGATCGCTTCAGCCACGGACCTGTCGTTGGATCAATGTGTGAAGAGACTGACCATTCGAGAGTTGGCTACGCTGAATTGGATCAAGAACGGCAAGACGAACTTAGAAATTTCTCTGATCATGGGCGTGAGTGAACGGACAGTTCGTTTCCATGTTGAAAATATTTTTGCCAAACTGAATGTGTCCTCACGGGCACAAGCGGTAGTGTCAGCCATTGAGCATGGCTTGCCGAATGTTGTGTAGGACATCATTCGATGTCTTTTTGGATACGTTAGGCTGCTTCTGGGTTGGCAGTTCGTCTCGGACCTGCGGGTGGGTCGAGTCTATTTAGGATCTGATCGATGATCTGTTCGGCTTGTGTGATTCGTTGGTAGATGAGATGTTGCTTGATTTCAGCGAGGCTGTGCTCGATCCGCTGGAGCTCCTCATCTGAATTGATGACACGCGTGGTGAGGCGGTGGATACGGAGGAGTTTGTCTGAGAGGTCATCCAGCGGCACAGTCTTCTCCTTCACTCGCTCATGGTCATGCTACTCTATAAATGGATCATGGGAAAGTCGATGTATTTTGGTTTTCCCATGGATCCCAGCTCTGCTAGCGTTCATCTCGTGTTTGTGACGTCCTCTCTGGTCCGAAGGCCGAATAGCTAATCGATCTACCGGGCAATTCTCCCAGCTGTAATTGATCGTGCAATTCTATAGAACGGTTATCGTTCTGCCCTTGGTGTGTATCCTGTGAGGTGGTCAAGGCGGCTTTGTCGAGGTTACTCTGAGGTTAGAATTCTTCGTCGGCGAGCCGTGTGTGGCATGGATGTGGGGTCTTTGAGGGATGGGTTCGTAATATTGTTGGAGTTGAGAGCGTAACCGAGGAGGTCTTGAGGACATCCGGTTCGTAATTCATATGCATGTGGGGATTCTCCGGGCAGAAGCACGTCGGGAAGATTCCAGGTCTGTGTAGTTTTGAATTGCTCCGGTCCAGATTCTGTATAAACGCGACGGCCGTGCGTCATGACAAAATCGAGGTACTGACGGCGACTGGAAGTGGAGGGCAGGTGGTAGCGCCGATGGATTTCGTCATAGGGGATGCCGTAGGCGAGGAGATCGACGATGACGGTGGCAAGGAAGTGTGCATCTTGAAGGGGGATCAGCGGAACCAATAGGATGGTTTCATTCATGGACGTGACTTGTGGAACATTTGCAGGTTGGCACGTTGGAACTGCTCTCCTCATACGTGGGGGGTGGTAGTTTCTGGTGGTTTGGTCTTGGATATGGGCGATATGGCGACAGGGTTGTCTCCGAAACTTCCAGTGTGGGCAACTGCAGCCATAGCTGCCGTCATCTGCGAGACTGACGGTATATTCCCCTTTTCCAGAACCGCATGTAACCGTGAATGACTGAATCCATTTCGGCATGGTGGCTCTTTTCGATGGTGCTCGAGTGAAGATAGGGCGGAATGGATGAAAAGGTCTTAGGGAGGCGCGCCGGAGATGTCTCGACCGTTCTATCTCTCATTGAGGTGCAGGATCTCAATCATGGAACGTCTTGTTCGGAGCATCCTTTTCCTTGTCCTCATTCTTGTGTTCTCCCCGGCTGATGCGCAGGATCGGGATGTGATCACTCTTCAGTATGTCCCAGGGCATCCGACTCCGATTCAAAGTACAGAATGGGTTGACGGCCGGATGGAGCGGATGGGTGTATCAACTCGGTCAGACACCCATGATATCGATCGCTTTTTTGATTCGGTCGAGGCCACGCTCGCTCAGTATCGCATCACCCGCGACTGGCAGATTGTAATTCCCGATGCGCCCTATATTGAGATCCTTAAAGATTCGCACGGCCGGCGGATTCGACTCTCGTCCGCGCATGTGACGTTGGAACGCGATGGGACTGCTGTTGTGACTGAACGGGGAATGGAGTCGCTGAATCGTCGATCTCGCGATACTGTTCTCGCTCAACAAAGTGAAGAATTTAGACGTCATCGGTTGGCATTTGACAGGCTTCTTGGTCTTATCGTTCAGCGTATGGGTGCCCGGTTTTCTCCGTGATCGACGTCCTGTGTTGAGCGGTGTCCTCACATGATGCTTGGGTGGTATCCGTTCCCTTTCCGCTCGTGTGTATCGAACGACCTATCTAATCTTCGTGGGGTTTGAGAATGGTGAGTGCGCCAAGCCCATCATCGCCGCCATCGACGATCGCTTTTAAGGTAATTGGAGGAGGGAGGGAATCATGATGTTCTTGCTGGACGATGACTTGGAACACAATGTGTGTGCTGTGGGGAGCACTTCTTTTGGCGGCAAGATGAAACATGGTCAGGATATCCGCTAATCGGCCTTGCTCATCCTGAAATCCTTTGAGTGGTTCCGGAACCGTTACATATTCATCCCAAACAGCCCGAGTCAGTACGAGCGAAAACCGGATCCCGAATTCTTTGCAGAGTGCTGGTGGAACTTCAACGAGCATCCCGTCTTCGACGGCAGTGGCTCGGCTATAGCGTGAAATGATGTCCGCATTGTCCCAAGGATCAGTCGGATTGGTCAGTGAGTCTACTGTAAGGGCCTCGCACGGGGTCTGTTCTGCTTCGGTTGGTGCTGGGTTCTGAAATCCGTGTGAGAGGGGGCACTGGTACTGCTGACAGTGGGGACAGAATTCCATTTGATTGAGTACGTGCTGGATGGTCTTCTTGCAGGTATGGCAGAGCGTGCAGGGCATGTGAACCTCAGCGAGAGAGAAGGGTACCGGTTGATGACAGAGCGAATCCGTCATATGTTCCTTAAGCGAGTGCGAGATCGTGAGGGATGATGGGCTAACGCTTGTTGGACTTGTTCTGGCGTCGTCGCTAAGGAGCGAACGGTTCCGGTGTTCATGTCGATGTAGGTGGCAAAGCGACGGAGGTCGCCGGTCAGACTGAGGCGAAGGAGGTAGTCTGCCATGTGGCTTGCGATCATACTGTTGATGGTTAACGATTGTGGGTCGATGAGCGCCAGTTCGGCGCAGGAGCGGGTACGTCGGAGGGGTTCGTTCGGGAGGGGGATGAGTAACTCGGGATGCAGCAATCCTGGGGAGGGGAGATTTTTGCAGATACCAGGTAAGTCAAAACTGCTTGTAAGCAGTTTAGGCGAAATCGTATTCCCGAGCAGAATTTGGCCTGATGTGTGGGCATTGCCTCCGTCGAGCCACCAGATGGGACTGGCATCTTGTTGATAGGTGGATTCGTGGGCGATCGTTTGATGCAGCTGGCGTCGTGCCGCGGCGTTGTCGACACAGCCAAGGAAGATGGTGAGTAGGTCATGATTTCCACGTGGGAGTAACTTGGCGGTGAAGGGCTTGCTAATGGCGGTGATACCCAATCCCCACGCGCTATTGAACCGATAGGCCAAGGCCTCGGCTTTATTCTGGCCCACTTCAGCACCGCAAAAGTTCTGTCGTCGGATGTTCTTCAGTTCGACCGTGTCATGGTCGATGAAATAGACGTCAACGGAGTCATAGTGATGTTGGCACTCTCGGGCGAGCCGGGCGGTGTGGAGGGCCAGCATTGCGCCAATCCCTCCGCAGCCGACCTGGACCAGTCGGATCGAGGAGCATCGACGTGACATGATGGTTCGCGCAGTGACGTGACTGAGATCGAGTGGTGGTTGTGACATGGTCATCCATTTGCGGGCGATGGGCCGAGAATCTTAAGAGTGAGCCGGTCAGAGGCTACGAGAGTTGGGCGTGTTTAGCCTTGTGTGTCTGAGAAGGCGTCCTGTAACACGGGCGGTAAGTGCGCAACATGTCTGGCTGGGATAGTGGCAAAGTGTCCATAGATCCCCACACGAAACAGGATTTGCGGACGTCGGCCGAAGTTTCCGATGACACCAAAGAGGCGAAAGCCGGTTTCGTCCTTGTCGTCGGTTGATGAAAATATGGGTGGCATTTCATGGTGAGAATGTATTTCCACGACACACGAGGCGTAGGACGGGGTGAAGGGATCGGTGCAGCGAACGGAGTCATAGGTACGGATTTGATCCGGGATCGTGAGTGTCCACTGGGCCTCGGGTTCGTAGGTGCAATGGAACAAGGCTTCTTTGGGACCGGTTGTATTCCCCCAGGCGGTCAGTGATTCAGCGAGAATCGTTTCCATTATGTATTGTGGAATGCGTGGGGCATGTAGGGAGGTGTATGGCTCGACGGATGGGAGCCCTCGGATTTCTGCCGGTGCGACGGGAATACAGGCGGAGATCCCTTGTCTTTGGGCTCGAAGAAAGACGCCGTTGCCAGCGAGCAGATACTCGTAGAGTGCGGATGCCGGCGGCGGGAGGGGTGATGTTGCGATGCGATGGTGGATGAAGGAAATGCCGGTATCGGTGGACATAGGTTAGTCCTCATGATTGAGCTGGGCCAGGATCTGAGCGATGGTGAACCGGGTGCGAATTAAATCGGCGCCGGGGTATTGAGGGAGGCGCTGTTGGGCGACGTGGCACAGGTGGTCGATAATATTGTCATTGTGGGCTCGTGATTTGTTGGTGGTGAGATCGGAGTTGAAGGAGGAATTCCAAAATAACTGCCACGCTTCGTTCATGGAGTGTGGGGAGGCTTTTGGTATTGCTACAGAACCAAAGCACACTTGACCTGTCTCTCCGACGTTGGGAAGGGGAGCATGGTAGAGCACGGTTGTTTCGTGTTGCCAGACTCGAATAGCAAAGAGGGAATACGAGTTGTGTGCTCCGATAAAGAGGAGTTCCGGTAAGGGAACGGTGATCATCAGTAGCGTTTTCGTGCCGGGCATCGGCAGCGGGTCGTTGAACCGTAAAGTATGGGCAGCGGCAGGATAGCGCTGGATGACCCATGGCCCGTGATGGTTTTCCCCGTGGCGGATGGTGTGCGGAGTGATCCAGCCGCTATCAAATTGTTGGAGGAGAAGAGCACTGCGGACGGCGTCTGGGGAAATACATTTGCGGACCATGCCCTGTTTCTCTGGATATTCGAGTAGGAGTTGTCCGCGAACGAAATGGAGTGAGGCGTGGATATTTAGGTCTTGTTTCATGATTTCTATTCGCTCCGTGAGAAACGGCACATGTCAGCCCAGCAACGAAAGAGGGTGTTCCAACTTGCGGGAGCACGATCAAACGCACGGATGGTGGCCGCATTGGTTCGTGTAATGGTTTTGGTCCGAATCCATTGTTGATGCAGGGACTCCACAGTCGCTTTATCCCACTGGTAGTTGTGTTCACATCCGCCAGAGTCGTAACTGATATCCAAAAAGATACTCCCTGTATCATGCGCGAGCGTCTCGAATAAGAGCCAAAAGTTACGAATATGGCGTGGTTCGTTGGCGCTGAGCTTGGAGTAGAGATTGGTATCGCGTTTGCACCAATGTTTGGGATCGTTCCAACATTCTGGGAGATGAATGCCGGGCAGTTCGGTTCGTAAGTCTTCAAGACTGGGGGAGGAGCTGTAGCACCCAACAAGAAAGGCGGCGACTCGTATAGCCCTGGGTGCGTCCTCGAAATCTGATTCGACGTCGTAATTGTGTGCTGGGATGGGGATTTCCGGCCAGCAATCCATTGCGTAATCGAAATCGAAATCATCGACTGGGAAGTACTGTTTGGAAATGGCGGTCATGAACGGCGGCAAGGTGCGCGTGAGACATTCATCGAGAGTTGTGTGTGAGAGACGGCGACAGGCCTTGTGAAATTGACTGGGGAAGAGTTCTTGAAAGAGCGTGAGGAGTGATAACCGACGTTGGAGATGGGCCAAATCTTCAAGGCAATGGTCCACCCCTTTGATCTGTTGCTGTTTCAGGGCTTCGATGGCGTCAGGTAAGGAGCCGAACGCCTTAAAATCCGATGGGCGTCGTGTGGGTAGGAACGGCGGGGGCGCTGAGCAAGCGAGCGAGGATGGCATGGGTGACCTTCAATTCATGTTCGCCTTTGGTGATGGCCTGGTCGAGATCGCGTTGTAATTGGAGCAAATCCTCAGGGGACATCTTGGTCGAAGATTGCTGGACGCGTTGATGGAGCAGAATGGCTGGGTTGACGTGACGGCGGCAGCGTTGGATGGCTGCCAGAATGCGCTCGGCCGTGATCCCTTTATCGCCGGCTTGTTTCGTGACTTTGATGACGGTGCGGCCTTCCCCATCCGTCACACGTTCAAAGCGTGCATTAGCGGCCTGTGGAAATAATGGCGCGATCGCTCGGCGGAGTGCGTCGTCGTTGATCGCAATGTCAGCAGGCAACTCTAAACTCTGTCCTTCGATTTGTAGCGTGACCATACATTCTCCATGGTTTAGAACAGGCTCGATTGCGTGGACGGTGGTGTGGACTCGGCAGCAGGTGGTGCGGCTGAGGCCGCGGCTGTGGGTGCGCGGAGCTGTTTTGCCGGAGCAACCGGTGTCTTGTTCTCGGTCCGCCGCGCGGGCTTTTGGTTCTTCTTTTCTTCCTGACGACGCTTGTTTTCAGTTTTGCGAGCTTCGGCTTGTTGGCGCTCTTGTTCGCGTTTGACATCACGGGATGTCTTACGGGTTTGAATAGCAGATGGATAGTGAGATTCCCATTGGCGGAGGAGTTGGTCGATATCCGTTGGAAGTGGGAGCAATTGGTTCCATCGACGCGTGAGGGTCAATGGTGGGAGATCGTGGCTCCGTATCCCGAGGATCACAGGTCGCCCTTCCGGGTGATGGTCGTGTGGCAGAACTTGGAGGTAGATCGAAATGGTGGCCTTGGTGAATTCTGGTGAATCGAGTTCAAGGCTCGAGGAGACTAAATTCCTGTTGTCGTCTTCGATGTCGTCTGCCTCTTGAGTATCAGCTGAGCCTGAAGCCGTCGGTGCTGGCGGGGTGGTGTTCGGTGAGGCTGGGGGTAGGCTTAATTCGGTAGGGGGAGTTGAGGGTATGGGGGAGGGGGTGTCGGTCGCTTGAGTGGCTGTCCGGGAGGGTTCGACGGCGTCAACTGGTGCCTCGAGGAGTGAGGAAGTCATTGTGTGGTATCCCCCTGTAATATCAATGTGATAGGTGGCCGTGGTTGATCGAGTTGTCGTGTTAGATAGCGGATGGACTGGGCCGGTACCTGGCTACTTTACCAGTATGAAATTCTTCTTCGGGTATGGGATCTAGAAATGCCTGTTTTGATATAGCTCTGTCCGGGGCTGGGGAGAGGCTGTTGTGATTTCCTCGGTGCGAACGAGATGCGGGCTGTCGTGGGATGACATGAAGCAGATGGATGTCTGCCGTGTGACAGCGGAAATCCGTGCGTTAGCCACAGATTGTGTCTCGATCGAGCAGTTTGTGCAACGGACCATGGAGTGTTTAGTTGACTGGTTTCGTCCTGCCGTTGGCCCCCCGAGTGAAATTGTCCTGGCTCGATGTTTTCTGACAGAGCGTCCATCCGATGAGAGAGCGAATAACGTCGATGGTATTTCGAGTGGTGATGCTCGGACGTTGGAGTCCTCATGTTTGCAATTAGTACTCACTGGTTCGGCGGGCGCAGAAGAGTATTGGAATGATCCGATGCGATCGTGTCGGCATTCAAGGATTCCGCTTCGTGTATCAGAACTAGAAACTACGTATCCATTGTTTGTGGAGGTGTTTCGACGAACGGGATTGTGGCGTGACTCAGGTTCAGACGAAGTGGTGCTGGACCTAGAAGCGGTGAGTTCGAGCTGTGTGAACTTTTCGCTCCCGGTTTCGCCAGAACGTGCGTATATCTCTGATCCGCAATTTGTTGATCGCTACGGGATTCGCTTTGTGTTGGGGTGTATCGGCGAGTGTTTCAACGGCCGATCCTTTATGACGATCCTGTTTGTCCGGCGGCCAGTGTCCCCGCACGTCCTGACGTTATTCCGATTAGTCTGTTTGGCAATGCAGCTCGGAATGATTCGTGTGCAAGCGGCGCGCTTGGGTAAAGCGGGTGTGGGGCAGATCCGAGTTATAGATGACATGGTCAATCATTATGAAGCGTCGATGAAATCACAAATCCAGGCGTTATTAGATAAGGATCGGGAGACACGTCTTTTAGGTGAGCGTGTCATTGCGATTCAAGAAGAGGAGCGGTCCCGGCTCGCTCGCGAGCTCCACGATCACGTCGTCAGCGGTCTTGGAGGCATAGGGTTTGTGCTTCGGTCACTTGTGCAGCTCCCTCCTCAGACGAAAGAGGAGATGTTGACGGCTCTTCAAGGGGTGATTGCTGAGAACGATGCGTTAGTGTCTTCCACGCGAACGTTGGCGTTGCGACTTCATCCGGTGATGGTGGATCGGTTGGGGATTAGCGCGTCCTTGTCCCGGTTGATCGATGATGTGGAGCGGCGCCATGGATTCCGCATCGTGGCGCATGTGACAGACGTGCGGTGTCGTCTGATTCCGATGGTTGCGGCCGGCTTATATCGTATCGCTGAGGAAGCGCTGCAGAATGTGGTGAAACATGCCGGCGTGCAAGAATGCGGTGTGGGGTTATCGCTTGATGGCTCTATCCTCGAGCTCTGCGTCTCTGATACTGGGCGGGGATTTGTGGTTCGTCATAGCACTGCGGGTGAAGCGGGGTTGGGATTGTTGAGCATGGCTGAACGGGCTCGTCAGATCGGCGCAGAGATGACGATTGAGAGCGCGCTTGGAACTGGGACGACGTTGAAAGTCCGAGTGAGCGTGTGCCTTGAACATCAACAGGAGGATCTCCATGGCGCGGGTAGCTCTTTGTGACAATCATGAAATTATTATGGAAGGACAGCGGCGTGTTTTAGAAGCGAAAGGACATGAAGTGTGTCTGACTGTAGGGAATGGTCGGGACTTAGTCCGCGCCGTGCGTACTGGACTCGCGTTGGATCTCCTGGTTGTGGATGTCAGTATGCCAAAACTGAATGGTATCGATGCCATCATGCAAGTACTGGAGGTGTCGCCTAAGATTCACTGTATTGTGATGTCGATGCATGAAGATCCCGCGCGGATCACGGAAGCCCTGTGTGCGGGGGCGAAGGGGTATGTGAGTAAAGAGAGCGAGATGAGTCAATTCGAAGAGGCCGTGGAGAAAGTGCTTTCAGGAGGCACCTATATCAGTCCTCAGCTTTGTTATGATGTGATTGTTCATGGTGGAAAACGAGTGATAGGCGATCGGCTGCCGACATCGCGTGAACGTGAGGTGATTCAGCTGGTCGCAGAAGGCAAGTCACACAAGGAAATCGCTCATGAGTTGGCGATTTCAGTTCGAGGTGTCCGTTTCCATCGCGAGGTGCTTAGTCGCGAGTTACATCTCGTGACGGTGGCGGATATCACGAAGTATGCGGTTCGACATGGTCTTGCGCAGCTTTGAGACGGGTATAGGGGCTAATGTGCTGGGTATCAGTCGTTTTGCGGTGACGTGTCGTAAAGAGTCGGTGCCGTCTGTTTGTTTGACGACAATGGAAATACGCTTGGGGGTTAAGTTGATCACATAGCCCGGCACTCGATCGCGTGCTTCTCCAGTTCGAGTGACGCGAGAAATCCAGAAAATCGCTTGTCCCACACTCAGACTCGATCGTTTCATTGATCAGTCTCTCGACGCCTCCGTGTGTCTACGTACGATAGCAAGTTTCCTATTGTGACTTCAAAGACACTTTACGTCTGTGAATGGTCTTTTGGATGTTGCGGTCTTCCTTCCTAGCCATCGTCTAAGGCTATTACGGACTAGGCTTCCCTCTCACGGGCTTGGCAATGCTGGGGTGGATGATGAGGTCTCTCTGAATGGCGTATTCATGAGAAATTGTCTGTCTTTAGGATGTGCTTACCTCTTGAGTCGAGATGGGCATGACGATGTGTTTAAACGGTCTGGATAGGCCAGGAGCCGTGAGCAAACAGGGGGCGAGCGGTGATTCCATGAATATCTGACATTGGTCCCCAGGCATCGTTTCGAGCGCTTCCAGCAGGTACCGGCTATTGAAGCCTGTGGTGAAAGGATCAGACCCTGTGGTGGTGTCGAGGGTTTCAGTGGCTTCTCCGGTATGGCTGTCGGCTGCATGAAGTGTGAGGGATTGGGCCCCGACGGTGAGCCGAATTGGTTTGGTGCCTTGAGGTCCGATGACCGAGACCCGGCGAAGAGAGTCTTCAAATAGGGCTTTGTTGATCGTGAGGCGCGGGGAGGTCGCTTTGGGAATGACCGCCTGATAGTTGGGATAGGATCCGTCGATGATTCTGGTCGTGACTAGATAGTCGCTGATTTTGAAGCCGGCCAGGGTGTGGTTGAGTCCGATGGCGATCGGAGGCAGGTCTTTGTCGTTCAAGAGTTGCCGAATGATTTTGCCGGCCTTTTTGGGGATGAGGAGATCTCGGGTGTCGTGAGCAGGGGTGAGCCAGGTGCCTGTAGGCTGCTCACTGACGACAAGACGGTGGCCGTCCGTGCCGACGGTCCGGAGTGTGGCTGCCGGCGCTTGGAAGATGGTGAGTTTCAGTGCGTTCAATATAAATCGTGCGTCGTTGTCTCCGACAGCGGGAAGTGTTTCACCAAGCAGTTGGGCGAGGTCTGACGCGGGCAGGCTGAAAATAAAGGGTTCAGGGATGGGGGGCAGTGCGGGATAATCGTCGGCACCCATGCCATTGAATTTGCCTTTGGCTTTGCCCCCGGTCACCGTGATGTGATGTTGATCGTCGATGGTCCATGTTACCGTCTCACTGGGGAGTTCACGGATAAAATCGTGGATCGGTTCGCTTGGGATTAGGAAAGTGGCACTGGTGAGGGAGTGGAGTGGGAGGGTGCGCTGGAGACCGAGTTCCAGATCTGTGGCGGCGAAATGTGTCCCGGTGGGCCCGACTGACACTTTGATCATTTTGAGAACTGGCATGCTGGGTTCTCGATGGATCACGCTATGGATAAATTTGAGAGTTTGAAGGAGGGCGGCGCGTGGAAATTCAAGTTTCATGTTTACTCCTTACTGGTGTGGAATAGGACTCTTTCGTGTTGAGGGGCTTAGCATTCGATTACGATGTACCGGCCGTACGTTGGACCCGGCGTGAGATCGACCGCTCGGAGTTCTGGTACATAGCTCTCGATCGTACGAAATTGGCAGCGTTCCTCTGGTCCGTCCTTTGTGTCGATGACTTCAACCAGGGGTGGGAGTTCTCTTGTGATTTTGCGCGCGCGTCCTTTGATGAGCCAGCGCTGACCGTTTTGTTCAATGGTCATGTTGTTGTAGAGCCCTGCCGAGATTAACCTGGTTAAATGGCCCTTGCGGAGGGGAAGCAACGGTTTGACCGTGTGTTGGATTGGGAACGTGAGCAGATCGCGGACGTGGGCATCCTGCCAGAGACCCTGTTCATGCGCTTCGCGGTACATATCGAGTGGATCTAACCAACTAGTCCGAAAGACGATCTCTCCACGGAGGCTGGGTAGGGGGATCGTGTACGGTGTGGTGATCGCTTCGTCTGGCAGGGTTGGCAAACTCTGTTCCCTGAGCATTTTCCATAGTTGTCTCCTGACGGTTTCGGATGGGTTGGCCGTGCGTACACGTTTGCCGATGAAGACGGTCTGTTTAAATTCCCGGTACTCATCTTTCGGGAATCGGTAGAGAGTGACATCCCGGTAATAGGAGCTGAGGTAATACAAGACCTGCTCGGTGTACTGGTGTTCCGGGATGATGTAGATGAGCAGACCTCCGGGCTGGAGCATGGGGGTCCATCGTTTGAGCCAGAGCAGCTCAGTCCGTTCCCCTTGACCCGCGTAATCGTATGGGGGGTTCAGGAAGAGGGCCGAAAAAGCTTCCCGCGAGACCTCGCAACAGTGGGCGTCGGATCGTAATGTTTTCGTCACCTGCGTGGTGCATTGCTGGGCTCGTTGTCGATCGAGCTCGATGGCGAACGCATCGAGCTTCCATTCCTTTGCCAAGAATCCCAGTGGGATGCCGTTTCCGGCGCAGGGGTCGAGCATTCGTCCCAGTTGTCCGCTGTCGTTTTCAATGAAACGGCGGATCCTGCTGAGAACGGTGGGCGGGGTGGGAAAGAATCCAGCTCGTGCTCTGCCGGCAACGTGCATGGTCGGTCCTTTCTGGTTGGACAGTTAGTTTGTGCAGTCGTGGCTCGGCGAGCGGCTAGGCTGTCGGCTGATGGCGTGTCAGGTGGTGTTGGACCCAGGCGATAATGGGAGTGGTCATGGGCTCGAACGCCCAGGCTGAGCAATTGTAGCTCTCGAGGGGTAGCACCCACTTCTGTTGAAGAGCCGTGGTCCATAGGGGATCAGCCCAGTCTTCGAGCAGTGGACATGGGAGTACCCGATCAAGGATCCGGATAAATTGTGCGGGCGGACCGGCCCCTTGATAATGCCGGTCGATGATATAGGCGCTGGTATCGTGTTGAATGCCGATGGAGGTGCCGCGTTGGGGGAGCCATAAGGCTGCCTGTGCTCCTGAGGGCAACCGTTTTTGCAGAAAAGTGAAGATGGTGTCAGGCTGTTTTGGCCAATCAATGACGATGTTGTTTGGGGACATCGTGATCTTCAGCCCCATACTGAGGGACGCGCGGAGAGCTTTAATGGCGTCAGGTTGGCCGGTAATCGACAACATGCATACTTCGTGAGATTCCGGTATGAGGACATACGATTCGACAATGGCCTCGTAGTGCTCACTGTGGATCATCACTAATGTGTTGGTAGTCATGGGTTAGGCCGCAAAGAGGTTGAGTTGTGTATTGGCATCGCGGAGCCGGGCACTGTGTCGATTGGGTCGGGGAGTGAGGATTGGAATATCGCGTGGTGCGACATCATAAATTGATGGGGTTGATAGTGTTTGGGCCTCTGGTGCGAGGCTCTTCTGGTCTTGTTCATATTGGATGGCGAGTTTGGCGAACATCGATTCGGCGCTCAACACAGAGGCGTTGCGATCGAGCACATGCTTGATGAGCTGGGTCATCATATCGTCAGGTTGTTGGTATAGATTGAGGCCCTCAGAGAGTAAATCGCCTTCTGTTTGGAGGGCGGCGTTGATGCCGGCGGCCACCAAGGCCCAGGCGTGTTCCTGGACGGTTCCTTTATAAAGGAAGAAGCCGACGTCGACTGGCTCTTTTTGTTTGATTCGCCAGGAACGACGGGAGGCTTGTCGTACGAGATAGGTCGAATAATCGACTTCCATCCAAGCGATGGAGGCATAATCGATTAGGTCGAGTCCCGTCGAGACCAACTTGGGGTTGCAGATAAGGCTGTCGAGTCCTTCCTTGGTGCGATCCGTGATCCATTTCATGCGGCGTTCTGGACGCACTTTTGCGGTCATGACTAAGCTACGAATGCCGGCGTTGCTCAACAGCCGATGGAGTCGGCCGGTGATATCTTTGGTTTGGGTATGGGTACAGTAGATCAGAACCCGACGTCCTCTGGACCGTTCGCGGAGGATGTACTCAATCAGCGCTTGCTCTTTGGGGAGGATCACAGATTCGGGGACCGGATCTAATTGGAAACAGATGGCGCCATTGTGGTCCGTAATGAGTTCACCTTGAGCGGCACGATCTGGGTAGGCCAAGAGGGCTTGGATGAAACTGCTGACCAAATGGCCATCTTTGGTGCGGCGCCCGATCGGGATGAATCGTCGTGCGGCTTCGGTGAGCCGTGTGTAGTTCTTGGTCAGGAGCGAGTCGAGTTGGGATTCGTGGATGTGTTCTCGATAGGGTGGCAGGGATATCCCCAGGTCCCGGAGTTGTAAAAAAGCCGTTTGGGACACCAGGTGCGGAATAATGTGCGGGGAAATGCCCGGACGTTCGCGAAGGGACACATGGACACGGCGTTTTGACTCTTTACCGACTACGAGGACCTGATGGACATCCTCCATCGTGGTCCTCGTTTCCCATGTCCCCATGAGGTCGACCCACCGGGGCTCGTCGGTGTGCTTGAAGCTGGCTTTGAGTGCGGGATTCATCCGCCAGAGGATGTGGAAGATAGACGTGGCTTTTCCCGAGGTTAGGGTGCCGGTGAGGGCGAGAGCACGTCGGCACTTTTGCACTAACAAGGCGAAGGCTAAACCTTGTGCGCTTCCGAGCCCTTTTTCTTCTTGGACCTCATCGACCAGGAGGAGATCGAACAGGCGCGGATGTTTTTTTCCGATGTAATCCGCGAGGGCGACCCGACGTGGTCCGGAGGGATCATAGGTCCAGAGCGGCGTGTGGCAGCTGTTGCATTTGGCGCCGGGCTTGAGGCTTCGTGGTGTTTGAGGAATGCCATCCTTATTATCGACGCGCGTTCCACATTGAGGACAATGATAGTGGGTATACGTTTCCTGATTGAGTCTGACGGCTTTGGGGATGAGCGCGGGGCGTTTGGCAAAGCTCAGCTTGGACCGCTCGCGGCTCAGAATGCCGAACAGCGGCCAGGGGCTTTTCGTGGGGAGTGACGCAAATTGGATGACGTCTGTGATGCTACGGAGAATCGTGGCCTGGACACCTGGAAGGAGGGTTTCAATTTCTTCTTTCCACTTCCCAACGAGATGGGGTGGTGAGAAGACGAGGGTCCGTTTGGATTTCAGGAGCGCCGCGACGGCCGTACTGATTCGGGTTTTACCCGTGCTCATTTCGGCCGAACAAATGGCGCTTGGTTGGTTGCGGAAGGCGTAGGCCAAGGCTGCGGCGACATTGGCTTGGGCAGGTAGCAGTGGCTCACCGAATTGTCGCAAGGTTGGAAGGGCCTCTTCTAATACTGCGGGGCTGAACTGTGGGGTGAGTTGATTCGCGGTCGTGGTGCACAGCGCATCCGAAAAGGAATCGAGAAATTGCGCGAGCGGAATCGTCACCGGCGTCAGGGTGGTGGACACACATCCTCCATGGGTCTGGTAAGGCTGAGTAGGGAGTTAGGGGAGTGGCGTCGACGGGGTGTAGATGATACCCAGACGTTCAACCTGTTCGAATGTGATTGGAGTCGGATCCTTGAGTAATAATTTATGCAGGTCTTTTACTTCGGCGTGTACATGGTGTTGGACTTCTACGACGCGGTATCCCGCTTGGAGCAACAGATCACAGGCTTTGCGCTGTGCCGTTTGACCGGGCTTGGCTGTTTGCGGTGAAGCCGCTGGGGATGTAGGCAATGCCTTATCCGGATCGTTGTCGAGCGCAAGATAGACCGTTTTCGGCCGTAGTTGTTGGACGCATTCTAAAAGCCGGTCGATGTTGTTAATGGTGTTGAGCGCACAGAGGGAAGGGCGATGGCTGAGTAATTGGTTGCCGGCAAGACAGTCTAGAATACTTTCGGTGACCAATAAGGCCGGTGTCGGTCTTCGAATGACCCAGAGCGCTTTATCGCCGAATGTTCGACGGCGAAACTGCTTCGGGCATTCTGTGTCATTGAGTGCGCGGCATTCGAGGGTCGTGAGATGTCGGGGTTGTGCCGATGGGGCGGGAATTCCGACATAGGGGAGCACCATCCCCTCTCGATTGACGGTCACTTCAAGGTACACCAAGCCTAATTCTTCAGGAAAAGCCAGCCGTCGAGAAAGAAAGTACTGTCGGATTAAGAAGTCGTGTTCTGGGGTCATCTCACTGCGCCACCGATAATAGAGCCGCTGGACTTCGCGCGGAGTGTATTGGTGTCGGCTTTCGTCTCGAGCGGGGACGTCCTGGCTGATGGGAAGATCGAGGAGTCTTCTCACCGCGGTTTGAAAATCGATCGAGAACATGGTCATCACGAGATCGATGCTATCGCCATGGGTGCCTCGTGCCCAATCGATCCATTTCCAGGCGCCATCGGTAAAGGAGATGGTAAAGGAGGGATTACGGTCCTCCCGTACCGGCGAGTGAAAGAGCGCTTTGGTGTGTTTGGCATAAACCGGCTGGTGGCCGGCGGCATGCAGATAACTGATGAGATCGACACGCCGCGCCCGAGCCAACAGGTCGGGATCTAGTTTGGGCATAAGGGTGTAAAGAGCGGGTTTGCGTGTTGTTGGGAGTAGCGGAGCGCTAATCGGCAGAGACGATCATGAAAATCCATCAGGAGTGACTCGAGGACGGAGGCGTTCATGACGAGATAGTCGACGACTTGGACGTCTAAGAGTTTCCCGGCGAGTGAACATTTGGCGGCGTGGTTGAGCATGGCCTCCGTTGGCATAAATGGCCCGTGCGGAATGAGCGGATGAGAGCAGAGTAGGAGGACTCTGGAGGCATGGCGGTCCATGGCGTGTCGAAAGATTTCTTGGGGCAGAGGCCCATCCGTCTGGATCGGATGATAGGCAAAAAACTGATGTCCAATGGGGACATTTCGGGAATCCAGACAGATGAGTAGCGTATCGCCCGGTTGAAGCTGGATTTTCGACAGGCGAAGATAGCGGAGTGCGTCCTCCGGCTTGCCAATTTTGCCACCACGAGTGGTGGCGGTTGTTGCAACATGGTACGTCATAGGTTGGGGCATGGTTCTGTGATAGATCATACGCCCCCTATCAAGATATTACGGTCGCAGGGTGAGGTTTTGAGGAGGATTTGGTGAATTATAGGTCCTCTTGGCTGGTCAGGATGCGTCGGGTGCCCCGTGGGACGACGATCTCGGCCAATTGATGTTTGACGGACTGGAGACTGGTACGGACGATGTCTTGAAATTGGACGTCTTTTCGTAACCCACTCGGAGTGAGTCCGTCGAGGGTGGTATGTAGCTGGGTGACCAGTTTGTTGAGCTCGTCATCGTTGGTGACGTTGCGCCGATCGAAGGAGGTGACAAACTCCGTGAGGTTCTTCAGGGCCGTGGCGCGTAGGGTCTTTGGTCGGCCGGGTTCTGATGGATTAAGCGCCTCTAGGAGATGGTTGACGAGGCCTTGGAGCATCTCGCGCAGGCCGGTCCGGATTTCTTCACCGTAGCCTTTGAAGGTCTCCGTCATTTTCTCGCGTTCCCGATCCGCCAAGGTTCGGTTGACGTTTTGGAGGAATCCGGGCAGATCGAACGTGAGGAATTGGATATCGACGTGAAATTTGTCCCGGACTTCGGCGAGCGTGGGATATTCGGTTTCGACGTACAGGTCTTTGAGCCGTTCTGACGCTTTGATCTTCTGATCTGGATAGACTTCACAGAACCGGTCGATTAAGACCAGCCTTTGCATCTGATACTCATCGAGAACTTTGTACACTTCCATCAAATCATCGGCTGCCACGAGCATCATGCCACGGCCGACGTTTGCCGGTAGCTTGAATTGTTCGCAATCGCGTTTGGCTTTCGCATCGAGACGGAGAATGGCGCGATATTCCGGGCAGTCGATGATCCATTTGGTCCGTTTGACGAGCTTCTGATCGGCTTTGGATCGAATGGCGACCTTGGTTTTTCGTGAAAAACCTACACGGTGAATGGAGAGGGTCAGGCAGGCGGCTTTGGAGAATAACTGTTCGCGCGTCATGTCTTGCGGTGGGGCGATGGTGGTCATGGTGGTCTCCTTTATCTACTAAGGACAGATTCCTGTGAACCGTGGTTATGCTTCCCCGTGATGATCGGCTACAACGCGCATCTTCCGGCCGGACCCTTGAGGTTTGGTCTCATCCAGGCGGTCTTTATCAAAGAGCCCAGGGTAGCTGGCACAGAGGAAGGCTTGGTGGGCTTTTCCATAGAGATCCGTGATGCTGTCTTTGGCACTGACGGCGACGGGGACGATATACTGCGCGGCTTCGTCCAGCGTAATGTTCAGGCGCCAGGCGATATCGCAGCATTGACGAATTTCCGCTCCCGTCCAGCGCTCCTCGAGCAGTTTCCCAGGTGGATCGGTAAGTTGGTATTTACGTTGATAGATCGTCCATATCGCTTGGCGTTCTTCTCGAGTAGGGAGTGGGAAAATAAACGTCCCGAGACGGAACCGGCGCCGAAGTTCCGGTGAAAGAGCCTGGAGACTGTTACAGGTGGCTAAGAACAGCGGAGCGTGATTGGTGATGGTCCCGATCACGTTGAGTGCTTGGCGCATGTTGTGCTCGGAGGCACCGACATTGGAACTTTTGACGGCTCCGAGGTCGAATTGGATGGTTGGGATGCCGGCGGCTTTTCCGGCAGCTTTGGAGACCATGCTCTTGCTGGTCCCAGGAGCGCCGACCATGATGATCCCTGTCGCGTCTTCGTTTTGCATAAACTCCAATAGTTGTTTATGGAGTTCTTGACTGACACCGGTATTATCTCCATGCGTACTATTCGCTCCGGAAACTGCTTTTTCCAGCTCGTCCATCCAGACCACCCCTCCGGGTTTGGCGCGGCCGTTGAGGATCTGTTGAAGGAATCGCTTAATGTGAGCGACTCCGCCGATATCCTCGAACTGCTCTGACCCACGATAAATCGTTAAGCCTGGCGTGTGTTCGATCGCTTGGTACTTGTGTTCCCAGAGTACCGGGACATTGATGCCTTTGGCCGTAAAGGACATGGCGACCGCTTGTTCGGCGGCAAAGGAGGACAGTCCATGGACGGCATCGACGCTGTGGTCGAGCGCCTCGTGTGTTGGTGTTGGGATGGAGTGGTTGGCCTGCCTGGCATTGTCATACTGCGTCGTAATGATCGAGCGGAGCTGCTCACGATTGGGTAAGGGATCGTCTAAGACAATGACGTCGTGACTGAGCTCGATCGGCAGCTTCAGGTGGGGGGCGAGGAGCACGAGGGTCTTGCCTTCATTCTTGAAGGGGTCGCGGAGATGCCAGAGAGCCTGAAGAACTGCGGTGTCATGGAGAAAGCGGTGGGCATTGTGGACGAAGAGAATGGTGTTTTGCGGGAGTTTTCGGGCATGCGTGAGGGTAAACGCGAGATTCTTCATGCCTGACGCAATAGTCTGTTCCTGAAGCAGCTTCGTCAGGACCTCTTTACTTATGAGGGTTGAAGGCGGGGAATCGAGCTGTCCTTCAGCCGCGGTCACGGTCAGGCCGTCGATGACGTCCCACTGGAGGACGCCATATGGTTCATCCTGGATTTCTGCCGGCCGAACCGTCAGAAGACTTGCGATCGTCATGGCAGGATCGGGGGTGGTGATGGCTACGAGGGGAACACTGGCTTGCAAGGCTTTGCGAAATTGATCGATGAGGGCTGATGGCATAATCACTCCTTGGGCGAATGTAGAACTAGGCTGCTGTGGCGGTGCGGCGGCCGTGTCGGTGGACGCGCGTAGCCGTGCGAGCGTCTTGGGCAGGGCGAGACAATTAGGGAGCTTGCCGAGCGGCTTTCGGATTCGAGGCGTTAATTAAGTTTTGTAGCTGTCCTTTGAGCCGAAGAAACGTGGGTTCATCGCCTTTGGTATAGGCCTCGTTGCACCGATCGACCATGGCGGCGATGAGCTTGAATCGAGGCTCGTTGGGGAGGATGCCGGTCGTCATCATCGCAATGTCCTTCCAATGTCGGTACCAAGGTGACATAGGAGGTTGCTTTGGTGCGGGGGCTGGAAGTGCTGTGGGAGTCATGTCGTCTCCTCGGAGGGTCATGGCCAAGGCAATGGTGTCGTCTGGATTGGTGAATGCCGCGGCGCGTACAGCGCGTCTTTTCGGGTTAGTTGCCAGAGATTCGTGGCCTCAGCCAGCAAATAGAGGCTTGCACTAATACCGATGAGGAGAAGAAACGTTAATGTGGTATGCCACTGTGAAGTAATCCACCATGTACAGATCAGGAGTCCTGCAACGACAGGACTGAGGTGGTAGAGGAGTGTGCGAGCGAAGGTGTAGGCAAACTGGCCGGGTTGATCCAGTATGAGAAAGCGTGGCCGTGTACGCCAGTAGCAGGCCATGTCGGGATCCAGGATTGAATGGATGACCTCGTTCATCAAGTGCCACATGGTCAACCTGCTGGGTTCGGTTTATTTGATGAAGTACGCGATCGCGCGCCACTTCTGATCTGATTCACGCGACATAATGACGGTCTCATTCATTTCTCCCTTTAGGGGGAAGGTCGTCCGATAAACCTTGAGTTCGTAGGTGCCGGTGGGAATCCCTGGGATCTGATACTGAAATTCTTTCTTGACGATGGTTCTCGACGTGGGTTTCCCGAGCGGCAGCCGCTGATCGGTCAGTGTCTTGGCCCATTGGGCCTGGGTGATATGTTCCTTGAGAAAGGCGGAGGACTCGTTCCAGCTTTGATCGAAGCGTTGGGTGTCGATGAGCGTGAGCCAGTCGACGGCGGTATCTCGCTCAGGCTTTGGCGCGGCAAAGACGGGAATGGCGAGTGCAAGGATCACAAGTCCGATCAGTAGGATGCGAGACATGGTCAGATTCATGGGGACCTCCTGTGACGCTCTCTCTTTTTGTACGGACAAGATGGAGCGTCGTTGATCTTAGAACAGACCCGCGATGGTTTGGGCCAGTTGTGCCGACAATTCCGTGATGGCCTGTTCCGTGTTTAGCCACATCTGTTGGTGCAGGGCTGCAAAACGTGCATGATGAATTCGCTCATTTCCGCGATGGGTCTCTTGGATCGTTTCACTTGATTGTCCGGCATGTGCGGGACTGAGGGATTGTCCACCGCCAAAGAGACTGGCCAAGGGCTGACGATTCTCTGGGAGACCGGATGATGGCGCAGCCTGTTTGGTGACGACCTGTTCCACCACTTCTTTCGTGCGTTCGATGATCTGGGCATCAGCGATGAGCCCAAATTGGGTATCTTCGGTGGCTTTACTCGCCAGAAAGCCGAGGCCTGCTCCGACTGCGGTGCCACCAGGGATAAAGCCGACTCCATGACCAGAAAGGGCTGTCACGGCGCCGACGCTGCTGCCGATCATGCCGCCAAATCCACCGGCAACCAAGGCATCGAGTGTGGTGCCCGGTTTGGCCTTGACGGCCGAGACGGTGGTGACTTGGAGAATGAAATGTGCCTTCTCCGGATCTTGAGTGATCGTATACCCCCGAGCGGTGAGCAACTGGGGGAGTGTCGTGAGTGTGGCGTTCGGGCGATCGGACGTGTTGCGGGTTTCGACATAGATGGTCTTGTCCATCGTCGGTCGGAGGAAAATGGGGTTGCTCACGGACGTGGATTGTTGCTTGGTGAGCGGCATGTGGTTCGCACATGCCGCGCTGAAAAGCGTGAGCGCGAGGACGGGGATCAGTAGGACACGAGTCATGGGTTTCCTCATTGATGATGAATGCATACAAAACACTATGTTTGAATGGAGCGGTGAGTCATTCATGGCGATGCCAGCTCCTAACTACAGCCGCCACTGTTGGCGCCGCAGGAGACGCAAGTTTTACAGGTGCCTCGTTGAACTAACGTGAACCGGAGACATTCCGGGCAAGGGTCGCCTGTATAGCCCTTGGCGCGGGCCTGTTCAGCGAGCTCCCGATCGGGCATCGATGGAGGCATCGCTTCTCGGAGCGGCGGAGTCTTGATATACGGCTTGACGGAATCGCCACGCATGTCCTCACCAGTCATTTTGATATTGGCCAGGTCCTGGCGATTTAAGTAATTGATGGCGAGATCACGCATGACGTAATCCATGATCGACGTCGCCATCTTAATTTGGTCGTGGCCGGAGACCGGGCCATTGGGTTCGAAGCGCATGATCGTGAAGGCTTCGACGAATTCTTCCAGGGGCACGCCGTACTGCAGTCCCATGGAAATGGCGATCGCAAAGCAGTTCATCAAGCTGCGGAACGCGGCGCCTTCCTTATGCATGTCGAGAAAGATCTCTCCCAGCGTCCCATCCGCGTATTCGCCGGTGCGGATATAGAGTTTGTGCCCCCCGATGATCGCTTTCTGTGTGTAGCCGTGTCGTTTGTGGGGTAATGGGCGGTGTTTCCCACGTTCGACACTGAGCGCGGCGAGGTGCTGGGCGACCTTCGGAATATCGTGTTGTTCCACGGCTTGGGCGAGCTCGCCGGCGCCGATCGCATTCAGCGGTTGACTGAGTTTCGAACCATCGCGATAGACAGCCACGCATTTGATCCCCAGCTCGTAGGCTAGGGTAAAGACGCGGGCAATATCGTCGACGTCGGCTGTGGCCGGGACGTTGATAGTTTTGGAGATGCCCCCGGAAATGAACGGTTGGACGGCCCCGAGCATTTTGACGTGACCGTCCGGCGCAATAGAACGAGTGCCCAGCGTCCCGCCTGGTACGGCGCAGTCGAAGACCGGTAAATGATCCGCTTTGAGTGCGGGCGCGCCTTCGATCGTCAGGGTGCCACAGGCAGAGCGACTGGCGGTTGCGATGTCCTCAGGGCTAAACCCAAGCCGTTGGAGCAGACTGAAGTGTGGCGATTGCACCTCTTCGGAGGAGACGCCGAGCTGTTGCTGACACCATTCCAGTCCGACGATCTCTGGCGTGATCGCCATGGTGACATCAAGAACGGATGGCAGTGCGGCTTCAATTCGGTCGAGTGCGGCGTCTGAGAGTCCGCACTGTCGCAGACGGTTGACAGAGATGGTGGGACAGTCCCGGAGTGTGCCGGTCCCGACGATATAGCGTGTCATACTGTCTGCCGCTGCTGCAGGATAGCCCAGGGTACGTAGCGCAAGGGGGACCGATTCATTGATCAGTTTCATCGTGCCGCCGCCGGCCAAGGTCTTGTACTTCACCAGGGAGAAATCGGGTTCCACGCCCGTCGTATCGCAATCCATCACGAGTCCAATCGTTCCGGTTGGAGCAAGGACGGTCACTTGTGCGTTACGGAATCCAGAGACGGAGCCTTTTCTGAGAGCGGTCTCCCAGCTGTTCCTGGCGGCTTCTGCGAGGACCGCCGGGCAGAGGGTGGTATTGAGCGGACGGGGGAGCACCGAGAGTCCTTCGTAGCCATCGCTCTGGCCATGGGCGGCGCGATGATGGTTTCGGATGACCCGGAGCATCGCGTCCCGGTTCTCCGCATAATATTCGAAGGGGCCCAGATTGAGGGCAAGATCGGTGCTGGTCGCATAGGCTTCGCCGGTAAGGATGGCGGTGAGCCCTTGGGCGACTGCCCGGGCCTGGTCGGAGTCGTAGGGCAGCCCCATCCGCATGAGCACGGCGCCGAGGTTGGCGTAGCCCAGACCGAGTTGACGGAGTTTCGCGGTCCGTTCTGCAATCGCGCGGCTGGGATACGACGCCATGAAGACCGTGATGTCTAAGACGATCGTCCAGAGTCGAATGGCGTGTCGATAGGCTTCGAGATCGAAGGTCCCGTCGGGTTTGAGGAAGGCGGCGAGATTCAGAGACGCGAGGTTGCAACTCGTGTCATTATTGCTGAGATATTCAGAGCAGTTGTGTACAACGAAGCCGTTCGCGACGAAGTGCTGCGTGGCTGGTTCGGTGAGGTCATAGACGATCGTTTGCGCCTCCCATTCCAAGCGCTCGAACTTCGTGGTCAGCGTGTCTTGGTAACACTCCACCTCTTCATTCAGCTGATGCAGCTTTGCGGCCTTTGGGCTGTCCGGGTGGAAGCCGATCTCTCGCTCAAACAGCAGGCGAGAGGAGCGTGAGATACGCAAGGAATACATCTCTTTGATGACGTAAGGGCGGTAGGAGCCCTTGCCGCTCGGCAATTCGGTGATGGTGTTGCCTCCGCGTCGATTGTGGTACAGCTTGGATTTAATTCCAAAGGAGAGTAGCAGCACCTGCACTTGCTGCAAGAGCGTGAGCGAACAAGAATCGAGGGCGATGTATTGCGACTTGTTTCCATAGTTGGCCACTGTGCCGTCCGCGGTGTAGAGCCCCCTCAGCACCTGGGCAAGCGATGGTTTGTCCAATTGGAACGCTGCTGGCGTAAAACGCTTATTGCTCGATCCTTCGTCCAGAATGGCATAGGTCGAGAAATCTTTGATTATCGCTGGAGCGCCACATGTCACGCGAGAGGTTGTTGGGACGTGGGACACTGAGGTAGGTCGAGGAACATAGCGGCTTTGGCAGCGAGCCAGGGCATAGTGTAAATCCTTCTGTCGTTGGATGCCCGCCGCCGCCGTCGCGAGAACTGGTGCTTCGTCATGATGCATGGTCAAGGTGAGGTTCGAGCGGCGTCCGTACTTAGTATCGAAATGCGACACACACCCATCCCCCACGGCGATTCCGATGGCAAAGGCCAGGTTGGGTTGCACTGATCGTGTCCCAAAATGGCCAGGGGAGAGTACGAGAAGGTCGCCATGCTCAAGTTCGCCCACGGGAACATCGCCACGATTCTTGGTCGTGACCAGGTGATTGATCGTGGCTTTGAGCTCATATCCATCTGACGTGCAGACTTTCCATACATGCCCGAAGCCGGTGATGAAGCTCCGATTGATGGGATGGAGGTGCCCATCGCTCCCAATGATCTCCGTGTCGCTGGCGATTTCTTCGATTCGGCGCCAGCCTTTGACGGTCGCGACAAGCGTATCGCCCGTGACACAGGGGTTACTGGCTGTGATTCTCCCTTGTGCCGGCGTCGTGTGCCATTCGTTGATGATGTCATCGTATTGAATGCCGGGGTCGGCGCACTGCCAGGCGGCCGCGCAGATATGATCCCACAGGTCCCGCGCGCGCACGGTCTTGGCGATCGCGCCGTCCGTACGGTTGGTGAGATTCCACATGGCGTCGGTTTTGACGGCATCAAGAAAGGCCTTCGTGAGGCGAACGCTGTTGTTGGCATTTTGCCCTGTGACGGTCTGGTAGGCCTCTCCTTCCCATCCGAGGTCATACACGGAGAACACAAAGTTCCGTTGACCTCTTTTGGCGAAGCTGAGGGCTCGTTGGATGTACGTTTCGGGGATGCGGGCCACTCGGGCTGCGCGGATGGCTTCATTGAGACCCGTGTTGAATTTCGGATTGGGTTGAACGAACTCGCGGCCTTCTTCCGTGATCCAGGCCGCCTGCATGATTTTATTGAGATGCGTGGCACACAGATGAGACCCGACAACCAGGGCGGCGACCTTTTGCTCTTCTTGGACCTTGAGATTGATGAAAGCTTCGATGTCGGGATGATCGATGTTGAGGATGACCATCTTGGCCGCGCGGCGGGTGGTGCCCCCGGATTTGATCGCGCCGGCCGCGGTATCCCCAATTTTGAGCCAGGACATCAAGCCGGAGCTTGCGCCACCTCCGGAGAGACGTTCGCCTTTGCCGCGGAGGGCCGAGAAATTGGTGCCGCTGCCCGATCCGAACTTGAACAACCGTGCCTCGCGAGTCCAGAGGTTCATGATCCCGTTCTCGTTGACAAGATTGTCTGCAATGGACTGGATGTAACAGGCACTGGCCTGCGGACATTCGTAGGAATCGCCGACTTCCACCGTGTCCTGTTGCTGTGGATCCCACCGCCATAATCCCTGAGCCGGGCCTTTGATGTTGTAGGCCACCGAGAGGCCCGTGTTGAACCATTGAGGCGAATTGGGCGCCCCAATTTGATGGGCCAGCATGTACTGCAATTCTTCGTTGAAGGCTTGGGCATCCTCCTCTGTCAGGAAGTACTTGCCGGCACGTCCCCACGTCGCCCAACAGTCGGCCAACCGCCGGAAGACTTGCCGGGCATCGGTCTCTCGGCCTACCCGGTCAGAGCCGGGTTGGGGGACGCCGGTTTTGCGCATGTACTTTTGCACCAGAATGTCGACGGCGGTCTGCGACCAGCTACGTGGGGCCAACACGGTGACTGGGGTGGATTTTCCCGGAGGCTGTGACGTCCGTTCGACGTACGTTTGGTCGGCGTACGGGTCCGATTGACGTTTGGTATAGAAACGGGCGATTTCCATCACAATCTCCTTATTGATGTATTACGAACTCGAAGATATTTGGCATCTGTGCTGGTGGAGCGGCTGGGGTCTTCGGTAGACCCGTAATAGCTGGATACACCTTGTCGATTGGAGTCCCTGATGTTTCCATTTATGTCGTTGACTGGAGGCGGTGAAGCTGGGGCGCCACGGCCGTCGCATCCGGCGTTGGAGCGGTTGCAAGCCATCAATCGAGCTGGTCGCGTGGCCCCCCTGTGGCCGGAGCGGACTGTGTTCGGCCGTGGGGCGATTTTGGGGGTGGAGCCGATCGAAGAGGGCTTGATTTGGATGCCGGACGAGGATCGACGAGGTCACGTGGGGTGCTTTGGCACTACCCAAAGCGGGAAGAGCCGTCTGATCGAAGCGGTCATGGAACAGGACATTCGCAAGGGGTATTCGACGGTCGTCTTTGATCCCAAAGGGGATCAGCGGCTGTTTTCGAAGTTTGTGCAGGTCGCGGCGGAGTCTGGTCGATTGGACGAAGTCATGTTGCTCACGCCGATCTTTCCGGATTGTTCGATCTATCTTGATCCGCTGTCGACCTATTACATGGAAGAAGAGCTGGTCAACCACATCTACAGCATTCTGCCGGGGAAGGATGAACGGGGGACGGAATTCTTCACCGGGACGGCGGAGTCGGTTTCGCATGCCATCATTAGCGGCTTGATCAAATTGGGTCGGGCAAAAGGCGAGCAAGTCCCGTTGACGTTCGATGACATCAAGAAGCGCATCGGCCATGAAGATCTGCGGCGGTTGCGGGAAAGTTTGTCGATGCTGCCGGGGACCGAGGATTTGTGTCATACGATCGACAGCATCACGCAGTCGGAGGCGCTCAAGGATTTTTACGTGAAGATTTCGGCATCGTTGCGTGATGCGATGATTAAGCTGACCATGGGCAACACGGGCCGGATTATTGGGAAAGCGCGGACCAATCCCTTCATTGACCGGTTGGAGGAGGGGCGGCCGGTGTTGCTGTTCTGTACCTTGGGGAGTTTGTTGACGGCTCGGGTGTCGTACCTGGTGGCGAAGGTGTTTGTCTCGATGATCCAGTCGTTGACCGGACGGATATTCGCGCGCGGGTCCCGGCTGGAGATCCCGCTGTGTCTCCATCTCGATGAGGGGCATAACGTGCTGTATCCGGGGATTCATGAGCTGTTCAATAAGGCGGGCGGCGCGCGGATCTGGGTGCATCTGTACACGCAATCGAAGGCTCAGCCGGAGAAAGAGGCGGGGGTCTTGTCGGCCACGTCGATAATTGACAGCGTCAATACCTGGCTCTATTTCCGGGTGAATCATCCGGGAACGGCGGAACACATCATGGAGACGAGTCCGTTGGTCGATCGACAGGAAGCGGTCATCGGTTTGGGCTCTGGCGTGACTATGCGCGGGGTGAAGATGCGTCAGGTGCAGCAAGATAAAGTCATTCATCTGCCCGATCGTTGGTTTTATTTCCGCAGCCGCTCGATGCGGGCCAAAGGGCACACGCTGGATGTTTATCCGCCCTATGTGCAGGTGCAGTTTCCGCATATCACGAATGACGGGCAGCCGCCGGAGTCGCCCCCGTCAACCCTACCCAACTCGACTCTTTCTGATGGAGCTCCCGGAGGCGCGTAACCGACGCCCGAGTCAACATGCCGACAAACACACGCCCATCGTAGACCAGCAATCGCGGCGAGGCGGTCAAGAGCATTTGGTCGAACGCCTGTTGGATGGGTGTGGACGGATCGACGATGATGTCGTCGGTCAGCGGTCGGATCAGGTCTCTGATCGGGGCCTTGCCCCCGTCTTGCCAATCGGGATGTTTGCGGAGGTCCTCATGGTGGATGAGGCCCAGCACAGTCTCGAAATCGCGCACAGGGAAGTGGTGATAGCCGTAGCGGAGAAAGAGGTCTTTCACCTCCCCGACCGTATGGTTCGCTCCAAGGCAGATGATGCGCTCTTGGGGAATCATGACGTCGCGGACCTGGCCTTTGAGCAGGTGGCTATATTCAACGGTATGATGGGTGCCGTCTGAGACCATTCGCAGGATGATGCCGCCGACCATGAGCCAGAAGGTGCTCCAGCCGAGGAACAGTCCACCAATGCCGACCAGAATCATGGTGATGGCGATTTGTTTCCCGAGACGAGAGGAGCGCTCTGTCGCGTGGGAGAAGGAACCGTATGTTTTCCAGAACCAGGCGCGGAGGATGCGCCCGCCATCCATTGGGAATGCTGGCAGGAGGTTATAGCCGGCCAGGATGAAGTTGAATTTCATCAGGTAGTGGGCGATGGGGAAATCCGACCAGGGCCAGAGGAGCACGCCGATGAAGGCGGAGCAGAGCGGCCCGGCGATCGCAACTTTGGCTTCCAGGCTTGGGGTGGAGAGCTCGCGGGGAAGTAAGGTCCAGCCCCCGACGATGTGGAGCATGATGTCATTGATTTGGACCTTATGGGCGGTGGCAACCCCGGCATGGGCACATTCGTGGAGTAAGACGGAGAGAAAAAGGAGTCCGGTGGTCATAAACCCTGAGAGCCAATAGATCGTGCGAGGGTAGTCGGGCCAAATGTTGGGGTAGTACCCGGTGGCGAGGCTCCAGGTGAGCACACTGACGGCAATCAGCCATGACCAGTGAATGATGACGTTGTATCCCAAGAACGGAAAGCGTAAGCGATTCATCGTGATGGTCTCCTGCCCGTGTAAGGTGTGCACTGTGCCGTGTGTGCCATAGATGGGTATTACGTGTGGGAATGGGACCCTTTCAGTTGGCTGAGTTCACTTTCGATTTCGCGGAGTTCTCTCAAGAGCATCTTTCGACGATCTTCAAGAAATCCGACCCGTGGTTGTGGTGATTCTGTGAGGGGACGGGATGGGATCGCGGTCCAGTCGGATACAGCCGTGTTGAAGTCCCATCGCTGATGCCCGAGCTGATTTACCGGTAGAGTCCCGCTGAGAAACTTCCGGATTCGCTCTGCGGCCGTCGTGTCATTGCCTTCTCCGATCAGCACCAAACAGCCGCGTGGGACCACCAGAAACCACGAGATGAGATCGAGGCGTTTCCGCCTGCGGGTGATGGCGCCTCGGTGTGTTTCGATAATGTCCATGGGAGAGGCACGGAAGTGGCCGAAGACACGGGTGTGGGTTGCGCTGACGGGTTCCTGTTGGAGGGGTAGCAATTGGTGTTCGATATGGTTGAGCGTGGCATTCCATTGGAGGCGTGCCACGTACGGTAAGGCGTCTGGCATGGTGCTGGTGGCATCGAAGGCGAATTGAAATGGTGGGGGTGTGGGCATGGCGTCCCTCATGTGAGCTGCACGTGGTCGAAGAGGGTGTCATCAAGGGATTGAAGAAAACGGGACACACGGGTCGTCGATTGGAGACCGGGGGAGCTCACGCTCAGGCTTGGATACAAGAGCCAGAGTCGGTACCGTGGCCGGGTAATGGCCACATAGAGTAATCGACGTTCTTCTTCGATGGCAGAGGGGTCTTTGAAGCTGCGGTTGTGTGGTAGTTGACCGTCTGCCACGTTGATGATCAACACCGCGTCCCATTCGAGGCCTTTGGCGGAATGAATGGTGGAGAGGACCAAGGTGTCGCTGGGATGTTGGACCGCGTCGGATCGGGTGGAATGGCCGGAGTTGTGAATGGCTTCCAGGACGTCGTTGAGGCTCGGGAGATCTTGATACCCGCGGAGCAAGAAGGCGAGCTCGGCCTGTCGTTCGCGCATGTCGTCAGGGTAGTGGCGTTTGAGGGGTATCGCATAATGATCGAGCACGGCTTGGAGCCGAAGAGAGAGGGGAATCGCCTCGTCATTCAGTTGGGTAAGGACGTGTGCCAATTGGTGTAGGTCGTGTTGGGCAGCACTCGTATCGCGTCGAAGGACGTCTAATGGGCGCGGGGCCTGTTTGATGGTGGTGATGAGTTGCTCGGCTGTGGCAGGGCCGATTCGGTCAATCAACAGTAACAGACGTTGCCAGGACGTGCGATCGGTGGGCCGGCACGCAACCGTGAGATAGGCGATGAAGTCTTTGACGTGTGCGGTCTCCGTGAGTACGAGCCCCCCATATTTCATAAAGGGGAGACGGTGGCGGGAGAGGGCCGTTTCGAGATCGTAGGAATGGGCCGATGACCGAAACAAAATGGCGATCCGGTGTAATCCCAGTCCGTGTTGCTGCATATCACGGATTTGTTGAATGACGTACGCGCTCTGTGTGGGTTCATCAGGGCATTGAATAAGTTGAGGCCGATGTTGGGAGTCGCGTTGGGCGAGTAATGTTTTGGGATGCAGATGCGGGGCACCTTCGATCACTTTGTTGGCGAGATGCACGATGGGGGTGGAGCTGCGGTAGTTCCGGATGAGCGTGTGGACGGTGACGGTGGGGAAGTGGAACGCAAATTCTTGCATATTGCGGACGTCTGCGCTCCGAAACGCATAGATTGAGTTGTGTGTGATGAGACCGTTCGTGATGACATTGTGTGCCCCTTCTACTTCAAGGTCGTAGAAACGCACGGCATCGTCATTGGGCAAACGGTCTAGACTGGTGATTGTGTCGGTGATGATTGCGCCGTCTTCTAAAACAGGCACCGTCATTCCAAGGAGTAACCCGGCAGCTTGGATTGGCAGAAATAGAGAGGTGTTTGCTTGAGGCCCTTTCAGGAAATTAGCCTTCTCGATCACGATCGCGTTGTAATGTGCACGACGAAGAGCGGATTGAAGTTGTTGAGCCAGAACTAATAAGGAGCGGTAGTCGGAAGACTGCATCCGTAGACGCCAATAGTGGCCTTTGACGGTACAGTTTGGGAACTGAGCAGCTACATGACATCCGAGCTGACTTTCCGCAACGAGTAAGTGTTTCGGTTGCTGATCTCGTTTCATCCGGCCAGTGGAGTGACATTGAATGACGTTGATGGCTATGCGATTGCGAGACCGCGAAGCTTTGGGAGCGTACGTTGGATTCTCGAATTCTAAGCCAAAGTCCTTGAGGAGCCGGTAGCCGTTGGAGCCAAATTCTTGAAAGAGGGCTTTAGACTGAGTATTGGTCATCCGGCCTGATTTGGTGAGGCCTTCTGGGGCATAGAGAGTCTGAGGTATCTGGTAACGAAGCGACCAGAGCGTTTCGTAGCATTGAGCTTCATATCGGGATTGGCAAGGTTTCAGAAACCATAACTTGTCCGCATGTTCCCTGGTGCTACGCAGATAGGAATTGCGGTAGCGTTTTGTGATGGAGGTGATTCCTATGCGATAGCCAAGTCCCTCTCGGTACATGAGATAGACGTACCAGCATGGCTTGATGGTATTCATCTTCGCAAAGCAGACATGTTGTGGAGACACGTCGACTGTGTGCCCCTTACTCGTGGTGATCCGAATGAAGTCGCGAGGATAACTGAAAGACGTCTGAGTGATGCGACACGGCGCGATCTGACCACAGCCAGAACCGCTGAGCACCATGTCTCCAACTTGAAGACTCTCAACAGGGCGATACCCCTCTGGGGTTAAGACGGGGGTTCCCTCTTTCAGGCATTGCGCATCATCGCCGACGACGAGAATGTTCTGGTGTGCGGCGCCCAAGTGGCGAACCAGTTCAGCTTGGAGGCGTGTCGTGTCTTGGTATTCGTCGACCAGAATGGCGCGGTAGCGGTGCGCCAGGCTGGCGGCATTGTGGGGGTGTTCCGTTAGGATCCGATGGACGAGGAGGAGGAGATCGTCGTAGTCGAATCGCTGCTGGGCCCACTTGGTATCGCGGAAGAGGCAATGCAACGTTTCGATTGATGTGGTGTAGGCTCCGTAGTGAGGAAAGTGCTGCTCGATCGTCTTGTCGATGGGCGTCATGCTGTTGGCGGCATGCCCATAGATCGATTGAAGGGTGCGTTTGGAGGGGAAGCCTTTGATGCCGGTGAGCCGTTGTTTACTGGCTAACAGATGGAGCAGGCTGGCACTTTCGGCGTCATCGAGGATGGTGAAGCGCGGGCTGACGCCGGCCGCGGAACCGTGCGTTTTCAGCCAGGTCGCGGCCTGACTGTGGAATGTTCCGCCATGGACTTTGAAGCGAGGGAGGGGTGTGATCTCTTGGACACGGCTGAGCATTTGCTGCGCCGCTTTCCGTGTAAACGTAATGAGGAGGATCTGATGTGGGTGGATGCCGGATGCGATGAGCCAGGCGGTGCGACGGACCAGTACCTTGGTTTTCCCGCTCCCGGCTCCGGCGATGACCAAGAGGGGGCCGAGCGGGGCACGGACCACGGCCAGTTGTTCAGGGTTGAGGGCAAGGGGGTCCGCGATGGTCGTCAGGACGTCCGGGGGAAGTCGTGGGAGAACACGCGGTTGTGGCTGGCGAGGCGCAGGAGCCTGGCCAAACATACCCAGTTGTTGCATACGCAGTGTGTACTTTCTCTGATGTAAATACGTTCCGGCGGGAAGTGGAGTCGTCAGTCCGATCATGGGCTGGGAGTGTCTATTTGTTCGGGGTTGTATCGTGTGGGCTTATTCCTTTGGTGATAGAGAGTAAGGGTCTTGGATTGGCCTCATTCGGACTTTGTCCGAAGGCCGTATCAATGAGATGGCAGTGATGGGGCCGTTTGCTATGATGGGCATTGGGTTGGTAGTACCGACAATGCGTACAAATTGGTTCATGATTTAGCATCTGAGTGTGGATGCGATCTTGGAGCAGAGAGGCGGTCAACTGGTACAAATCTATGAGGGTTGGTCCCTTGAGCTTGCGCAGTCCGATCAGCAAATGGTGTGAGGTTCCTTTATTCTCGGCTGCCTTTGTCATCCCACTACTGGTGAGCAGTAGGTGTTTGGATGTGGTAACAAGGAATCCCTTCTCTTTCAGCCGGATCAAGATGTGAGTGAGAGGATCCTGATGGAGGCCCAGGTTCGTGGCAAGGTGGGTCACGGTTCGCTTCTTAATTGGCAATTGTTCGATGGCAAACAAGGTTTCAATCGCCAGAATGTCTTCGATTGGAGTCTGAGGAGCGGCTTCGGCGGCATAGAGTATGCCGAGCTTATGGAGGATCGTCGTAAGGTCTTGGATGACGGTTTGGTGCGAGCGGGTTGGGCTGAGATGGGACATGGTAAGGTCCTCTGATAAGAATGAGGCACGCATTCACATCCCTCCATAGTAGTGAGGGGATTACATTGTACCGAGAGTTCCGAAGAAAGCACCTGGCACTAGTGACAGTGGATCACTGTATTAGTGACAGGTGGCTAAAACAGTTGGTGGAGAGCTATGAACGCTGAGGGAAGTGTGTGAGCATGAGCCGGTCAAGATACTGTGGTGTATCTAGGGATACATCACAAGATGAGAGATTGGACACCACCAATGTAGTTATCGAGAGGCTTCTTCTGAATGTGCTGATGTCTGAGTTTCCGGTCATCGTTGAGCGATGTCGGCACTTCCCTGGGATTTAGCATTACGCC
Organism: uncultured Nitrospira sp.; assembly: GCA_964579525.1. Classification (GTDB taxonomy): domain Bacteria; phylum Nitrospirota; class Nitrospiria; order Nitrospirales; family Nitrospiraceae; genus Nitrospira_D. Next base: position 85,658 of record CAZOHW010000001.1, on the reverse strand, counting down.
TCTTGCGCTTTGTTGCCGGATTGTTTTGGTCCGCGTGGCTTGAGATGTCGGTTGAAGGGTACCAGTTCGCCGGTAGCGGAATGCAGGGTGTTATCGAGATCGGCGAGTAGGGTACTGGCCTGCTCGATTTGGTCTTGGATGAGTTTCTCGTCCTCAGGCGCAAGCGGTTTGGCAGCGACGATTTGTGCTTTTATGGCCTCAATCATTCGGCTGATGGCCTCGAAGTTACTGATGATGATGTGTGGGTTAGTCAACCGTTGATTAGTATGTTGGACTTTCTTTTCCGCCTCACGCGCATAGATCTGCGCGGCCTTCTTTTCCGCTTCTGCTGATCTGAGTTGTTCTTCTAGTACCTTGGCGTTCCGACAGGCTGCTTGGTGCTCGGTACGGAGCGTTGTCATCTGATCGGTCAGTTTTCTGACTTGGTTTTCAAGAGTAACTTTGTTCTGGCCAGCCTTTTTATCCGCTAATTCATCGATGTCGTGTCCCATCTGGTCCAGCTGTTCTTGGAGGGCAGCTTTGTCTTTTGTTACCGCGCTGAGATCAGCTTCGAGTTGTTCTTTGGTCCGCTCAATAGAGGCTACCTGATTAGAGAGATCCTGAATGCGTTGATGGAGTGTATTGGTCTGGCCAGATGACGGCAGAGGCGTGCCGAATGCCGCTTGGATTTTGGCGTAGACCTCTTCTTGTTTTGGGGTTGTGGAATTTAACAAGGCTAACACATTGGCCGGGCCGAGGATCCGTGATAAGTCCCCGTTTTGGTACAGCGCCCGTAACGGGTCGATGAGTTTCTTTGCGGCGTCAGTGAACGCCATGCGTCCTTTCGCCAGGAGCGCCGTACGCTCCTCGTCTGTCAGTTGTCGCCTGGTGGCATTGGCAGTGAGTGCTTCGATTCGCTGTTGTTCGGTAAAGATTTGGGTGCAGGGCACGTCCATAAATCCGAGTGCGATGGCATTATTCCATCGATTGTACCCGTCAATGACGTCATAGGAGGCCTTGGCTTGAACGAATTCGACGATCAAGGGCTGTAAGATACAGCCAGCGGCCTCAATGCTTGCACGGAGATCTCGGGCTTCGCCGGGGTTCAGTGGCCGACTATAGTGCTTATACTCTGTATTGGTTGAGAGCCGGCTAAGCGGAAGGCGGATGACAACGGGTTCTGTGTTCTGCATTTGAGAGATCCTTTCCTTCTAGACCGTCACAGAAATGCGTCAGGCGATCGAGTTCTTTTTGAGCCTGGGCGAGATAGGTTCTCAGTGAGAGTAGACAGAGGTTCATTGGGCTTGGTGAAGCATAGTTCAGACAGTATTTCTGTGCGGTCGGTCGAACAGCTTCATTCAGAAATCGCAGGGGGATGATCGTGGTCGCCCCTTCCGAGTCCCGATTCGTTGGCATCGTGAGAAACCAGATAGAGGGTGCCGGAGCGAGCATGTGTTTGATGGTGGAGGGAAGGAATTCTTTTGTGACCTTGCGCCATCGGTAGATGGTGGATTTACTAAAGAGGTGGCCCTGTTCGTCGAGGAGTGCCTTGAATTGACCAATTGTCAGAAAGGCTTCTCCATGTGCGATGGTCTCTTGTGGTTGTCCTAAATCGATTGTGACCATGGGACGTGAGTGAACTAATGAGGTCATGTGCTCTGCCCTTACGCGATGGAGACGGATTCTTGAATGTAGACCATGGGAGCTGGTGTTTCGGGAACATCGTCATACTCGAGTGGTTCTGGTGTGAGGGCCGGATTCCGTCTGCGGGTCTTGAGCCCATATTTCTGGAAATGTTGTTGAAACAGTCGATAGCGTTTCATGGTCATTGTGGTCAGAAAGACTTCGCGGCGTGAATAGACGTCGACGACATGTGAGGTTTCGTCCTGGGAGTCAGCCGATTCGTCAGCCGGGGTATAGCCTGAAGGCGGCAGAAGGGCTGCTTCAGGGGTCAGTGTGTGCCGGGTTGACTGCGAGGGAGGCGGATCATAGATCGAGTATTCGCGGATGGCATACCCGTAGCCTGCAATGAGGTCCTGGACGCGCAAGAAGTTATTCCGTGGAACCGTGACGATCAGCGTTCCCGTTGGATCAAAAATATCGACGACCGTCTCTTCTCCTGTATGAATGGGATGCCAATCATTTGATGGCTGGAGTTGTGGTTCGTCGCATTCCCCGTTTGGAGCGTCATAGTAGACGAGTAGGGAGCGGATTCGTGTCGTGCAGTTACGCGCTCTCGCGGCCGCCCGTCCTGACTTCTTATATTTACTCCAGGGAATGGTGACGCGTATGGCGTTATCTTGGCCGATAATGTCGACTACTTTATCGTCACCGTTGAAGCGGCCTTGAAAATGGCGGCTGATATGCCACGTCAAGTACGTTTTGAATTGCATCTTGATGGCACGTGCGTGGGCCCAACTATTACAGGCGAGCCGGACACCGAAGAAGGCCTCTTGTTCGAGATCCTCGACGTCGTACATGCGGTCGAGATGGCGAAAGCGTTTGGCGACGTTCAAAATCACTGCGCGGTAGTCGACCATGATGCGGTAGAGGAATTCGTCGGACCCGAAGAGTAAGGAGTGGTCACATCCGCGTGGTGAATTCATGCGCGTGTCTCCTTTCCATCATGAACAGAATCTGCAGTCAGTGCCGATTGGCGAAGCGGTGAAATTGTAGTGAAGGGATATGGGTATTTCAAGAAGGTAATCAAACGTGCACAAGATACGGTGACACAGTGGGAGCGAATGGGTGTGGAGCGGCTCATCTCTTGTGTTTATGGGCGTAATAATCGTTGCAGCGTGATTACAGCCATGTCATAGTACGTGCAGCACTCTACTATTACGCTTCGGCGGTTATTCATGAACAATTCGGCAGGTCCCGCGCGCGCACTGACCCCAGAAGCTCGGTTCGCGATGGTCATCACGGGTATCATCCGTGCTGCCGGATATCGTTCCCAGCGCGAATTCGCTAAGGAAATGAAGGTGTCACAGGGCACTCTTTGTAACTATTGCCGTCCCAATAGCGGGAAAAAGCCGGGGCAGGAGATGATTCGACGTATCGCCCAGTTCTGTGGACAGACGGCGGCGAAACGGACTGAATATGAACAAGCTATGTTACGGGCTCGAGCGCACTACGTCTTCCCGCGAATGACCGTTGAGGAGCTCTCGATTCCCACGATTCCTCTTGGGATGCCGGAGGTATTCCGACAGCGGATTGAACAGGACATGGTCAAGCATTTCCGGCGGCGCCTGCGAGACAGGTTGATGGCTGCGAAGGTGCCCTGGCGGCTGCTGAATCGGGTGCTTCAGGGGGAAGCGATCCTCACGGTGGAGCAAGTGCGGCGAGTGGCTCAGGTGTTGGGAGCGAGTGAAGAGATCTATTTAGCGCTTGCGAATGAACCCACACAGGAATTTCATCGGATGATTTCTGGCCAGCATGACTTACTGGCGGCATTGTTGAGTATGCCGCCAGCGTCACGTAAAGATTTGGAGCTCGTGTTTCGTTCCTCTCGTAACGGGGCACGCCTTCAGCGGAAGGTCAAAAGCCGAGTGGTATCAATTACACCGCGACCGGTAGTGGGACCTCGCGGTGCTCGCGGCGGTCGAACGCACTGAAATTCCCCGCATCGAGTTGATTGATCAATTCTGACGCCTGCTTTTTCGTGTAGGTCTCGATCAGTGCGTCTACGACCTGATCGGGAATCTGCACGGGTCTGGTCTTCGATAAGATCCGGTTCCGCTGGGCGGGGGTCACCCGAGCGCTTCGCATTGGGGCGGCGGGAGTTGGCGGGGGTTGATGGGAGGCCTGTGGATTCTGGGTCGGTCGACTTGTGGTCGCTGGCGGCTGGGGGCTGGGGTCTGATGGTTGCGAGATAGGTGGTAGGCCTAGCGGGGCGTCGGCTGTCGCTGCGGGCTGTGCGGGTGTGGGAGTCTGCGGTTGGGCCGACTGATCAGCGGGAGCTGCTGCGGCCACGGCGCTGGGATCTTGTCCATCAATGGTGATGATGGAGCCCTGGTCTTGTTCGGGATTGGTTTGTTCCGGGACTTGGACGGTCCACTTACGCGTTTGGGCGAGAGTTTTCTCCTTCTGGGCTCGGAGCTCCTTGATTTCGTCGTCGGTGGCATCCAAGACCAGTTCTAATGGGTAGGATTTGCGATGGTACCCTTTGGGGTAGATGTCACGGGGGACACGGCGCAGTTTCATGGGGACCATGGCGAAGTATCCGAGGAGGCCATTGTCTGGGTCGTCTTCCGGGGCCAACATATGGAGGAAGGAGTTGATGTTGATGATGGACATGAGACTACTCGTGTCGATCTGGTAGACCCCGGTTTGTCGGACTCTCGGCAGCATGACGAGGAGATGCCCTCGTTGTTTACATCCTTCACCCAAGAGATTGCACGGACACTCCGTGGGCTGCATCGTCAGTTTTTGAGAATCCCAGCGCATGGCCTGACGGCCGTCCCCGGAACAGAGCAATCGGCGACTACTGCCGTAGTATTCGTAGGCTTGAGGGAAGACCACACTCCGATCGTTGACGGGAAAGAGGATATCCAGTTCGGTTGGGGTAGTTCCGTAAACGGCGGCGACTTCTTGGGGGACATGAAAGAACGCGTCTTCTTCGGGACGGGATTTGTCCGAATCGGTGTTGAAGTTGACGTGGCCTAATCTGATGCGGCCGAGCCGGGGAATCCGGCGTTCGTCACTCAGTCCGACGATGCTGACAAAGCGGCGTTTTGGCGTTTGGGGTGCTGGCTGCATGATGGGGGCTCCTTCTCTAATGGGCAATGAGGATGCGGTCGTTGGACGATTGCTACGCTGCGGCTTGTTGCGTGCCGCTTGGGATTGTCTTGACATCCTCGCCGTCCTAAAGGGCGGCGTTTCCTACGACGTGGGAGGTCGTGTGCTCTCCCAATCCGTTTCGGTGGGTTCCTGCTGCTGGCGGCCTTGGGGCACCGCTCACTTCACAGGCGAACCGGGCGTGTCCCGCCCTTAGGATATTGATGGCTCCAACCAGATCGGCGTGGTCCTCGCACCCACAAGCCACACAGGCAAACCGCGCTTGCGTCCGCCGGTTGTCCGCCGACACATGTTCGCAGGCGGGACAGGTCTGACTCGTGTGCTGTGGTGGGACAGTGACGAGCCAGCCTCCGGTCCAGGCCAGCTTATACTCAAGCTGACGCCGAAACTCTCCCCAGCCTTGATCGAGGATGGCTTTATTCAAACCCGACTTGGCCTTGACGTTCTTGCCAGGCTGGTCGACAGTCCCTGCCGCCGACCTGGACAGGTTCCGCACCCGCAAGTCCTCGATGCACACCATCGCGTGGTTGTTGCTGATGGCGGACGAGACTTTGTGCAGGTAGTCGAGGCGGGCATTCGTGATTCGGGCGTGGATGCGCTGGATGCGGGCTCTCGCCCGTTTCCAGTTGTTGCTGAACTTCGTCTTGCGGCTCATGGACTGTAGGGCTTTTCGTAATCTGGTCTCATGCCGCTTGAAGCTGTTGAGGGGCGCGTAGACCGTGCCGTCCGAGAGGGTGGCGAAGCGAGTGATACCCAGATCAACGCCGATGGCACTGGCCGCCTGTGGCACCGGCTGGGGGACCTCGCGCTCTGTTTGGATGGAGACGAACCACTTTCCGCACGACAGGCTGACGGTGACGTTCTTCACCGTGCCGAGTAATTTTCGGCTGTTGCGATAGCGCAGCCACCCGAGCTTGGGCAGGAAGAGGCGGCTATCGATCTGATCCAGCTTGATCTGTTTTGGGTCGGGATAGCGGAAGCGGTCGGATTGGCCTTTCTTCTTGAAGCGCGGGAAGTCAGCCCGCTTGGCGAAAAAGTTGGCGTAGGCCCGCTCCAAATCTTTCAGCACCTGTTGCAGGGGATGAACCGGGGAATCCGCCAGCCATGCCGTTGCCGTGCTGTTACGCCACTCGGTGAGCACCTTGCACAGCCCGGCATAGCCGAGCTTCTTCTCGCCTTGCTCATGCCGCGCCTTCTGTAGCGCAAGCGCCTTATTAAACACGAACCGGCACGACCCCGCGAAGCGGCGCATGAGGCGCTGCTGCTCGCCGGTCGGCCTCAGTTCGTATTTGAAGGCTTGGCGTCGGTGCATCGGTAGGGGCTCCACTTTGATTATTACGGGGAACTTCACCGGTAGAGACGGCTGGGATACAGAATATTAATATGAAGGGCAGGAATGGAGTGTTTCTCCTCCGCGCGATCCTTCCCTGCCCTGAACGGCGGGGCTTGTCGCGCACCAGGTCAGCATGGGAGTTGGACGCGGGCGAGCCCGTTTGCTTTTGGCCTGGGGTTTTGGGCGGCGTACGGTCAGGCGATTGACGGTGATGGTTTTGATAAAGGCCTTCTTGATGCTTGTCGGTAAGCGTTTCTCGTCTAGCCGGTTCTGAGCACTTTGTGAGAGTTGGACCTCAAGGTCGGGACTTGTGAGTGAGGTGGCTTGGAGGACGGTGAGTTCCTTGATGAGGGTGGTTTTCAGTTCCTCCTGGCGATCGGTTTTGGGCTTGAGCAGTTTGAGTTCGGCTTCGAGGTCGAAGAGCTCTTTTGCGAGCGGGAGAAGATGGTCTGGAAGCATGATGGCTTGGGTGAGGGGTGGCTGTTCGTATCCGTCCCAACAGACATCTTGGTAGGGGCAATAGAGACAGCGCGTGTCGTCGGCATCATCGAGTCTAGAGGGGAGTGTCTGGTCGGCAATATGTTGGTCGGCCAGGCGAAACTTCTCCATGGCTTGGTGATAGAGTCCAGTGTATGTTTTATTGACGGCCCGTCGTTCGAGTCCGGGCGCGTAGATCATATTCCCAACGAACAGCCGATCATGGTCATAGTCGTATTCAAGTTCAAATTCTAGGTAGGCACTGGTGTCTTTGTTTTTGATGAGCAGGCCACCGGTGTTGACGACAAGATCTTCTTCTCGAAGCCCGCGGAAATAACACACGTTCTGAGTGAAATAGTCCAACGGCTCTTTTTCCCCCTCCCAGAAGCGTTTGAAGATATGGGACACAACTCCTTTGTGTTCACCGAGATGATTATCGCCAAAGAGGTCTCGGCCTAAATAGTCGACGTGACCGTGTAATGTACTCGCTGGAATGATGCGCGTGGCGTCACCGGTCGGGGTACAGACAGAGCAGGTGTAGCCTGGGAGGTGTGCACGCCATGGCATCGCGTTGACGAGATCGATGGGGTGTTGCTCGCTATGAATGTGTAACAAGGTGTGGCGGAGCACATCGATGGAGACGCGTTCGTGCGCGTCGCCGTCTTTGAGAACCATGGCTAAGCGAGAACCAACCGGGGCTCCTTCGACCCCACGGCCTTTGTAGACGATTTGGCGTAAACACCGTTCGGGTCCTGCCATGGATGGGCGTGGACGATAGGCACTGTCATGTAAACCCATCAGAGCGGCTCCATGGATGGCGTCGATAAACATAGGCTCCTCGTGTGTTGATAAGTTGGCTGTGGTTGACATCCTCCCCGGCCTGAAGGCCGGAGATTCCTACTAAGCGGCTTGCGCCGCCCGTTCGGTGGGTTCCTGCTTCGACGGGCGGCCTGACTGCACCATCCCTCCACAGGCAATCACGGCCTGAACGGCGGGATTTTACGGCGCTTGTGGATAACTTGACACAGTGACATAGGGGGGTGTGTCACAGTCCGAGATCCCGACATCTAAGACTGTGACATAGGGGGGTGTGTCACAGTGTCACGGCGCTTCTCCGCTCGAGCGTAATATTTCTCTGGGGAGAAGCGTGTGGACACGAAACTTGATGCAGAGTCGCCGGCGGTAGTTGGTGTGGTCGAAGGGACGATTACGGCCTTTGGCCGTCCGACTCCCTCGGGTGGGTCTCGGCTGACACTCAACCGACGCGTGACCGTGATTGTGCCAACCGGAGTATCCGATCTCTTTGCGGGTATGCGCGTCCGTGTGCAAGGGGAGTGGCATCGTGGGGTTCGACATCGGTACTTTGTGTCATCAGTGATCGAGCCGGTGGAGCCGCCTCCACCGATGTCCGTCGAGCGACTGAGCCGGGCCTTGCTGGGGACCTCGACAATGTCTGGGGAGCAAGCGCAGGCTCTGGAACTGTTAGGGCCGGCCTTAAATTGGTTGTTTGCTGCTGGGGCGAAGGCGGTTGCGGGGAAGCTTGCTCATCTATCCTTGCGCAAAGCGCAGGCCATTGCGGGGAATCCGTTCTCGTTGGTCAAACGTCGTCTGTTGGATTTCGATGCAGCGGAGATGCTGCATCGACAATTACATACGGATCCATTCCATATCGCTCGATTACAAGCAGGCACCACGGAGGTCCTTCGGAGGGCCGAAAAGTCAGGGTGTGCTCGGGTGTCACGGGAAGAACTTGAATCGCGGGTGACGGGTCTCCTGAAATTATCAGATGAGTTTGAGGTGGATTGGGATGTCGTGTGGCGATCGTCGATCGTGGCCCGCGATGGGGAGCGGTATTGTTTACCAGGTTGGTATCACCAGCGTCGTATCGCGTTACAAGCCTTGCGGAGCAATCAATTGCTCATGTTGCCGGAGGTACCAGAGCCATACACAGAGTTGGTTCGCCATCGCTATAGCATTGTGACCGGTGCGGCGATGAGTGGGAAAACTACCTTGGTGCGAAACTTGGCCGCGGCATGCCGAACGTCCGGATGGCGTGTGGCATTGACGGCGATGACGGGAAAAGCCGCCAGCGTGTTAGGCGATGGAGCTATGACGTTGCATCGGTTGATCGGGTACAGCCCTCGTGGATACCGTAAAGAGCCGTTGGACCTGGACCTGGTAATTGTCGATGAGTATTCGATGATGACTTTTCCTTTACTAGCTGCGCTGCTGCGGGTGATGAAAGGGCATATCGTCTTTGTGGGCGATCCGAGGCAGTTACCACCGGTCGAAGGCGAGCCGGTGGATCGTGATCTCTTAGCACGTTTACCTGTACTGGATTTGGGTGTGCGACCGACGGCGCAAGTGGAAGTGGTGCGACATTGGTCTGAAGCACATCTCCTGATGAATCTCGAGCAATTCGTTCGAAGGTGTCAGGCTGAACGTCGTGAATGGCAAATCTTATCTCCGATCAAACGCTCGACACTCGGCACACTGGCGCTGAATCAATTTCTTCAGCGTGTGGCGAATCCTCACGGGGCCTGGTTAGGTGATGGGTATCGGATGGGAGATCGGGTGATCATCATCCGGAATGATTATGCAGGTCCGCTACCGGTGTATAACGGACAGACTGGCACGCTGAGTGGTGGAGAGGTCGGAACCCTTTCAGTGAGTTTGGATGCTGGGCCCACCGTGACAGTGGGCCGCCGTGACGTGGAGTTAGCGTATTGTCTGACGGTGCATAAGGCGCAGGGGAGCCGATACGATAGGGTGGTGTTCATTGTGCCGCCGGCCGCCGCGGACTTTGCTCAAGATTCCCATATGCAATATGTCGGGTTGACGCGCGGCCGACAGGGGACGGTGTGTTATGCGCTCTAGTCGACCGATTCGGCAGACACGGCATCGTGCGCTGTGTCTGCTTCGCAGCCATTCTTGTCCTGACTCCGTTGGTTTACCCTGACGCGAGTGGTTGAGATTGCGAACGCCCTCGCGTGTTAATGAGCTAAGTCTCGCCAATTGACCTCCCTCCAATTCTGTTCTGTCCTGCAATCTACTCGGTGTTCTCCATTATCTAGTTCGGTGTGAACGTAATAGGTCACAGGGACAGAGATTAACTTGTGAGGTCGTGCTATGTGGCAACTACGTGTAGCGGTTCTTGTGGTGGGGTTGTTCGGTTGGTCGTCGGCTGGGGCGGAGGTATCGCCGATGAACTTATCACCTGGGTTCCCGACTCAATTGGATGATGCCTATCCAATCAATAAAGGGAACGTGGTGGTGCAACCCGCCTTTCGATTTGACAAGGTCGAATCGCAGGAGGTGCGAGTTCGCCAAACGGTCGATGTTCGTTGGGGCGTGGTGTCGGGTCTCGAAGTATTTGCCGGGGGCACCACCGCGTGGGGGCCATTGCATCCTGGGACCGTGGATGATCCACGAGGAGTGCGAGTGGGATTGTTGTACCGGTTTAACAAACAACAGGAGGGGGATTTAGCCCTTCCGAGTCTTGGTATTCGAGTGACGGGTCAGGTCCCTGTGACGGGACCATGGAGTGAGCCTTCGGCACGGGCTGAAATGCTGGCGTCATGGGATTTGGGGAGCCAATGGTGGGGACATTGGTGGGCGCATGCGAATGTGGGGTTCCAGGTGACACCGGAGGTGCGGCCTGGGTTGCAGAGCGTGGGACAACGGTCGATCTGGTACGGCCGCGCAGGCTTGGTCCGAGCCTTTACCTCAGAATTAGGTGGGGTGGCGAGCGTCACCTATGGACAGGATCCGACGCAAGCGGGCGCGTATGTGTGGACGCCTGAAGTGGGACTCATGTGGGCGATCCGACCGGAATGGATCTTAACCACGGGGGCTGGGCATGACTTCGGCTCGTCACCGCTGAAATCCACGTTTCGAGGCAATATGGCGATCACGTGGGTGTGGTGATGCTGACGATGGCAGCCAGTATCGACGTTGTATCAGATTCGGACTCTGAGTTGGTGGCGCGAGCGGCGTCGGCCTATGCGGGCATATTGCGATCGAGCCGAGAGGTCCTGACCCAGAAGTTTGAATTAGGTCGGCTGGTGTCAACCCATTTACAGCGTTATCAGCAGGCGCATACCGCCGTTGTGGATTTGGCAAGACGGATTTCGAGTTCCTGCGGTAAGGCGATTCTTCCCCAACGGTTGTATGAAGCGGCCCGGTTCTATGCCACGTTTGGCGGGGTACTGGATCGCGTATGGGCCTTTGAACGGCGGTTAGCGGAGCCACTGGCCTACACCTATTTAATTCGCGCAATTATTCCACGGATCAAAAAGGATCATGCCTGGAACAGGCAGGAATGGGAGCTCTATCAAGAGCAGAAATTGACGCGCCTCTGACAGTGGCGGAAGTGAATGAGGTTGTGGTGGCTGCCTGAGAGTTTGTCGGGTCTGGATGCTGAGCTGAGGTAATTTCTCCTGGGAATCCTCTCGTGTTTATCGGTAGTGGCCCCCTAGTCAGTCTCTGCTTATAGCTCCCCCCATTCGGTTGACGTCTTTCAGAGACGTAATAGGTGACTAGCTGCGTGATCTGGTCAAAAGGAGGCGGTATGGCAACGTTAGAGTTCGACTTTATTCATGTCTTGATTGGATGCGGGTTGACGGTGGCGCTCGTGTTTGGAGTGGAGTTGTGGCGCCGGGGTGCGCGGTCTGGAGCGGAGAAAGCGAAGTCCCACTAGATGCCGGCTGGCTGGTCTCTTATCCACGAATAGAAGAGGCATTATGCTAAGCGTGATACTCACATCAGTCGGGTTGATGTTTTGTCAGGAGACGACTGCCTTTGAATCCGGGGTGGCCCGCTTCGAGGCGACTCCACAGTGGATGGTCGGACAAGCAGACTTCTGCACTCCGCCAACCGTGTTGTCGCCGAGTGGAGCGAAGCCCATTCAGCCTTCTTCTTCTCCTCCTTCGTTCTCCAGCGTAGCCACAGTACCAGGTCCAGTGGGAATTCGGGAAACCAATTTGTTGCCGAATTTGGCTAGGGGCGTGGGCCCCATGTCGACCTGTCAATCAACGTACCGCGTCCGAACCGTGGAGTTGGTGTTTGGGAAGGATGGTCGTGAGTTGACGAAGGAGCATCAGGTGCAATTAGCAACTTTGCTGACAGACAAACCGGCCGGGGTGTCGGTGAGGCGCTTTGTGTCCCAAGAATCAGAGGGACGTAATACTCAAGAGATTGGGCAGTCACGCACTGCCGCGGTTCGTAAATATGTTGAGCGGCTCTTGGTGACAACGCCCAGCTTCGTTGAGGAGGTTCAGCCAGTGGGAGCACATGGATCAGAGGCACGGTCGATCATCTCAGTCACGGCGATTTATAGCTCCCCATGTGTGGAGCGGGTCAAGTTGCCGGTCGAGACACGCTCGGCGTCTCCGGTCCAGGGAACTTCTGAGACCATCAAAGGAGGGACGAGGGTGACCCAGTAAAACCGACCTTTCAGACACATTCAGTTTGGCATGACGTCGAATCATCAATCGTTTCCAAACACTGTGATGGAGGGCCTTCCATGAAAAAGTCACTTTTTGCGTTCGCGTTGTTGATCCTGTCTGCCGGTGTGGCCAATGCAGGTGCGGATGCCACCTTTGCTCCGCTTGTCCTGCAGGTGACCGGCTGGTTGCAGGGTAGCCTTGGTACCCTGTTGGCCTTGTTCGCGGCCCTGATGGGCGTGGGCTCCGCGATCCGAGGTAACTGGGTCGGTCTGGGCGCGGGCGTCGGTGTGGCGATGGGCGCGTTCTATCTGCCCAACATCATTCCGACGATCACGGCCGGGACGATGTAATCGGCCGAAGGGGACGGAGCGTCAGTTCCGTCCCCTTCGTAGTTTTGAAGCAGGGACGATGGAATCGATTGGTTCTCAGATGCTTAGAAGATGGTGAACTGATGGTGAAGATTCCGCGATACATCGATACGCAGCCGCAAATTCTCTGGTGGGAATTGGATGAGGTGATCATCCTGATTCTCGCGATCTTTGCGGGCATCCTCACTCGTCAACTGACCTACTTCTTACTGGGTGGGTTTGTGTCGACTTACTGCATCATGAAGCTCAAAAGCGGAAAGAGTAAGGGCTATGTCTTTCACTGGTTCTACTGGCTAGGGATTCCGTCGTTCCAGTTCCGCGGATTACCGCCTGGAGATCGTCGGGAATTCTTGGAGTAGCCGCGAAGACCATGCACGGGAGGAGTGAGTCGTTATGAAGTGGGAACTCTTTGCTGACCAACTAGCTGATTCACGGATGAAGACATTGGTCTTTGCCTCACTAACAGGAGTTCTCGCTCTTGCCTTGGTGGCCAATGGCTTGTTCCGAGGCTCCACAGTTGTTGTGATGGTGCCCCCGGAGGTTGATCGGGAAATGTGGGCCGCAGGGAACATGGCGTCCCCTGAATATATGACGAAGATTGCAATGCCGCTCGTTGCGTATCTGTCCAATGTTCATCCGCACTCGATCGAACTCAGTTTCAATACCTTCTTAGGCTTTGTGGCACCAGAATCGGCCGGGCCCATCACTGAACGCTTAAATGCGGATAAGGCGTATGTCATCGACCGGCAGCTATCGCGAGTGTTTTATCCGACGACGGTACAGGTAGTGAAGGATACGGTCACGCTCATTGGATTAGAGAAACGGTATATCGCCGGGACGTTGGTGGCGGATGGGGATAAGCGGTACTACCGGATGAAGATTCGCATACAGGATTTTAAGCCTCTGATCACGGACTTTGATGCTGGGACACCGGAAGAAAATGGGACCGTTCCTGTCGCGATGAATAAGTAGTAACCGGAAGAGGCTTGGAGAGGGAGGTAGGCCGATGAGGGGGATGACGTTGCGGTTGGGATTCAGTCGGATCGCGCTGCTGGCTGCGATGATGCTGTGGTGGATGGCGGGGCCAGTCTTGGCCACGCAGCTTGTCACGGTCTCAGATGACAGTCCGATCCCTATCCGTATCTCGTCTGCTCAACTGACGCTCATCAAATTACCTGGGGCGGTGGTCCCAAACGGATTGCTGACGGTTAATCCGGCCTTCGAACTTCGTGCGAATGGCCGCAATATCGCCATTGATCCGAAAAATACCATGGCGCCTGGCGATCTGATCGTGATGACAGATAGCCAGGCGTATTTGTTCCAGATCACGCCGGCCATGATTCCGGCCGAAATGATCGTGGTCGAGGATATCCGCCTGGGGTCTTCGGGTGGCAAAGCGGAGGTCGATCCGGTCCGTCGAGCGGAATCGTATCAAGAAGCCAATGTGGAACTGATACGGCAGGCGAGACAAGGAACTCTTCCGCGATCCTGTACGACTCGAGATTTGCCCAAAGAGTCACATCCGAAGTGGTTGGAGTTGGAAGTGCTGGTCGTCCGTGAATATCGGTGCGCGCAGTACACGGTGCGCATGTATGAGCTGTTCAACTCGAAGATGGAGACTCAAAGCCTCAGACAGACGGAATTTTTCACGGGGGCGGAGCTCAGTATTGCGTTGGACCGCCGAGTCATTGCGAATGGACAGAGTGCGATTGTCTATATGGTGACGTATTCAGAGCCGGTCAAGCCGGTCCAGAAAAAGGTGGTGTCCCCTGACCCTGAAATGGGGAAAGGTAACTAATGTCAACGACCCCGGCCTGAAGGCCGGAGCGTGCAGAAAGGAGAGTGCAGCTCATGTTGACCAGGGTCAGTTCCCCAAGGTCCGGCAGACCGTCTGAGGGGAGCTCCGTTGCCACCAGTGTGCACGACCGACTCCGGGGTGCTTCCTCAGCTCCGGACTCTCGAACTACTCCCTGCAGACACGCCGGGTCAGGCACGAAACGGGGGAGTGGAGATCGCCGGGTGGCACCATGCCCGAGGGGAGCGACTGGACACGCCACGTCCAGTCCGTTACGGCCGAAGGCATCCGCCAATGGCCAGACTCGAGCGGGTAACCGCTCTAATTGTGTCTTTGTCCTCAACGCTGAGCATCGGCCACTTATGTCATGTCATCCCGCACGGGCTCGAGAGCTACTCAAGAAGGACCGAGCCGTGATGGTGAGACTGCATCCGTTTACGATTCGTCTGACCAATCGAATTGAAGGGGAGACTCAAGCAATCATCCTTGGGATTGATCCTGGATCCCAAGTGACCGGCTTGGCGCTTGCGAGAATGAGCGGTGAGACACGGTGGGCGATTTGGTTAGGTACGTTGCAGCATCGAGGAGCGCAAATTCGAAAGAAGTTGGAGCAACGGCGCCATTATCGCCGTCGTCGTCGGTCGGCTAATCTGCGTTACCGTGCTCCCCGGTTCCAGAATAGGCGACGTCGGGAAGACTGGCTTCCACCTAGCCTCCAGCACCGTGTCGACACGACGACGGCCTGGGTCGCTCGGCTCCAACGTTGGGTGCCCATCACCACGATCGTGATGGAGCTCGTCAAGTTCGACACACAAGCTCTCCAAGATCCGGAAATCTCAGGGCTTGAGTACCAACAGGGGACGCTGTGTGGCTACGAAGTGCGTGAGTATCTCCTTGAGAAGTGGGGACGGCAGTGCGTCTACTGTCGAAAGACCCAGGTCTCCCTGCAACTTGAACATATCGTACCGACAAGTCGTGGTGGGTCTGACCGTGTCAGTAATCTCGCCCTCGCCTGTGCACGCTGCAATCAAGAGAAAGGCACTCAGACGGCGGCGGAATATGGCTACCCAGATGTCCAAGCGCAGGCCCTCCAGCCGCTGAAGGATACTGCGGCTGTAAACAGTACGCGGTGGGCACTCTATCGTGGCCTCCAATCCTGCGGCCTCCCACTCACGACGGGCACTGGTGGGCGCACAAAGTGGAACCGCACGCGATTCGTGATCCCCAAAACCCATGCACTCGATGCGCTCTGCGTGGGAGCGGTAGAAGCCGTGTCAGAGTGGAGGCGCACGCCTCTTACTATTAGAGCGAGCGGGCGCGGGGCATATCAACGGACGCGGGCCACTGCGCACGGGTTTCCGCGTGGGCAGCTCATGCGCCACAAAACGGTGCAGGGCTTTCGAACCGGGGACTTCATTCGTGCGGTGGTGCCGAGTGGGCGTCACCAAGGGACGCATACCGGCCGTGTGGCCGTGCGCTCCTCCGGTTCATTTAATCTCCAAATTGGCGCGACAACGCTTCAGGGCATTCACTATCGCCACTGTCGGCTCCTCATGCGGGCCGATGGCTACACCTATCTCACCTCACAAGATGCGCCTCCTCCCCGGCCTGAAGGCCGAGGTGTCCGGCGCAGGAGGAACTGATGAATCCAGGTCAAGGCGGGCTCGGAGATAGGTTGCTCGGAAGCGGCCAGAATGAGCGGAATCCCTTCGGAGGATCTGGTGGGGGGATGGAGCGGTGGAAACTGGCGCTACTTGTGGTGGTTATTCTTGGCTTGGGCACAATGTTTCTTCAGTCATTGCGTGCCGATCCGACGCCAGAACCGTTGGGCATCACGGGTAAACCAGCCAGTAAACCGGCGACTCTCACGAAGCTGGCTGATAAGGAAGCCTGGATGGGTGAGGCTGCCGGACGTGTGAAAAAGACTGAGCAGAAAGAGCAGATGTTAGAGCAAAAGGTGCAATCATTGCAGGATGAGTTGCGCCGCAGTATGGACGAGCTCAACAAGCAGGTCAAAGAAGCCAAAACTGCACGCGAGTCGAATCCAGGTGTGAATGGGCTTGCGCCGTCGAGGCAGACACAAGTACGGGCTGCTATCCCACCCCCTCCACAAAGCGCCTTGCCGACTGCTGGCCGCCCGGGTCAAGCGCAGCCGATGCCGACGTCGCTTCCGGTTCCAAGTGGTGGAATGGCGCGCCCGATGCAGGGTGGCGCCCCTCTTCAATATGCACCGCCTGCGGGTCGAATCCGTGTGCTCTCTCCGGATCCGCAGCCGCCACAGGCTGCGGCCTTACCACAGAAATACTGGATTCCGACGGGGACGATCATTCCCGTCAAATTGATTACCGGATTAGACGCGCCGGGGAAGTCTGTGGGAGTCGGAGGAGAACCTCATCCAGTGTTGATGGTTGTGCAGGATATGTCGATGCTCCCCAACAACGTGAAGATGGATATGCGGGAGTGCTTTGTCTTAGGCGAGGGAGTGGGAGATTTGTCTGAGGAACGCGCCAAGATTCGTACGACTGCGCTCTCGTGCGTGAAAAACGAGGAAGAAAAAGCGATCGACATCCCGATTCGTGGGATGTTGACGGGCGAAGATGGCAAGGTCGGACTCCGAGGCCCGGTGGTGCAGCGCGAGGGCGCGATCTTAGCAAAGGCCCTCTTGGCGGGGTTTGTAAACGGGATCTCGCGGGTGTTCATGCCTTATCAGCAAGGGTTCTTTATTTCGAACAGTCCTGATCAGGCGTTTAACTTCCCCGATCCTCAAAAGATTGCCATGGCCGGAGCGGCGGGTGGTATGGCGGGTGCGGCCCAAACCTTGGCACGTCATTACACCCAGCTGGCGAAAGAAATTTATCCCATTATCGAAATCGATGTGGGGCGTGAAGCCAACATCATCATTACCGAAGGCCGTTCGATGGCGGAGCCGCCGTTATAGGTCTGGCCTTGGGTCTGTCGATGGGGTGAGTCATGAGCGCGTTAGTCATCGTGGGGGTATTGGGAGTGGTGATCTTATTGGGCGTTGTGGCAATGGATTGGCTTAATCGAGGTCTCGATCGAGGAAAGAGGGGGAAATGAGAACAATACGAATGGCGATCATGTTAATTGGAACGATCCTGCTGGATGCTGGGTCTCTTGCGTTGGCTCATCCTGATCTGATCGATCCGCAAGCGAGTTCAGCTCGAGTCGCGGTCATGAAATCGTTTCCCGGTGCGGTGATTCGTGATTGGCAGCCGGCACCTATGCCGGGGCTCTACATGTTCACGCTGAATAACGATGAACGGATCTTCTTTGTCGATGAGTCCGGCCAATATCTGTTAGCCCAGGCTGCGCTGTTCGACATGAAGGAGCAAAAGAACCTGACCCAGGAATTTATCATGGGCAAACGCCGGGAATTGCTGGCGGCTGTGCCGCTGCAGGACGCCATTCTCTATCGTCCATCACAGTTGGCCCCAGGTATGCGCGAATCGGCCCCAGTGTTGGTGTTTGATGATCCCGACTGCCCGTTTTGTCGAGAGCTGCACGCGGAAGTGAAGCAGCTCGTAGAGGCGGGTGTGCCGGTGGCGGTGTTTCTGCATCCAGTGGAGCGGCTGCATAAGGGCGCGATTCAGAAGTCGATCAACATCTGGTGTTCGGATAATCGCCAGGACATGCTCGATACCGCACTGGCGGGGAAACCGGTGCCGGACGCAGGCAAACCTTGTGACGCGCCGCTTGAGCATAATTTGCAGCTGGCCCGTCAACTGGGTGGCGGGCCAACTCCCTACATCGTGTTCCCGGATGGGCGCACGGTTGCAGGCAAGAAGTCAGCGGCAGAACTGATGGCGATGTTAGGGATGCCGCCGACGGTCTCACAGCAATTGGGATCGGTGAATCGGTAGGGCATGGCAGCGGTGACCGAGTTCAGATCAGGAGGCGCGGTATGACGGGAATACAGCGACGCGGGATGATGGTCATGGTTGGTGTGATCGGGCTGATACAAACAGCCTGCGGACACTACAAGAGCGACTTTGCGTGTAAAGGCTATCCGGATTCAAGTGTGTGCTTATCGACTCGTGAGGCCTATGAACGACGGCATGAGCAGCTCGCGAGCATGAAAAAGAATGACGCTGGTGAGGAGTCCAGTGCCAGTCCCGGTGCCAGTACTGGTGGGTCGTTCGCCAATCGTGTGTCAGCGGTCGCAGGACAAGCTGAGCAGCATCTAGGCCAACCGAATATCACTGCACCTGAAGTGATGCAGGTCTGGATTGCGCCATGGCGAGATAAGAACAACTTTCTGCATGAAGCCTCGATCGTCTACGCGATTGTCCAACAGTCGGATTGGACGTATGGCCGCGCGCCCAAAGGTATGGACCGTAATGGGTCCGCTGGGAAAACCTTTGTGCCACGGATGGTGCCAGGGTTAGTGGAGCCTCCATTTGGACCACGGAATAATGCCCCAAGACCTGTCTTGGCCCCAGCTCCGATGCCGACTCCGACACCTGCAGTGACGGCTCCTCCGCCGTCCGCTTTGCCGGCGTCGGCTCAGCCGGTTGGGACGAGCCAGGATCCATCGGCCATACTGCGTCAGTTACAGCAGCAACTCCCGTCGATGTCGGGACCAATTCCTGCGCCGTATGGCGGACCGGTACCGACCGATCCTGAGACGGAACAAGAAAAGCTCCAAGAACGGATGGAGATACAACGGGAGAAGATGGGGCAATAGATCATTCGGCGACCGCGAACAGAGAAACGAGGATAGCGTGGCTATACCATATAACTTCATGAAAGAAGCCTTGAATCGGTTCCCCCTCAGCGACTTTTTGCTCTATGGAGCCTTTGATGATGTGCATCGGGTCTATCGGCTCACGGATGGTCGGGTTGGGGCTATCTGGGTCATGCCCCCGTTAGGGCATTTGAATGATGCGGCCGTGAAAGGACTTGGTGGGTTATATGCCCTCGATCTCCCACAGGGTTCAACCATTCAGGTGGCGATGCACGGTTCCCCAGTGATCGAGCCGATCACGGAACACTATACGGCGTTACGGAACCATGCTGGACATGGCTCGACGGCCTATCGTGATGCGGAAACCATGGAGCGGTACATGTTGCGCGCGCGGGATACTCGACTCATTCGAGATACCGGGGTCCGGCCGCGTGATCTGAACGTGTATGTCAGCGTTGCGATTCCACTGGAGAATGAAATGCCGGATGGAATGAAGCTGGCCTTGATTTGGGAAAAGCTCAATGGGATCGAGAAGCTGCTAGAGACGTGCGGATTCTTTCCACAGCGGGTCAACGCCTATCATCTCCTTTGTTTACTCCATCAATTATTGAATCCAGGGCATAGTTGGGGTGAGCGTCCCGCCACCTATGATTCACGTCAACTCATCAAAAAGCAGGCGGTCCGGTTGGATACGAAATGCCAACTTAGTCCCACCTCGATCTTCCTGGATAATTGGTTCGTCAAGTGTTTGACCGTTCAGCAATTCCCTGAAGTGTGGAATGGTGGGCGGAATCGGGAATTGATTGGCAGTGCGTTTCGGCTCCAGGACCAAATCACGTGCCCGTTTTGGATCTCGTTGAACGTCATTCGGTACAACACCGTGAAGGCGGGAGCAGAAATTACCCGCAACCATGTGTTGATTACCAATCAGGCGGTCGGTGGGATTGTGCGGTTGATTCCCATGATTGGGAAAAAGAAAGACAACTTCGATCTCATGACGTCGGCGATGACGGAAGGGAATCAACCGGTTGGTATGTACTATCAAGTCATTTTGTATGGGGAGGATGAAAGTCTCTTAGAACAGCATAGCCAAAGCGTGCAGGCGTTGTACCGGACGCAGGAGTGGATGCTCCAAGAGGATACTTTCATCAGTTTCCCACAGTTTGTCTTTTCACTCCCCTTGTGTATGACCGCGGACATGCCGTTGGTGCGAAACAAGCTCCAACGCCTACACACCGTCCCGTCGAACGTGCCGGCCGAAGTGTCGCCCGTTGTGGGCGATTGGAAGGGATTGGGCCCGCCGGTGATGATCTTTACCTCACGCTGCGGGCAGGCGATTGGCTTGGATATTTTTGCCAATCCGGCTGGCAATTTTAACGTGTCGGTCGCGGCGAAGAGCGGCGCCGGGAAATCGTTCTTTGCGAATGAACTGATTCGTTCCTATCTCGGCACACAGGGCCGAGTGTGGATGATCGATGCCGGCAAGTCGTATCAAAAACTCTGCGGGCATTTGAAGGGGCAGTTCCTGCAATTTGCTACCAAACGAGAAACCTACTGCCTGAATCCATTTACGTTGCTCCATATCCCGGGAAATGGTCGCACTGAGGAGGAAGTGAAGGACGAACTACAAGAGCGGGTGGCGATGGTGAAAGACCTGCTCGCCCAAATGGCCTCGCCCAGTCAAATGTTGCCCGATCTCCAAATGTCATGGTTGGAAGAAACCATCATGGAGGTTTTTAGGAAGGTCGGGGCCGATGGTTCTCCAACAGATGTGAGTCAGCTGCTTCGAGAAAAACCGGATCAACATGGTCGGAAGAAGGATTTGGCCGACCAGCTCCTGCCGTTTTGCAAAGGCGGGAACTATGGCCGCATGTTCAATGATCGGAACAACATCAACTTTGAGAGTGACTTCATCGTCTTGGAGCTAGATGGACTCGATCAATTACCGGAGTTGCGGTCCGTCATCCTCTTGCAGTTGGTCATGAACATTCAATCGGCCATGTATCTCGGAGATCGAGGGCAGCGGAAAATCTGCGGAATCGACGAGGCGTGGGATCTGTTAGCCCAGAAAGGCGATCAGGTGAGCAACGTGTCGGCCTTTTTCAACAAAGCGGTGCGGCGCGTTCGAAAATATAACGGATCCTCCGTGGTGATCACGCAGGGTGTGAATGACTTCTACGATGTGATGGGCCGCACTGGCCAAGCGATTCTTGAAAACTCCGACTTTTTATTCCTGTTAATGCAGAAGCCCGAAAGCTTGGTCAGTTTACGAAAACATGAACGCTTAGTGTTGGGTGATGCTGAGTTCGATCTCCTCAAGAGCGTCCATCGTGGGGATGGGTATTCGGAAATCTATTTCTTCTCGCCCACCGGACGTGGGATTGGCCGACTGGTAGTCCCGCGTGAAACTCAGCTGCGATACACCACGAATTCCGATGAGGTGGCGAAGATCGAGCGATTGGAACGTGAGGGGTTCACGACCGAGGAAGCCATTAACAAACTTGTCGAGCAGGAGCGGCAGGCGGCGGCGAAACGTGGTCTGCGGGATGTGGCGTAAGAGAAGGAGGCCTTCATGGATCGTGTCGCGCGATTGAAATCTGTCCTGATGTCTCTGACAGAGTGGACGGTTCGTGACGGTTGGCCCAAGCGCGTGGCGATCGGCCTTACGGTGATCTCATTGACCGCATTGGCCGTCAGTCCTTGGTACGGAATTTATGTGCGGGATGATGAAAGTCTCCCCGATTACAGTTTCTTTATTGTGAAGAAAGGGGTGCTTCCTCAGCGTGGCGAGTATGCGGCGTTTGAGATGACGCAAGAATATGCCGATCGTGTAGAGCCGAAGGGCCCATCGCGGCCTTATTCCCGAGTAGGACGCATGTTTCTCAAGGCGGCCTATGGGGTGGCGGGAGACCCGGTTCGAGTTGAAGGCCGTGATGTTTATGTGAATGGTCGGAGAGTCGCAACGGTGATTGAGCAGGATAAGTATAAGCAACGGATTGAGCCTGCAACCTACCCGCCGGTGATTCCTGCCGGCGCATACTATTTAGGACTGCCACATCCGAGATCGTTTGATAGTCGCGTGATTGGCTTGGTGGATGTCAAGGACATCAAGGGGGTGGTATGGCCGATTTTCTGAAACCCGGAGGGTCTGAGTGGATGGAAGACGTCGGACTAGCCAAGGAGATCGCGGTCGCGTTGTTCCAGGCGCTGCTGTTGGTCTGCGTCTTCTGGTACGCGGGGAAGGTGATCTATCGGTCAACCCAACCGCCGATCGAGCCAGCACAGGATATTCATTGGAGTGTGGCAGAAGGGGGGGGCCATGGTTGGACAGTCTAAATGGAGGCTCTACTTCCTCAGCATCCTAGCCGGACTTGTCGTGGGGCCGTCCTGGTGTCTCGCGGAGTCTGCGACAGTGGGTGGTTCTGGTACACCCGCGCTCTCTCCGCTTCAGGGCGTGGAAAATATCCGTCGACATGCGCAGGAGCTCCGCAATCAACGCTTAGCGGGTATGGCTCCGAAGGCTCAGGGTCCTGCGGGAGCCATGCCGATTAAGAAACGTGAAGGCGTGTTTTATTTCGTGTCCTGGTCGATTCCTGATGAGTTGCTCAAGGGGTATATGCGTGAAGCGTATCGGCTTGGAGCCACCGTGGTCTTTCGCGGCATGATCGACAACGACATGCGTAAAACCGTTGACCGGACAAAAGCCCTCGCGGTCGAATTACAACAGGAAGCTCCCCACACCACGATTGATCCCATCATTTTCCGCCAGTTGGGCGTGACGAGTGTGCCGACCTTGGCGATCGTCAATGACCAGGCGGCGTTGATGGTCACGGGTGCCGCCCCGTTGGAAGCACTCTTAAGTCAGCTCAGCCGTTCTGAAGCAACGATCCGTCCCTTGCGGGAGTGGTATGTCAGCCAAACGCGCAGTTGGCAAATGGGCGGTCCGATTACAGAACCGCGCCCAGTGATGCCGGTTTTGACGGGGATCAGCGCCGTGCCGACTGATCTATCCCGCTATCCGATTGCCGAACAAGACATGGAAGAGTACCTCAAGGAGCAGATGCGCCGGGTCGACTGGGGCAGGGTGCGGGAGGACTTACACCGGCGCGTGATGGAACGGCTGCATGAGGGGCCGAATATTGGGTTGCAGCCCGCCACGTCGTCTCGTGTGTTCACGGTCGATGTCACGCAACGCTATGAGCATGACATTTCAAATCATGATGGAACGGCGGTGGTGGTGAAGGGGGGGACGGAGATCAATCCCTTGACCCGGATTGCGCTGTCGCACCGGTATGTGGTCATCGACGGCCGTGACGCGAAACAACTCACGTACGCGCAGTTGCTGATCCAGCGGTATGGTTTTGGGGTGAAAATCTTACTCTCGGCCGGGGATGTTTCAGAAGTCGCCAAGCAACTTCAGCGTCGAGTGTACTGGGTTCAGCCTGAAATGGTGAGCAAATTTCAGCTGGCCCATGTTCCGAGCGTGATTTCTCAAAATGGCCCCGTCTTGAAGATTGAGGAGGTTGCATTGTGAAGGACCTCGCTCAGTCTCGATGGTTGCGGCTTTCCGTGTTCTGTGTCGGGTTGTTGTGTGTGGTGGGATTCTTGTTGATTGGTCCTGCCGTCACCGAAGCCTATTGCCCTAGCTCAAATATTTTTGAACAGACTTTCTCCAAAACTTGCTGGGAATGTATCTTCCCCATGTCCTTGATTGGGGTGACGGTCTTTAACTTAAGTGAGGACAGTGTCCGTCCGGCGGTCGGACCAGGAATTTCCGCCATCTACCCTCCACAACTCTGTGGCTGTATTTGTTTTACGCCCTACATCTGTGTTCCAGGGCTTCCGTTTGGGGCGTTTATGCCCTCACACCTTCTGGAGGTTGTCCGCAATCCGCTCTGCTTTCCGAGTTTGAACGGTGCGACGCTTGGGAGTGACCCCACCTTCATCAACCGGGGGCTCGTAGATGTGTCGCAAGACGATCCGGCCCTGAAGATGTCGTACTACCACGTCCACTTCATCATCTTCCCCCTATGGGCCATGTTGGGAACCGGTATCGATTACTTGTGTGCGATGGCGACCTCGATGGGGAATCCCCTGGATATAGCCTATCTGTCTGAAGTCGATCCAGCCTGGAATGATGACCCGCTATCGTTACTGTTGTTCCCCGAAGCGTTTCTCTTTGCCAATCCTGTTGCGACGGCTGCCTGTGCCGTCGATTCCGTTTCCGCCAGTTTTGGGTACCCGCTTGATCCGCTCTTTTGGTGTGCGGGCTCATTCGGGAACATCTACCCGCCGTCTGGGTTTACATCCGGTTCCTATAGTGGACAGATCAAGCCGGCCGCATTAGTGGTGACTCGGGTATTGGCAAAACTGGCGCGATTTGGAGCCGAGCTGTATTGGGCTGCGGATGGGTCCGCGATTTGTACGGACATTCCGACCTTTCTGATGGTGAAAAGCCAGTACAAGTTTCAACTTCTCTATCCGATCGCGGATTCCACGTCGAACAATGTCACCAGTTGCTGTTCGCCGATCGGTCGGACCCAGCTGATGTGGGGGATGGCCTCCACCTATCCGGTCGACGGGGATGACTTTGTCTTTCTCCTATGGAAACTCCAACGATGTTGTCTCTTATGAGGTGCTGAGGCGGTCCGCAGCGACTCTGAGGTCCAGGCCGTAATATCAACAGAAGGGGATGCATGATGAAGGTCTGGGCGTTTGGGGTGATGGTGGGCATCGTGCTGGTGGCAGGCGCGAGCTCTAGTCGGGCGGACTACGACAAACTCTTTCAGCCGGAACCGTCGCCAGAGTTGATTAAGTGGAAAGGCTATTACTTCTATCAAGATCGCTTTCCAGAACCGGAACAAGAAATTACTCCAAAACAGTTACCTCCTTCCCCGGCAATCCCGCTCCAACCGGAGCATTTCAAAGATCAACTGGCGCTGAAAGAAGCGCTCAAGAAACTTCCCGTTGATAAGATCGATTTACCGAACCTCCCCGCCGCCTGGCTCAAAATCCTTCTCACGGCCAAGAAAGAAGCAGCCTTGGATGTCCAAACGGAAGAAACGGTGTTGAGCTATATCCAGGTGCATAAAGAGACGTTTAATCGGGCTCAGCGGTTTACGGATATGTGGGCGACCGTCATGTATACGCATCCGCAGTATGACTTTAGCTCCTCGAATCCGATTTCAACGGTGGGCCATGAGATTTATGCCGAGGCGAAGCAAGTAAAGGACGATGAGGTGTTGCGGGGGATTTCGGAGAAGGCGGGATTGTTCTTTTTCTTTACGTCGACGTGCCCCTATTGTCAGAAGCAGGCGCAGATGTTGAAGGTCTTCAGTGATACCTATGGGATTTCGGTGAAGGCGGTGACCCAGGATGGCCGGACACTCCCTGAGTTTCCTCAGGCGGTCGTGGATAACGGGATGGGCGCTCAGCTGGGGGTGAATAAAGTGCCCGTGATCTTTTTGGCTATTCCTGAAGAGCAATTCATCGTTCCGATCGGGACTGGGCTGATTACTTTGGATGATCTTCGCACCCGTGTGTTGACGATCCTGCAACACCGGGCCGGTCTGAAATCTCATCCGTTGAAATCTTAATCCGGAGGCGTATGGCGAAACGCATCGGTGCTCTGATTATTCTGTTGAGTGTCCTTGGATCGTCGGGTGTATCGCACGCCGATATCAATGATTCATTGCAGCGGATGTTCGATGGGTGGGGCGGGGCCACGCAGACACGACCCGGTGCCTATCAGAGTCAGGTATCGGGGGCGTTAACTGGCGGATCGATGGGGATCCGGATCCCGAATGAGACCTTCAACTTGGTGAATTTTGCGCCACCGCGTTTTTCAGCCGGGTGTGGAAAGATTGATTTATATCTTGGGTCTATTTCCTTTCCCTCCTTGAGCCGTTTTACCGATTTGTTGCAACAGCTGGGCACGTCCGCCGTCTTGGGGTTCGCATTCCAATTGGCGCTGATGGAGCTGTGTCAGCCTTGTGAAAACATCATTTCGAAGTTGGAGGCGGCGGCGCGGGCGATTAACGCGGCCGGCCGGATTTCTCCCTGCCAAATTGGTGGAGAACTGGCAAAGCTGGCTCGAGGCCAACCTAATCAGATCTCGTCGGTGGCGACGAAGATACAAGACTCGGTGAAGGAAGTGGGCGTGGCCGGTGGTGCGTTGATGGACTATTGGGCGGGTCAAGACGCGGAGCGTACCCAAACCACTCAGCAGGCAGCTGCAGCGTTGGATGGGACACCCGAAGATCCGAAGGGCAATCTTGTCTATCAGGCGCTTATTGAGTCTGGTTGGGCGGTGGATGATGCCAAGATGATGCAGAGTGTGATGGGGACGGTGTATGTCGGGGCCGATGGAGTCCCCGCGCAGTTACCCCCAACGATTCGTCTGTCTGATTTGATCAATGCGGATGGAACAACCATGGTTTTGCGATTGCTTGACTGTGGTCCAACTGATACGGCGAGGTGTTTGGCTCCGTTCGAGACGGATGTCACAAATTTGGTGGGCACACAGCTACGGGCGGAACGGATGTATGACACCATCGTCCAGAAATTGACCGTCGATGGGATTGCATTGACCCCGGTTGAGAGAGACTTGATCGATAAGTCTCCCATTCCGCTCTATCGCTTGTTGGTGGGGTACTCGACGAAACCCGGTCAGACGGAGGTGCTCAAGGCTCAAATTGGAGCCCTGCTCGGAGCACAGTTTGCGTGGGGATGGATTGATCGGGCACTCAAAGAAATCGAGAAACAGTCAGCCCGATGGGCGCAGAAACAGGTTGGGTTTCCTGCCGACGTGAACGAATTCTACAAACAAGCGTATGCGGTTCGATCAGCGGCTCATGGGGAAGTGATGTACGAATTAGAGCGGTTGGGACATGGACCGGCGTTTACCTATTATTCAACGCAAACGTTGAAAAAGGCGTTGGCGCGACCGGAGCGGAAAAAGAATAA
The DNA here is from genome assembly GCA_964579525.1 of uncultured Nitrospira sp. GTDB lineage: Bacteria > Nitrospirota > Nitrospiria > Nitrospirales > Nitrospiraceae > Nitrospira_D. The sequence continues at coordinate 58,792 of CAZOHW010000001.1, read as the reverse complement.
CGTTCAATAAGCGTGGAGCACCCCTACTATGTGGCCAATTAACACATTTGGAAGTGGCGATGTGTTGTCTGATGTGATTCGTTCCATCGTCTTTTTAATGGGTGGTGGCTATGAAAGTCTCCTGCGTTTGGGGATGCTCTGTTTAGTGTTTGGCGGCATTGTGTCCTTCCTCGGCCGTGGCCGGATTCAGTGGCAATGGGTCTTTGGTGCGATCGTGATTTTGGCGGTGACGCTCAATATCAGAATGACCGTCCTCGTGCATGATTTGGTGAATCCGGGAGTGCCCGATCAGGTCATTGGGAACGTCCCGCTTGCGGTGGCGTTTCCGGCCTACATGACCTCCGAGATCAGTTATCAAACGATGGTGGGTGTTGAGACAACCTTTGGGTTGCCGGCGGAGTATCGGGTGGTCAATTCGTCCATTGGTCGAGGGTTTTTCGACATGCAGAAGACCATGATGCAGGAACTCATTCCTGGTGATCTGCAGGCGAATGTGACCAATTATTTGAAGGATTGTGTGTTCCGAGAGATTGAGCTGAATCGATTGCAGCGTGAGCCCATTTTGAATTCTCCGAATATGGTGACGGCGATTGCGGTCACGAACGCCGCTTTGCCGATTGTCGAGATTCGACTGGGGAATCAGTTTGCCCAGAGCACATGTCCCGAGATGTACGATCGCTGGATTGTGAATGGGCTGGCGAATGGTGAGCCTGATTATGATGAGACGATGCGGCAATTTCGTGCTGTGTTGGGCGTCCTGGATGTGCCCGATGGGGAATTGACGCCGGTGCAGGCCTTTATCACGAATATCATGGGGAGCGGGCAGGGTCCTCGCGCACTCATCAATAATGTGTTGTTGCGCGAGCGGTGGAAGGATGCGGATCGTCAATCTGCTGAAGAGGGGAACGATACCGCGAGTGCGGTTGTCCAAATGACGAAATCCATTACAGCCGATATTAAGAATCAAGCGTATGCGGATTCGTTGATATCGGCTCGGTTTGTTCCCTTGATGCGGACTGTTTCGGAGAGTGTGGTGTATCTTTTGACGCCGCTCATGTTGGCGTTAGCCATGAGTCCTGCCATGTTTGCGACCATCCGCGGATTGGTATTGGGGTATGGATGGCTCTTTATGTGGATCCCCATGTACGCGATCTTGAACTTTGTGGTGTATCAGTATGGGGTTCAACAGATGGCGCAGATTACCGTGGGGCTGATTTCATTCAATTCGTTTGACGACTATTCCAATGTCTTGATTGGCCTCAATACGTTCTCAGGGCGGTTGATCTGGGCGGTTCCGACCTTGGCGACGGTCGCGGCGTATGGGATGAGCTCGTTGGCTTCGGCGGTGACAGGGGCCACAGCGGGGGCGCAATCGGCTGCGGCGCATGAGGCGTCGCAGTATGCCCATGGAGATGGGAAGTATGTGGAGCCCGGACAGCATTTGAAGGAGGAGCACTCCCCGATGGTGCAAGATGCGTCGGGTGGGTTTCATGCTGGGTCCAGCTACTTTCGTGGTGGCACTGGCACGATGGTGCATCACCAAGGGGGCAATACGAGTGTTGGGTATGGTGACGGGAGCTCGATGATGGTGAGCCGGGATGGCATGACGAAGCAGTACCATGGTCCCGAGGGCTCATGGAGCAAGCACGGTGATGAGTATATGGGAGGGGTGTGGCGTCAACCGGTTCAGGGTGCTGATGGTCAGATGCACTCGGCTCAATTTGAGGTGTCGGGGGATCATGTCGACGTGTCGTATATGGGCCGTGACGGCAATAATGTCCAACATGACTACCGCGAGACCTGGAATCAGCGCATGAACCAACAGAAGTCGCTCAGCGATACCTGGTCGGAAGGGGGGTTCACCAAAGAACTTCGCACGCAAGGGGATCATCAACAGTTATTTACGGCAGTCGGGACTGCGGCCGTGCCGATGAGCGTCAATGGGCGAACCGAGACTGTCATGGCGGATGTGACAGCCAGTTTTTCACGCCCCTCAGCCGATTCTTCGTGGAGTGGTGGGGTGATGACCGCGCATTCAACGGAGCACGGTGAACATCGGTATGCGTTGAGCAATGTCGGACTGAATGACCAAGGCATGCCGGATTTCTCCAAAGGGATGACCGTGACGAGTAGTGATGGGACGAATTTACACACGCAACATAGTTCCGAGCATGGGCTGATGACGACGACCACAGAGGGGAATGCTGGAGAACTGACACGATCGTATTCAGGGGCTTCACACGTTGAGGTGTTTCATGCTGATGGCTCTCATGAGACGTTAGCTGGTGTGGTGCATGGTCAGGGTGGGGTGGCCGCCGATGGGAGTGGGCAGCCGTTTCAATCGTCGTTTACGGTGGATCAAGATGGCTACCGTGGCGAGCTTCGTGGAGAGATGTCGTACAACCAACAGCAAGGGCGCTGGGAGATGCATGCTCCCACTGAGGATTGGTCCGCACGGTTAGAAGCGCATTCCTCAGGGATGATGATGCAGGTCGGTGATCTGCAGTTGGTTGGCGGACACCTTCAGAAGTATGGGGGGCGGGATAGTCAGAACTGGAGTTATAACGGTCCGGTGATTGATGGGAATAATGTCGTATCCAGAGGTCATGTTGAATCCAAAGACGGTCAGGTCTTCTTTTCTGATTTGGATCATGGGGGGACACAACGTGTCATTGGCGATGGTGGCCGGCAGTTGACGTTGAGAAACAATCCAGGGTCGTCGGATTACACGTATGAAGAAAGCTTCACCGGTCAGGCTTGGCAAGACGATGGACATGGGAATTTGAAAGCTATTGGGCAAACCCATTTTACGTCGCATGGGTATGCGACGGTGGATCCGGAGAGGTCAGGGTCGCTGTTTGATCGTTTGATTCGGACACCGGATACCACGACGGCCGTTAATAAAGGTGCGTTTGGTGAACGCTCATTGGCGGTCTCGATGGAACCGCGGCCGTTGAGTGAATTGCCTGTGGGGAGTGGGAAGTTGACTCTGGATGGTCTTGGATCTGATGGGGCATCTGAGCTAAAGGGGGGAGAGGGAACTGGGTACGTGATTTCTGCTGGAGCAGGGTCACAGAAGTTTAATGCAATCGAGACCGTGCAAAATGTGCAGGGAGCTGATGGGCAGAAAAGTACACAGAGATTAGTCCAGGATTCAAGTCAGCATACGGTTTCAGGTGCTGTTTCCGGTGTGGTTGATAAACGGGTTGCGGACCACGCTGGCAATCTCCATTCGTCGACTCTTGGTCGAGGCGGAGACGGCACAGGCGACTGGCGGATGTTGACGAGCGAGACCTCAAATCGGAATAGTTTTTCAGGATCGTTTCTTGTTCCTGGGTTGGACGGACAGGGCACAGCCCGTGTCGCAGGGGGGATCGAGATGTCTCCAGAAGGGGATATCGTCAGTATGCATTTCACAAACACCGCAACGGGAAAACAGATCGGCTATCACGAGGGTGAGCGGGGGCCGGTGTTCAGCGTTGGGGATGTAGAGGCAGATCCCAAAAACCCAGGTCAGTTTAGGTTGACCAATGTACGTGAGGTGAGCCATCGGGAAGCGGAATCGGCTGGTGGGTTTGTTGTTCGTGATGTCCTCAATCAGGCAGGTGAACGGATTTGGAGTGAGGGAAATAAAGGAATTGAGTTTCATGAGAGTCGAGCCTATATGCTCAATACGAAAATCGATGAGACTTCCACGATGGTGTCGAAAGGACAGCAGTCATTGGAAGTCTTGGGGCTGTCAGATGCATTTGACCCGGATAAACCAGGTCCTTGGAAGGAAGCGGCTCAAGCTGCAGAGGGAGTACGCCTTGGGTGGAGTACTTCCATGGATGCCATGCGCATTGGTCGTTTTAGGAAATCTGCCGATAAGATAACAGGTGGTAGCCCCCGTCCCTATGATCCTCAGGCCCCTGTTGATCCTGAACAGCGAGGGATCTATGATAACCTAACAAGTATGCGTGAAGAGTTTAAGCGTCAGCGAGGGATATCTAGCGGCTCTTCACGGAGGTAGGTGACCATGCTGAGCTGGCTTTCGACTATCCGGGAGTATATTCGAGGGGCATGGGAAATTCTTGGCCAAATGCCGGTTGGGGATGATAACGACGATTTTGAGCGGTTAGGCTGGGCGAGTGATTATCAGAGAGAGTTTCTTGATCCTGATCACAGTCAGAATCCCCGTGACTGACCAGTAAAGTAGCTAACAGAAATATGAAATCGATGGCTCGGGTGATGGTTGTAATTGTCTGCTTCATTATTGGTCTCTCTTGGTCTGGGTCTCTGGCCGCGGCCGAGGCAGAAGGGAATGTTAAGGGGAAGTGGTTGGGGCGTTATGTGGGGCCACAAATTCCTGGCTATCAGGTTGTTCGTTCTGCCGCTCTCACACTAGGCGCTTGGGATTCTGTAGACAATCTTATACGTTCTGAAGGTAAAGATGCACTAGGCTTTGAGCTGGATGATATATGTCGAGATAAAACTAGAAAGGGCATTGGCATTGTGAATTATCGATCAACTGTTGCCTTGGGAGCAGTCCCTGGTCCGGCATCGGCTCCGAATACGTTCATCAGTAATGGAATGTATAAGGAAGTGTACGGCGATTGTGTACTTGAAGCTACTCCGCTTGCCCGTTAGTTGGTCTGTGGCACAGAGCGGCTGACGTATTTATGCAGGATACTGGCGATCAGGCTTTGATAGGGCAGGCCTTCCTCGGCGGCGCGCCGCTTCAGCATTTCAAGATCAGCGGTCGATAAACGGATATTGATTCGGGCGTCTTTGCGCATGTAGCGTCGGGCGGCGTCCATGGCTTCTTTTCTTGCTATAGCTTGATTCTTCACCGGCCTGAAGGCGCCGCGCTCGTAATCCGCGACTACCTGATCCTCGTCCTTATCCAGCAGAAGTTTCTTTTTCATGTGGCGCGTCCTTTCTCGTGATGTCTGGTGGCCTTTCGGCTGGGATAGATCGTCCTTAAGAACAGCGTTCGGTGTTCTCTCACGACTGGGACGATGTATATGTACCCATTCACATCGACTTCATAGAGCAACTGGTGGGGATAGCGCTCGCGATCGTGGTGTTCCAGCACCTGAACGAGATGGCCGCTTTCAATGAGGGCGATGATCTGCTCGAAGCTGATCCCTCGTTCTTGTATGAGCCAGGCATTCTTGTCCGGGTCGAAGGCATATTCCCATGATTCCATGTCTGATAACCATATGACAATGTGTGCCGAATGTCAACACAATGTCCGTTTGCGGTTCACGGTGTGAGGATGGCTCTTACTTATAGTGTTGGCGTTGAAGGAGAAGGGCTAATTCGCCGAGATCATCAATTCTGATGATGTGCTGCTCGCCGTTCTTTACGAAGAGGACTGTGATTTCGTACGGGGACTCTTCTTCTTTTCTTCCTTGAATGAGAATTGTTGGTGGTGCGAGACGAGCGGTCTTCACCGTTGACCCATCCTCGATTCTTCCTGTTAGTTGGATCTTCTGTTCATCCACAATTGCGTTGTGCGATCGAGTGTTTGGCAGGACTGAGAACCCGAGTTGAAGGAGCTGCATGCGGATCATGTGCTCCAGGTAGGGCGAGGTGTGTGCTTCGTCCACTTGGAATACGGGGTTGGGCGGGAGCTGTAGTGCTCGTATGTGTGAGTTGGGGTGACTGGGGTTGAGGGTGATCTCTTGTGTTTCGATGATCTGGTTGGCCACTGAAATGCTGAGAATGCCGGCGAGCGTCCGTTGCGCAAGGCCTCGTACAGTGGCTCGTCCATCGATGCCGGTCAAGGTGTGGATCAGGTCCTCCGTGTCGTGTGAACGGAAGGTGATCTCAGCGCCGGCGACAGGGGATTCGGACATTCGGTGTACGTGTTGTCGATCGTCGGTCATGCGGGTGGGAACGGTATTGCGTAGAGGCTCCATGGCGATGAGCCGCATACAGCCGACTTCTCGCAGGATGTTGGCGCCCTCTCGAGAAGAGAACACGGAAGTGATTAAACCGGCCGGACATTGGGTCAGCCCGTTCAGAGGGGCCAGGGGCCAGAAGAGGTAACGACGTGCTGCCTGTTGCTGGACCGTATGAACTTCCTCGACGTCGTCGAATTGTTGCGTGACCTGGATGGACCAACGATCTTTGGTGGCATTGGGTGTCAGCTGCACATGCGGGGTGCTGTGGGGAAGTCGCTCGATCGGGAGGCGAGTCGTTGAGGGTGTCCCGGTAGCCGAGGTCAGGAGTGTTTGACAGCCAGATAAGAAAATAAGGATGGCGGCAACCAGCATCTTCATCGGCGTTCCTCCATCATAGTGCCTCGACGAACTGCGAGCCCGTCGCCAGTGAGCAACTGTGTGAGTTGTGCACGCAGGGTACTGGCGACTTCCGGAGAGAGGCCAGCTCGCCCTTCGAGGGTGAATTGTCCAAGGATAAGCCCTGTTTCGATCGAGCTTGCAGTGGCCACAAATAAATGTGTGGTTTCGGTTATGCGCGTGCTCGTGAGGGAGAGGAGTACGGTGGCGCCGGTCCAATGGCCGATGGAATTCGATGTCCCTTCTTGGAACAGGGGTGAAACTTCTTGGTTTTGAGCCGCATACAGCGAGGTAGCAGTGGTTCCGCGGGTTACGATGGGTAAACGCAGTTCAGTGAGGAGGGTTTGGGTCAGTGATGTCAGCGCGGAGTCCTGAGTCTCAAGGCGAATCCGGAGCGATGTTGGCCAGTCTGAAACAGGTCGTCGGATCAGATCAGACTCAATGGCTTTTTTTAACGTGGATGGACTGATTGGAATGGGGGTCGTGATGGTGAATCCCTCACTGGTATGGAGGGTGATCTCCAATTGGCCTTGTCGGAGGATGTCGGGGTGATGGGTCCGGAGGAGGACGGCCGCGACCTCCCGTAATCGGATATCGAGTGTTGGGGACTTCTTGGTGATCACATATTCTGTTCCGACCGGATCGAAGTGCTTATGCATCCAGCGGAGTTGGAGGCGTCCGGTGGTGAGAGGACGGGTGACTCGTTGGGAGACGGGTGTGACGTCATGTGTGGGTCCTGATAGGGTCTGCCACTGTGGAGTGGTGGGATCCAAGCCTAGCAGTGGGGCGACACAAAGCCCTTTAATGTAGTGCCACGTGGGTTCTGCCTGGTCCAAGAGTCCAACTACCCGAATCATCCGGATAAAGACGTGAGCGAGAATACTGCCTGGGCACGTAATGACGGTGCCGGCGGTGTAACCTGCTTGGACTGCTGAATTCTTTGCTGGTGTATAGACCCACCCTTTCCAATATTCCTGTTCAGTGACGTTTTCTCGGTCGATCCATTCTTGGGTCGCTGAGACTTCCCATCCCAATCCATCCGAGTGGGTGATCACGTGCAGGATCGGCCGACTGGCCGGTTCTGTCCCGGCCGGGCTGCGTTCGATGCGTGAGGGGGCAAGTTCTATCGGCACGAAGTACGAATTGGCGCATCCGGTGAGGAGAGTGAGCCAGACGAGGAGAGACCAGCCGTAGCGCAGTCTGTGTGGCATCAGTGCTCTATTACGCGAGGGATCGTAATAGCACTAGGTATGGCAGAGAAGGGGAGCACTCGCAAGGGAATCCAAGGGATGGTGGGGCAATGCTGATACGCACACTGATGGTAGGGATCACGATGTTGTGGGGGATGTGGGCGATCCCCGTGTGGGCACAGTCACCGTATGGACCGGAGCGGTGGATGGTGGCATCCGGGATGGGAGGGTGTGGGGAGGTGTCGTCCATAGCCGGGGAAGTGAGTGACCTTCCGAAGTGGTCCGGTCCAGAAGAGTTCGTTAATGCACTGCGCGGTAAGGGGTATCAGGTCAGTACGGTGACGGCGGAGTACGAAGGGCGATATTTGGTGAAAGTGGTGGTTCCCGCACGTCATGTCGATACGGTGTTCCTCCCCTTGAGTCTGTGTCGAAAGATGTTTCAAGAGGAATTCGATCGGAAGCGCCGATAAGGGCCTTCCACTTCGCGAGCGTAATACTAAGTATGGCGTTCGATAAGGTCGGTCATTTTGTGTTGGGGCAGGTAGTCAAGGCCAATCCTGACAAGCCTGGTTATTTGACTTTGATCGGGGGCACGGACCGGATGGCGGTGCTGCCTCGGGTCTGTGCGGATGGCCTCTACCGGGTTGGAGACCGGTTTTATGCCTGCATCAAATCGGTTGAGGGACCGTATCCGATTGTATCCCAACGATCGGGGCATTTTATTCGCCGTGTCGCTGAACTGTTGTTTGCCACGTTGATCGCGGAGGGGCGTGTGAATGTGAAGGCGGTGGGGACAGTCCAGCATGCGGAGTTCGTCAAGATCGCAGTGGGATCACCGACGGGTGATGACCCCATCAAGTTATGCCTGCCGTATTTGCGAGAGTTTGGATCCTATTCACGGTTACGTCCGTGTTTGGTGCTCTACAGTGCCTCGCTTGAAGAATTTATTAAACACGCGCTGGTGCCGGCTCCGCTTGGTGAGGTGAAAGGAATCACGGTCGACCGTCGTGCCCATGAGGCTGAGGTCCGTGTGCCGGCAGCAGTGATGCCACGATTTCTTGGGAAGGCTGGCTTGAATGTGGCCGTTGCAGGCCGTGTCACCGGGTTTTCGATTCGGTTGGCCAGCCTACAGGAGGGACTATGAATAATCAGTCAGCACAGAGTTCCGGTTTACCGAAGCCCGACAATGGGTCTGGGGCCAACGCCAAACGCAAAAAGAAAACGCCCGAGGAACGGATCGCGCTCAACCGGGAGCTCCTGCAGCAGTATGGCAGTCTCATTGTTCTGCCGCGATCGTTTGAGGGGCGCATTCTCATTCGCATGGTGTACCCACTCAATAAGGCGATCCCGCGGTTACGGCGAGATCTGGGCGTTACTCGTACTGTAGCGGAAGTCTTAGCACTCCTCGAACCTATTCAAACGTGGACTAAGCAAGCGGCCGAATGGCTCCGGGCTTCTGGTGGCGATCTCGTGTTGCTCACGCCGGCGTTAGGCGAATCTCTGGATGAACGGAAACGTATGGTCGCTGACCCACGCGCACATGTGGTGGTTCCTCAAACGGCAGAAGTTCGTGCAGTGGTTGAACAGATCATTCGCATGGATCGTGTCTTGGTTGTGTTGCGCACGATCAGCATGGAGCAGCTCCGGAGCGACTCGCGGCTCTCCGAAGCGCTCACGTTGGTGCGGGAGTTAGATCGGGTGGTGCGTGGAGTGTGTGGGACGGTGGACGTGGATTATTACGAGCCGCGTGAACTCCGTGAGCCTCAAAAACCCCGCGTGGCAAAGATTGGGACTGAGGTGGAAATCACGACGAAGGATGACGTCACGATCGGGTCAACAGGTTCGAGTAATGGCCGGCCGAGCGTTGTGCATCGAGGAGCGTCTACATAGGGGGCGGGAGCACCCTTAACTTTGTAAGGAGGCGACTATGCAGGTTGCTATGAAGATCATGATGACGGGGATTCTGTGTGCTGGGGCGTTGAGCGGGTGTGTGTCCAAGTCTGCGTACGATCAACAGGTGGAGCAGAACGAGCATTTACGGTACGTGAAAACAGAACAGGATATTGAACGGGATGGTTTGACGTCTGATGTGCAAGCGTTGCGTCGAGCCTACTCGCAGCACTCGCTTCGTGTCACAGGCTTGGAGTCAACGGTTCAACAGGCCTTGGTGGATATGAAAGCGCTCCAAGCTCGGCTGACCACCGTGAGTCAGGAATTGGCTCTTCAGCGGGTGGAGTTCGGCAAATTTACGGGCCAGGCCCAAGAAACCTTGGAGTTGCTTCGCACGATGAGTGAACAGCAACAAGCGATGAATGGAACGATCTCGGGGTTGGGCGCGAAGGTCGAAGTGTTGCGGAAGCAGGCGCTGGCGGTTGCCAAACTCTCTCGGCCGGCTGAGACGACTGATACCAACAAACAAGAAGTTGGTTCTGAGTCGGATGGAAAAGGGAAGGGGAAGGGGGCTGCTGAGCGGGCATTGGAGCAGAAACTCGGGCAGGCTCCGACGGTTGTGCCGCCATCGAAAGCCTTCAGTGCGAAATCGGAGCCATCGCCTGTGACTTCTGCCCCGGTGACTACTGGTAGCCCTCATATTACGGGGAGTGTGGGGGAGAATCCTTCTGTGGTTGTCCCTCCAACGGTATCCCAAGCTCCTATCGTTCCCACTGCTCCAGTGACGAGGACAGAGGGTGCGGGGACTGGTCCGAAGGACGGTGCTGTAGCGGGAGCCGTCGCGGTCAAGCCCGATGAGGTGATACCTGCTCCAACCACATCGGCACAGGTGACGGATAGTGGTGGGCAATCGCCGCTTCTGACGCCCTCGGCAGGAGAAGTAAAACCGACGACGAAGCAGTCATGGACGGATTGGGCGAAGGAAAAGATTGGCTGGAAGAAGCCCGTGCAAACCGCGTCACAGACAGCGGGTGTCGGAGAGAAACCATAGCGGCAAGGCTATACGAGCAGGCGGAGAGGCGGATGGTGATGGTGCGGCACATTCTGACGGCGATGATCGTCATGGCTGGAATCGTCCCGGTCACAGGGACTGCTCTTGCTCAAGGATCTTGTAGCGGGATTACCGATCCGCTGCAGAAGGCCCGCTGCGCCATGGGCAATATCCAGTCGACCGGAGCGCTGGATCGAGGAACGGTGAGCGGCCAGCAAGGTGCGGTCCCTCAATATGGCGGCACATCCGGCTGTACAGATGCCAGCTGTGCAGGTTCTTCTGCCTCTGGATATTATTCCGACACGGGTGATGTGTCAGGCTTAAATAATGCGGCCGGCAATGCAGCGGCAACTGATCCAAACGCGACACGCGTGCAACAAATGGGCGTGGATGCGGGAGGCTATAACCTCTCGACGAGCGCTCCGGTTACCACGGCGAATACGACTGCCAGTTCGATCACGCCGAATCCCAACGTCAACACCTGTACGGATGTGACGATTTGTGTGTCCTGGACTCAAGCTTCCCCGTCGACTCAGACGTGTACTCGACCAGGGAGTGGTCAACTGACCTGTCTCATTCAGGTGACGAATAGTATTCGAGAAGTTCCGATAACCGGAGGTCCGGGCCCGTCGAATGGTTTCTGTGTCGACCACTATATGTATGTCCGGGTTCTGAATCCCTCCCCGGATAGTTATGTTATGCAGTGGTTGGGCACTGGGCCAGGGGGAGTGGTAGGTGAAAATTGCGGGGGGATCGGCTGGCGGAACTTTGCCAGCTTTTCTTTCACGCCACCCACGCTCGCCGCTGATGAGCAGATTGTTCTCGTCAACTTCAGTGTCAATGTGTCGATCGGTGGACAGTGTGGTGGGACCTCGTTCTCTATTTCATCCGGCCAGGTGCTCGCCATTGTGTGTGGAGCGTCAGGAGCGCAATCAGGAAGTGTTCAAGCTACAAGCTGGAGAAAGTCGTGGGTCATTCGAAAAGATGTGATCAACGATCAGTGCGCCGGAGTTCGCGCATCCGGGTGGGTACGGATGTCCTCCGTGGTTCTTGATGATGTCCCACGAACCGTGACGCTCAGTGATGGGACCGTCCAGACCCTTCTCCCGCCAACGGTGGCGCCGGCGAGTGGGGCATGGGTACGGGAAGAGCAATGGGGCTTTACGAGTCTGACAACGGACACCTGTGCACCGTTGTTGCAGGCGGGGTGCTTTGATGTGGCCTCGACTTGTACGACCCCCATCCCGGGCGGCTGTGATACCTACTCGGTGACGGTGCAGTGTGGGGGGGGAACCGTCTGTGCGCAACAAACCGTGGTGCAACAATGCACCTCCTGTGGCGCGCCAGGGAGTTATGTCCCGTTTTGCATGGATACGAGTACCCCTCCGAATCAGAACTTTCAGATTGCCGCGACAATGATGGCGATGGTCCAAGCGGTGCAGGATGATTTCGATAAGGATCAATTGCGGATATTCACGGGCACACCGAAGGCCTGCTCGTATTCCACGTTAGGAACGTTGATCATCGATTGTTGTGCGGACGATCCCGATCGAATGTTGGGGACGTGTACCGATGTGGAAGTATCGTTGGCTGGTGATAAGCGGGCGCAGCAGGTGGTCTTGGTTGGGAACCACTGTATTGAGTGGTGGAGTGTGGGGTTTGCTCAGATTTGCGCGCGACGGGCTGATGTGTATTGTGCCTTCCGCTCAAAATTAGCGCGGATTATTCAGGAACAAGGGAAGGCGCAGTTGGGGCAGAACTTCGGGACAGCCGATGCCCCTGATTGTGATGGGTTTACGCTGAACGAATTCGCAGCTTTGAACTTTCAGACGATGGATTTCACCGAATACTTCTCGTCGATCACCACAAACTATGATCAAGCGGCCGTTGCGGAATCGTTACGTCAAAAGGCTTGTGCCATGAATCCTGGCGCACCAGGCTGCTGAGATAGGAGGAGGGCACAATGCTGTCAGAGGACCGACCCTATTTGCCAATGTTCACCCTCGGGGAGTCTGGAATTTATAGTATCAACAATGAACCGCAACTCTGTGAACCCTTAGGCTTGGTCTTTGTTCATAAAACGCAGGGGATGGGCTGGGTGCGAGACATCATGGCACGGGTTCGAGATTTTATCGGGGGCGGAGTCCGAAGCTACGATAAACCGGTGCAGAATTATTTGATTCTCCCCGCCCTCCGTGAGCTGAGTGACATGGCGTATGAGAAGTATGGAAATCCAACGGCCATCATGGGCCTCGATTTCCAAGTGGAAACAGTCTCGGCTAAGGGGATGTCGATGAAAAGCATCACCGTTCAAGGGACCGCTGTCCGGTGGCGTACCGTGGAAGCGCTCCCCGTGATGGCAGCCAAACCGCTGCCGGTGCAGGTCATGCTTGGGGCCGCCGTGTGATGAACGAGTTGCGGGTACGAGGGAGTGCGTGATGCGCTGGTGGCTGGGGTTGGGCACCATGGTGGTGGTGATGGGTGTGCCGGCGCATGGCGTGGCAAAAGGAGAGAAGCAGGGTGCGCGCGCGCTGGTGGAGGAACGGGCACACCCATTTCAGGTCTGTCTTGAGGAAGCCGCCACTGCCTATCAGCTTCCCTCGACACTGCTGCGAGCGATTGTGCAGGTCGAAAATGGGAATTGGGATCCGCTGGCGGTGTCGGTCAATCAGCGTGGTAAGGGCATTCCCCAAACAGTCCGTTCCATGAAAGAAGCGATAATGTTAGTCACGCGACTGTGGAAACAGAATGTGAACTTTGATGTCGGGTTAGGCCAAGTCAATACGCGGAATATGGAGCGGTTTCGGATTCATCCGATCTCCCTCCTCGATGGCTGTTCCAACCTGGAAGTGTCGGCTCGAATCCTCAGTGAATCGATCGAGCGTCATGGATATAACTGGCGTGCGATCGAACGGTATAACGGGATCAATCCGCAATATCCCTGGAGAGTCAAGAAGGCCCTCGATCAACTTCGATGAGAGAGGAATAACGATGGGACATTGGTATGCCAGTCACGTCGTGCGATCGGGAGTGCGCCGATTGATTCAGTTATTGGAGAAGTCTGGTGCCTCGGACATCCGGCGGATGGCGGATGAGTATGTGGTGTGGCACGGGCAGGAGGGATGTCTGCCACTGATACGGGCGTGTAGCGGTGTGCGGCAGGTGCTCCCACTGAGTATAGAGGAGGTCGCGGGATTGCAAATGGAGCGGGTGATGCCGTCGTGTCCCGATGTTGGAGAAACGGTCCGTGTGCCATGCGGGACTATGCATGTAGTGGGGCGGATTGATCAGATTAGCGATGGGAAAGCCACCATTGTCACGGCACTGTTTGGCCGACCGACCAAAATGGTGGTCAATCAGGAGCAGGTGCAGGCGGTGGAATTGCCGGAGGCATGGCGATGAATCGCTGGGTGCATAGGATGCTCGATCGACTTCGTCAATCCCCGTTGGTCCGAGTGCCGCAACAAATGGCGACGACGGTGAAATGGATGCCGCTCGTCAAACCCTCTCCGTTGGTGATCGCGTTAGAGGATTTGGCCCCCGTCTGGCTGCGGCATAATCAAGACTTTCGACCCGTGCATGGGAGTGGCTTGCGTCCTATTGGAACGCCGGCGGTCACGATGGAAGAAGCCCTGGCGCTGGCAGGCCCAAGTGTGGTTTCGGCGATTCTTCGTGGACGTGAGGTGGTGAGATCTCCTGGAAAGGAACCGGTTGTGGTGAGTGCAGTGCCGGCGGTAGTGGCGCCAAGGATGCCGATCACGAAACGAGCGGCTTCATCCATCTTGTTGCGGGACTTTATCCTGCCGTACCAGGGTCTCCTTGAACGTCAGCAAGTCCTGGGCCCGTTGGTGACGATGATTGACGTGTTGGAAGAGTATGGAGATTGCCCGTCGGTGGTGTTGGAGGCCAAAACGCAAGATGAAGAGGTCACGGATCTCTATTCGATTCGGGATACGCTCGCGCAAGTGAATTTACGAGATCACACGCATCGGGTGACAAAACATGGGCTGAAAGAGTTGATGAGCCACTACAAAGATCCCGAACCGCTGATCCCGAAGATGCTGATGTCGTGCCTTGGGCATGATCTTGGCAAAATTCCAGCCTTTCGAGCGTCGGGGATTTATTCCATGCGCGATCATCCGGCGATCAGCGTCATGAAAATCCGTGAATATTGCGAGAAGCTTGAAATTTTCTGGATCGATGAGGTCTGCGAGGCCATTCAAGGGCATCATCGCTTGGTGAAGGATGCGTTTGCCACGTTACTGAAGGTGGCAGACGGCCGCGCGCGCGAAGAAGAGGTGGCCTATGTGACGAAGACCCTGGAGATCAAACGGTGGGAAGACTGGTTTACGACGTCGGAGTTTCTCGCGCTGGTTGAGCCTCTCATCAACATGGGTGGGACGGACAGTACCAAGAAAGGGGAATGGGCGGCGGTGGCGAGTGGGGGCATTGTGTACTGCCAGACGCGGGCGTTGTACGGCGTCGTGAAGGAACTCGCGCGACAGAAGAAGATTGTCGACATTCACTTATTGCGACTTTCTGACCGTGATCAAGTGCTGAATCAACTCGCGGTCGCATTGGGGACCGCGGGCGTTCTGGCTGAGTCGATTGGCGAAGGTTTTTCCGGTCGACGGTATAAGCTCCGCCTGAAGACGAAGAAAGAACTCCCGATTTATGCTGTGCCAATCCTGGAATCCGCATTTGCTACGACGCCATCAAGTCTGGAACAGCGGAAGACAGGGTTTTTTAAGTTGATCGAGGACGTCGTTAACTAACGGATGGAACCCTTGCTCATGAATATCAGTATTCACGTGATTCAGCCGGTCTCAGCGAGTTTGTTCGAGTATTTGGACCCGCTGAATTACATGAGCGAAGAGGCATATCGCCACATGTGGATGAACTTCTTTAACTTGATGTTCCACGGCACTTTGGCGCGGATCGGCGCCGCGCTGTGTCTGTTCTATTCGTTCTGGTACGGGACCTACAAACAGAAGTTTGGACTCGCGGTGTTGTTCCTCGTCTTTACGACCTGCTTTGCCTATTTTGGATCGGTGGCCCGGACCTTTGGGCTGTTGGGAGAGTGATTGATGGAAGGTGGAGGGAGTGGGATTGCAGGGAAGGGGAATCCGGGGCCGTTATTCCCCAGCACGACGCCACGGGCTAAGCCGAAAAGCCTCCTCGAAGCGATTTCTGATATTGAGAAGCTCTCGGCGGTGGAACGGACGGGGATGGAGATCCCGCCGCATTTTCTCCTGCTGAACGAGAAGTTTGGGTATTTCGACGTCGGGCTTAAAGGGGCGTGGGCCGACATGCTGGTCAATATTGTGTTTACGCCGATCAGCGTGGGGGTGATCGATCGGGTCATCCCGATCTTCGGCACGCATGATCCTACGGTGACAGATCAAGTCTTTTCTCTTCTGATTGGATTGAGCTACACCCTGGGCATCAATATTCTGTTGGCGTTTAACTTGGGCGCGTGCTATTTCGGCAAAGTGTGCCGCAATGCGATCTGGCAATTGTACGGGGGGTTCGTCACCGGCAGCATTCTCAAGATGCTCTTGATCTTTGTGGTGTTTCACTTCCTCTATTGGCGGATTACTCCGGATATTATTTCGAACGTGCTCACGTCGACGTATTTTGTGGTCCATGGAATTTTTACCGTCGAACAATGGGATCGTCTCTTCTACTTTCTCGTCGATATTCGTAATCTCCTCTTTAAGTCCGGCATTTTTATTGTGATCAGTACGATGGTGTGTCTCACTCTGCCCGGGATATCCTTCTTGCTCGGCTCGCGGCGGGCCCATCGTGAAGATGAAATGCGCCGGCAATATGATGCGATCTAAAGAGATGTGAAATATGCTGAATCCCGCTCAAGTGGGAGGCAAGGCGCTGTCTACCATGGCCAATCAATCGACGATGCGTTCTCACCCCCGTGTGTCAGTATGTGCCCCGGTTACCTATCAGGCTGGCAAAGAGGAAGGGGAGGGAACTGCGTGGAACATCTCCCGGTCGGGGTGTCGATTCTCCGGCAACTTCTCCTTACCGGAAGGGGCATGCTTCTCGTTCACGTTGAGTCTCTCAGTATCGGAGCGAGTGTATGTGGCGGCCGCTTTCGTGTCTTGGACGGATGGAACAGACTATGGCGTAGAGTTCATTATTGTAGATGAGGAATCGAGCGAGACATTGACGGCTTTCATCGAGCGTGAAGCCGACGGCTGTCAGGAATCGAGACAGAAAGCACCCGCGCCAATAGTGTAACTGTCCGTTTCGTAGACTTCTCGCCTCCGTACACTCCTCCATCATGCGTGGTGCGGGTGAATCATAAATGCACTTCCCGAAAATTCGTGATACTTTGATGTTGCGTGCAGTAACCGTCCGGTCATTACACAGCACGAGAGACAGTGCCTGTCAGCCCCTCGATGACCCGCTCTAACCGTTCGCGCTCAGCCTCTGCGATCCGGAAGAACGCGAGCCCAAATGTCCCCCCGCTGACCCATTGCACCGTCGCCGCCTCAATCATCAGCGGCCATTCCAAGTCCGGCGCATAGATGCGGAGTTCCAATGTCACGCTCGGTGTCGGAGCGGCCGAACTTTCCACTCGGCACCCGCCCGCTGAAAGATCAAGGATAGTGCCCGTTCCGTCCAGTTTCGGAGAAGCGGAAAACGTCGTACGGAATTGGACTGCGAACCGTGGGGTAGTCCGACGATCCTGCGATTTCATATCCCAGACGGTCCAGCCGTTTACCTTTCCGTCAATAACCCGTTGTCCGAAGGCAATTCCGTGGATATCGGCCTCCTGTTCTGTCGCGTAGAGCACCTCCGATGGAAATTCACGGGTCTGAACGCCTCGTGGATGCTGGACTGAAATGAAGACATGAAGTTGCCACTTGTCCCCGTTCGCGTCACGACGTGGGGTGGATTCAATCGTATAGCCCTTGTACTCTACCTGTCTCGCCATAGTCCTCGCGCACTCCCATTCAATTCAGCAGAAGCCCTATTCGTCGTAGGATAGCACAGCTCGGCCCCGCTGCAATCACTTACTCACAGATAGGGGTGCGCCGTTGGGCAAGCCCGTTGTGCTCAGAGGTAATTCAGGAGTTTCGGCGGGCTGTATCCAGCAAAACGGACTGTCATGAGTACGGTTTCTTGTAGCACAGCGGCTAATGCTTCAATTCATACTGAACGGCGTGGAGCAGCGCCGAGAGATCGAACAGTTTTGGAAAGGTCTGTCGAGCACCAAGCAGCTTCGCCGCCTGGAATCCATCGGAGGCGTCGCCGCTCATCGCAATGACCTTCACATCCAAGAAGGCGCGGGTCAATTCCAAGATCAATTCCAGGCCGTTCATCTCCGGCATCGCAAGATCAGTAATGACCAGGTCGGGAGGTGTTGCTCGAAAGCATTCGAGGCCCTGCCGTCCATTCGCCGCCTCAGCGATCTGATAGCCGGCACCCTCCAGTGCCCGCTTCAACATCATACGCACCGACTCTTGATCGTCGATGATGAGAATGGTGGCTGACCTCACGATGGGTTCTCTCCCAAGGATCGCGCCCCACGCCGCCAACGGTTCGACGGAATCCGGTTTATAGATCAAACCGGGTTCCTATTGGACTGCGGCGACCGTGAGGCGGCTTACTTGCTGTTCTACTCCTGCTCGCCGGTGCTGTTGCATCGCGACGCCAGGCCGATGTCCACAATTCACACATCGCCAAGTGCGGCTCCACATCTCGTTATAGCTCGCTTCCATATCAACAAGAGTCTTTTCCAGCATCAATCCCTGACAGCGCGTACAGGTCATGGTCGTCCTCCATGCGGTGAAAGCGCTGCGTCTGGTTCAACCGTACCAGGGAGAAGGAACCGAGCTAGACCTGAACGAGGTACATCCAAAGAGGGGGAGGGATGAGTTGTGCACTAACCGGTCGGTCATTGCCCACAAGCAGCTTTGGACTTCGATGCCTGGTTTTCATAGAATAGCCTCCCTGCGAGGCTACTGATGTGTGGACGCTTCACCCAGACGGCTACCCCGGAAGCCATCGCGGAACAGTTTCAGGTTGACGATCCCCTGCTGTTCAAGCCCAACTACAACATCTCCCCAACGCAACGTGTGGCGGTCGTTCGTCTCAATCCTGAGTCTGTGAAACGTGAGTGCGTCTTGCTTCGCTGGGGCCTGATTCCTTCTTGGGCCAAGGATGCCAAGATCGGCAACCAGTGTATCAACGCCAAGGGTGAGACCGTGGCTGAGAAACCCGCCTTTCGATCTGCGTTCAAGAAGCGGCGATGCCTGGTCATTGCCGACGGGTTCTATGAGTGGCAACGGTTGGGTGAGCGAAAACAGCCCATCTGGATTGGTCGAAAGGACAAGCGGCCGTTTGCCTTTGCGGGGCTCTGGGAACATTGGAAACCCGCTGAAGGCGAGCCGATCGAGACCTGCGCAATTATTACCACGGAGCCCAATGACCTGATGGCGCCAATTCACAATCGGATGCCAGTGATCCTTGCGCCTGCCTCGTATATCCCATGGCTCGATCACACCACACCCGCCGATTCGCTGAAGGCCTTGCTGCGTCCGTATCCCAGTGCCGAACTTCAGGCCTATCCAGTCAGTACCCTGGTCAACAACCCGCGGCACAACGCTCCCGCCTGTCTTGAGCCAGCCCAGGCCTAGGGAGTAGACTACAGCCCTTCCTGGCTCTGAGGAACTGTCATGCACATCGATGCCGTCTACGCGCCTGATCTCTCCACCCGCTACAAGCTCCCCGTGTTCCTGGGCCGCCTGCCGGCTGGCTTCCCGTCGCCGGCCGATGATTATCTCGAAGGCAAGCTGGATCTCAACCGGCACCTGATTAAGCACCCCGCCGCGACTTTCTTTGTGCGCGTGTCCGGAGACTCGATGCTCGGTGCCGGCATTCATACGGGGGACTTATTGGTTGTGGATCGGTCCCTTGAAGCGGTCGATGGCAATGTGATCGTCGCGGCGCTGGATGGCGAACTCACCGTGAAGCGTCTCTCCAAACGGGGCACCGCCGTGCGCCTGCTCCCGGAGAACCGAAACTACCAGCCGATCGAGGTTCAACCGCAGCAAGAGTTTGAAATCTGGGGCGTCGTCACCAACGTCATTCACGCGCTGTAGGGTCCGATGTCTCCAGTCTTGGCCCTCGTCGATTGCAACAACTTCTACGCATCCTGCGAACGAGTGTTTAACCCCAAGCTCGAGCGTCAGCCGGTTGTCGTCCTGTCCAACAATGACGGCTGTGTCGTGGCTCGCTCGAACGAAGCGAAGGCCCTGGGCATCGGGATGGGGGTGCCGGAGTTTCAGATTCGCCCGCTTCTCGACGCGCACGACGTCCAGGTCTTCTCATCGAACTACGCGCTCTACGGGGATATGTCACAGCGCGTGATGGCGTGCCTCGAACAATTCTGTCCGGATCTGGAGAGGTACTCAATCGACGAAGCGTTTCTGGGCTTCTCCGGTTTCGCCTCGCGAAACCTCACGGACTATGGACGTGCCATCCGCGCCACAGTGAAACGCTGGACCGGCATCCCGGTATCGGTGGGGATTGCGGAGACGAAAGTCCTGGCGAAGATCGCCACCAGAATCGCGAAGCGCACTCCCGATGCCGGCAGCGTGGTTGATCTGCGCGCCTGTCCAGATCGAGACGCCCTGTTCAATCGGATTGCCGTTGAAGATGTCTGGGGCATTGGTCCCAACTATGCTCGGTTCCTTACCCAGCACGGCATTACCACGGCCCTTCAGCTGCGCCAGGCGGATGACCAGTTTATCCGCACGCACATGGGCGTTGACGGACTGCGCCTGGTGATGGAACTGCGCGGGATGTCCTGCCTGGACGTGGAGCAGTGCCCAGTGCCCAAGCAAGGGATCACCTGCTCGCGGGCCTTCGGAACGATGGTGGGCACGCTGGCGGAGATGGAGGAAGCGGGGTCGAGCTACACGACGCGCGCGGCGGAGAAGCTGCGGGCGGAGCACCTGGCCGCCACCGTGCTGACCGTGTTTCTGCACACGAATCCATTCCAGGATACTCCGCAGTATTACAATGCCCTGACGCGCAAGCTCCCGGTGGCCACGGACAGCACACCTGAACTGATTCGGTCTGCGATAGAGGGCATACGGACGATCTACCGCAAGGGGTTCCTCTACAAGAAGGTCGGGATCATGTTGACGGGACTGGTTCCAGCGAGCCAGGTGCAGACAGACCTTTTCGACCAACACGATCGGGCGCGATCGAAGAAGTTGATGACGGCGCTGGATTCGATCAATAACCGGTTTGGGTCTGGCACGCTGCACTATGCCTCCAACGGAATCACGAAGGCGTGGCGGACGCAGTTTCGTCACCGCTCACCGGCCTACACCACGAGCTGGGATGACCTTCCCATAGTGAAGGCCTAATCGGCATGAGCGATCAGCACCGCCCCAAACGCGAGTCCATGTCGATCGAGGAAGCGACGATCTCCAATATGTGGGAGATTGCGGCAATTGTGGAACTGTTAGAACGGAAAGGGCTCTGTAGCAAGCAAGACTTGTTCGACATCATCGCTGACTTTCGGAAGAAGAATCCCCGCGCCACGATCCCCGAAACCGCGTTTCCTGAGCCGTATGTGCTTTCCCAAACCGAAGAGCAGATCATTGACGACCTGCTCGCCGTGCTCAATCAGCACGGGCTAACCTCCCGCCAGGCTACGAATCTCCTCGAACGGCTGGGGCGGATTATCGAGATGGGCCAGCGATTGGCGAAAGGGACCACACATTAGCAAGGAGGCTTTCATGTTCTCAGTGGTAAAGAAATGGGCGATTGGGTTCGTGGTGATCACATTGCTCTTCGGTGTGGTTCCTGTCTTCCCCTTGACTGAAACGACACCCTCGATCCTTCACGCTGCCGAACCCCTCGACCTCAACACGGCCACGGCAGACCAACTCAAGGCGCTGCCCGGGATTGGTGATGCCTATTCCGAGAAGATCATCAAGGGCCGACCGTACAAGCGGAAGGATGAACTGGTGCAGAAGAAAGTTGTCCCACAAGCGACGTATGACAAGATCAAGGAGCACGTTGTGGCGAAGCAGAAGTAACCCATTGGCCAACGGGATGGGGCAGCGGATTGCATACTCCTGGTATTAATAGCCATGAAGCAGATCTACCGCATTGATCATGAACCATCATGGACACATTCGTGGTTTGTGACTGTCCAACGGCGGGGCCGGGTCTACCATCGGCATTTTGCCGACAACGTGTACGGCGGGAAGCGGAAGGCCCTTGCCGTAGCAGAGAGGTATCGAAACTGGCTGATTGCCCGCCTACGACCAATGACCCGGCGAGAAATCTGCCGGATCAAGAAGAAGAACAACCGGTCCGGGATCTCAGGGGTCACAAGAATTGACGCTATGGAGACAGGCCGGGGGCGACCTCGTCACCGACAGTATTGGCTTGCACAATGGCCGATTGGGGGCGGCAAGGCCAAGACTAGAAAGTTTTCGATTACGCGGTACGGCGAACAGGGGGCATTTCAGCGGGCAGTACAGGCACGACGGAAGGCACTACGAGCTTTGGCTCTCCGCTAGTTGATTATACAAAACGCTCTAGTAGATGAGTCGAATGAAGAAACTTTGACCAGCCCTAATTGGCAAAGCAATGACCAAGAGCGGTTGTCTCGCCGGAGTAGTCTTTGTCCTAATTGCCCTTCTAGCAGTCGATACGGTTCTCGCCGACTTCACCGGGCCCGTCATCTCCGTCCTCGACGGTGATACCATCGAAATTCTGCACGACCGCCATCCTAAACGCGTCCGTCTGCACGGGATCGACTGCCCGGAGAAAGACCAGGCCTACGGTCATGCGGCCAAGTTGGCCGCTTCAGTCCTGGTCTTCGGGAAGGAAGTCACGATTCACCCCTTCGGCAAGGACAAGTACGGACGGACGATCGCTGACGTATTCCTCCTGGATGGAACGAACGTCAATCACGAACTGGTCAAAGACGGCTGGTGTTGGTGGTATCGGGAGTATGCACCAGGCGATAGAGAGCTAGAACGGTTAGAGCAAGACGCACGAGAAGCTAAGAAAGGCCTGTGGGGTGATCCTGCGCCTGTTCCACCGTGGGTCTACCGAAAGGCTAGACGGGGGAATTCGCTCGACCTGTCAGAGTTGGTGCCGTTCGAGAACGAGACGGGAAGGGAGGCCTCTCCACGAGTGCCACCGAAGCATGGTCTCGCGCAGTCAGACGATCCACCTGAAATTGGGCTCTCACCGTATCTCATCATTGGCAATCGGCGCAGTTACTTTTACCATTGTCCTGGTTGCCAAAGGTACAGCCATGGTGGGCCGCATAACCGAGTGACGTTGACTAGCGCCGTTGAGGCAGAAGAGACGGAGTATCGGGTGGCGGGGGTTTGTCTTTAACCAGGAAAGGCAAGAGACGCGAGTGATAGCCAAGCCAACGGTTCTTATTCTGGGGGCTGGTGCGAGTTGTGACTACGGTTTCCCGTCTGGTCGTGATCTTCTTCTGGGAATCTGTCGTGGGATAGACTCCAATTCGTCGATAAAGACAAACTTGATCGAGGCCGGGTTTGTCGATCCTGATATTGCAGAATTTCGCATGGCCCTTGATCGTTCCGGCCAGCCTTCCGTCGATGCATTTCTTGAAAATCGAGAAGACTACCTGAGTCTTGGCAAGACCGCCATAGCCTGTCATCTGATCCCGTTTGAAAACGCCGAATCCTTCACGAGAACCGGTGTCCGTAACGGATGGTATGAGTATCTTTGGCACCAACTCAACGCCCCCAAATCCGAATTCTGTGCCAACAGGCTGTCGGTCATCACCTTCAATTATGACCGATCCCTTGAGTGCTATCTCAGCATGGTGTTGCGAAATTCTTACGGGCTTTCAGACGCTGAGGTTGCGGTCCAGCTGCAGCACGTGCCCATTGTTCATATCCATGGCCAACTCGGGGAGTTCTCCCCACTGCCCCATGTAGGAAGAAAGTACGAGCCCACGTTGAACAAAGACGCGATCAGGACCGCTGTAGACGGTATCAAGGTTGTCCATGAGGCCACAGACTCCAGCGCCGACCTTGACCAGGCATATCAACTTCTCTCAGAGGCGGAGGTCGTCTGCTTCTTGGGATTTGGCTATCATGATCAGAACATGATTCGGCTTAGGCTCGATCAAATAAATTGGGCAAAGAAAAAAACCTATTGGTGCTTCTATGGATTCAAGCCAATCGAGCAGGCTAATCGAGCGGGAGTTCCCCGTCTGTGAAGACGGGGGTGAGAGCAAGGTCCTGCGAAGCAGGACGAGCCCCGCTCGTAATCAATTGAGGACCCCGCCTGTAAAGGCGGGGGAATCTATGATTCTTGCCAGATGGCAGCCTATAGTGAGCCCAACGAATGATCTGGTCCCAGGCTCAGAGGATCAACAGGTCCTCGAGTTTTCGAGAAATAGAGTCATGTTGCGGTAGTGGGGCAGTTTCTTTTACCCAAATGCTTCGACGCCGACATCCTGGACGAGGGTAATCTGGTCGGCCATTGGACCGTGTGACCCATTCCGACATGCCCTTTGCTATTGTGCGCAATTCCGGTGCAGTGACGGGCGACCATGTCTCTGTGGTGCCATGGTGGAGTGTTACGAAGACGGTACTTGCCGCCACTGTTCTGAGATTGACTGAGTTGGCGGCGTTCCGTCTGGACGACGTCTACGAAGACTGGCCGTTTACAATCCGGCAACTCCTACAACACACCGCTGGTCTAACTGACTACGGTGGACCAGCTTATCAGAGGGCTGTGACTGCAGGGGATAGGGTGTGGCCTCTCGAGGAATTGTTGACTCGGCACAATGCCAGGCGTTTGCTGTTTCCACCAGGCAACGGATGGGCGTATTCGAACATTGGCTATCTGCTCCTGCGACATGTGATCGAACGCACAACAAGCATGGACCTCGATGGGGCATTGAAGCAGCTAGTTCTAGCCCCTCTTTGTCTGTCGACCACACGCGTCGCCACATCGCCAGAAGATCTACAATCAACGTATTGGGGAAATTCAACAAATTACGATCCGCGTTGGGTCTTTCATGGCCTTTTGATCGGCGCACCAAGAGATGCGGTGATCTTCCTTGATGGATTGTTGGCGGGAGGCTTGCTTTCTGAGGCTTCGTTGGCGGCCATGCAGAGCGTACGCACTCTAGGTGGTGCGCTCCCGGGCCGTCCATGGACTCAGGGGGGATACGGCCTGGGGCTCATGATCGGGACAATGCATGACGCTGGCCGTGCTATTGGGCACTCGGGAGTTGGGCACGATAGTGTCTCCGCTCTTTATGCCTTTCCCGACCTGCCAGGACGACCGGTTATCGCGACGTTCGCCCGAGGAACTGACGAGGGTATCTCTGAACGGGAAGCCGTGCGCCTTGCGCTCGCCATGTAATCACGATTGGTCAATTTGGTAATCCGACCCACTACCCATGTTGCAATGAGGTCAGTCTGATGCGCGTACTCCCGGAAATGGGAGCTCCTCCTGCCTACAATCCTTTCGAGATTCTAGCGTCATACCTAACATTCGACTTCAGAGATTCCTTCCAGCGTTTAGGTGCCTCCCCACACCTGTGTATCACCGCAGAGATGGGGGTGCCGGTTTTAGGCAGGGCTGCCTATTTCAGGCGCATGGAGATTGGATGGCGAGATGGGGTGCGGATCCACACTCTCGACATTCTTATTCTGGACGGCGTGTGGCATGCGATGGACACAAGTCATAGCAGGCTACCGTCTCCCAGGTATTAACGAAACAACGTTGGGATGGTGGCATGGTACAGCAATAACAGCATGGATCCAGCGGCCCCACTTTTGGAATAAAGGTGTGCCACATCCCTCTGAATTTGCGATTCAGTGCGAGCCAGACCTCCAGCGAAGTTATGTCTGTCTGTATCATCTTTAGTTCCTTTCATCGGTTCTTCCCATCAATGGATTGCGTATCAGCATCAGGATGGGACGGAGTCCCGCGTTAAAGATGTAGTTCCGCTGATATCAAGCGATCGCGGCGCGTACGCCTTTTCGTCGATCCAGTGGTGGCAACATGAGTACTCGCGCTGACGACGATCTCTTTCCGCCAAGGTTCTGCCACTCATGGACCATAAAACGAGGTCGGCAACTCACCACTAACTCAGTGGTCGGTGGAGACAGGAACTTGCCCCCTTTCTGACCTACTGCATGTCTGTTGAGTAACCGTTCTGGCTCGGTCGTAGGCATTTCAATAAACATATCCTGGACGCCAGTGATGCCTTGCCGGCGTATCCATGGCCCAATGGCGGCGCATGGTTCGGACTCGCCAGTCCCACGTCTCTCTGCCAGCGAAGCCCGTGACTTTCTTTGCATGGGCTTGTAGATCTCACGGTGTTCCGTCGCAGCGTCATGGATAGAATCCAGAATTAAATAATGGGATCTGACGATCATATAACGGTGTCCTACCGTTTCCCATCGTGTGATCACCGTGAAGATATGAACTCGTGAAGTGGTTTTCAGGAAGATCCCCTCGGCTATTTGATGGCCGACTGTTCGACAGGCCACAAGGATTGATTTGTCTGAGTATGGCCGCCGTGTGACAAGGTCGGTCTCTCCGTTCAACTCAACGCCCAGTTCAGGGCATTCCAGCCCTTGTATCCTAAAGGGAAAGCGGGTGGCTAAGGTGGTCTTCAATTTTGGAAGGATGTGGATGAGCATGTGATGTCCTTTACCAATTGCGAGTGACTCATATCGTGTGGGTTGATGTGATATCCGGCCATGGTTCTGAGCCTCACCCTGTCAAAGCAGGGTGTCTTGGAAGGACCTAGTTGGATACCAGAAATACAACCACCTCGGGTTAAAATTGTACCCGCTTATTCCAGCTCGCCCCCGGTCCCGTCGTTGGCGGGGACTGAGCCGCTACCGCACGTTGACGTGGAGCAGGCTTCTTCTCAGAGGTGTTTCGCATTTTGATCTGCTTCATACGCCGGCCGAATTCTGCCAACATCATCGACCGATGCAGTGCGGTCCTTTCCGATGGGCTTCTACGCATCAGGTACTGATAGAGCTCCTGCTCCTCCGGGCGCTGACGCAGATATAATGTCAGACGACGCATGGTCGGCATGATGGATTAGCCTCCGACTTGAACTGCTTGCGCGTCTTCTGGTTCGACAATCTGCTGTGGTCCATAGATCCGAAGCCCTACATTCAGATACCCACGAGCATTTGCATATTGGGCTTCCGAAGCCACGACAAGGCCCTCCCGAAATGATTTCAGGTACGGGTAGAAGAGAGTGGCGCCGCCGCCGCTGAGGATGACGGTTTCGTACGCGGCCGCATGCGGTCCCCAGAGCTCAGTCATTTTAGCGAGCAGCTGGCCGGCCTGGTCCTTGGCCAGTTGAGCTACCCGGTCGGTGACAAAGTCTTTCGCCACCGCGCGGCCCTGGGTGCGGAGTTCTTCCTCCCCTCGATGGGCGCGTTCGACTTCATAGGGATCGATGCTCCGACCGAGTTTGGACTGAAGCTCGGTGGCCACGGTGGCGAAGATGTCGTTGATCCCGAATCGGATCCCGGTTGAGCTTTGACCGATGAGATCCTGCCCGGACATAGCCACGAGTTCCGTCGTCCAGGTGCCAATATCGACCAAGGCCACTTTATTGCGCGGATGCTCGTGTTTCGGTTCGCTGAAATAGGCCCCGACCCCTTGCGGGATGACCGTCACATGCTGGGCCTTGAGCCCCGTCTTCACGGTCTGTTGGACGTGCCCGACCCCCTGTTGGGCCATGTATTTGTCGAACGGCAAGCCAGTGACGACGCAGGCGCCTTCCGGAATGAATTTCTTCGCTTGCATGATGAGGGCGCGGTAATGGGGCAGGGTCCACCACATATTGTGCAGATTGGAATACCGTTCGGCGTGCCCGATCGCCCGTTCGCCGACGATATACCGGATGTCGTCCACCAGCACTTCATCGCTGTCTTGCATCGGATGGAGTTGCATCATGATGGTGGGGGCCACGGCGGCTGCCACCGAGGGGAACATCAACCGTTGGCCATCCTCCCGCACGATTTTGGTAAATCCGTACCCGAGGTCAATCCCGACGACCGGGCCCCGTGGTTTCGAGGAGCCGTCCGTGGATCGTGGCTCCCGACGTCGTGACGATTTTTTCACTCCCATACTTTCCTCCTTCGTGGTGTGTGTCTGCTGACTGCTACCACCCTATTACGTCTTCGGCATCAAGAGGCTCCCCGTGTGTCCCGATCTGCTGGATGCAGATTCTTCCTCATTGAGCCGTTCTGGCATGGAGTGACTGGCTATATCCCCGCTATTCATGCGGGGATTCGCTCGTAGAGTGGTGCGAAAAGTGGTGCAGTCCTCCCCTGAGCCATTGTGGAAGTCCGCGCTATAGCTAGGGATTCTTGTCATTCCGTGTTCTGAAGGCTGGGGGACAGATTGGGGGAGCTGGTCGGGTGCGAAGATTGGCGCCCTGGGGAGCGTAATAGGTGAATAGGTCGTCGGGCGAGAGGGTTTCTGGGCATGAGTGGGGTTGGGCTGTCGCCGTGATGTCGAACCATAATCAATAAAGATTACTTGATAGAAAACATCACTACTACAGAACGGAGGTAGTGGGTATGGATACTCAGCCCGTGACGGCTGAACCGAGTCTGGATCAGGGACTGGCGGCAGATCGGTATGCAGCCGGTCGGACGGAAGAACACCTGCATACGGCGGGTGTGACACCACCTAGTTTAGCGACGTTACAGAAGATCGAGTATCAGAAGGAGGTGCAGGCGTTGCTGACGAAGATCCAGACCGCGATGCCGAGCCTACTGCCGTGGGTGGAAACGACCGTGATCAGCCTGGTGAATCCGCAGTGGCATGTGCAGAAGATCGACGCCGCCTTGGAGCATATCTTCCAACGGGAACCGGCCGCGAGTCCACGACGAGCGGCCAACGAAGTCGCGCATTATAAACGGATTCCGGGTGAGAAATATAATTACGTGTGGAAACGGGCGCAACTGGTGAAGAAGCGCTTGCAGAAACGGCAAGAGCGGTTAGAGTTGGCCGGGCTGATGGAGGACTGCTAAGATGTCAGGCCGCACCCATGCCATGGTGCCAGCGGGTCTGTCCGCCCTCCTCTTCCAGGGTGATCCCCTCCTGACGCTCACGGCTGCATTAGCTGGACTGGCTCCGGACATCGATGAGCCTTGGTCAGTGATCGGACAGCGGTTCTGGTTTCTCTCTTGGTGGATCAAGTACCTCGTGGGACATCGGACCTTAAGTCACTCGTTGATGTTGATTCCCCTGGTGGGTGTTGTTGGGATAGTCTGTGAGATGGCACCGATGATGATCGTGGCGATCTTGGTGGGGGTCGGAACGCATGTGGTTTTAGATGGGTTGAGTGGCGGAGTGTTCTTATGGTGGCCATCGAAAGTCCGATGGGTCTTAGGTCGGTATCCCGTCTATGGACGGTTAGATCAGGTCCTTATGGGACTGGGATTGGTATGTGCGGTCGTGGGAATCTTGATGCGAATACAGACTGAAGTGGCGGATATTCGGATGCCTGGGTAGCTTGTGACACGACGTAGAGTAGGAGAGGATCTATGAGTGGAGATCATCGATGGGCGGCGGTCTGTTACCGAGCCCGAGTGCAACATCAACGACAAATTGCGATGTGTGTGTCTGGTGAAGGGGGGGTGTTGGTAGGTCGGGGACGTGAAGTCGAGGTCATCCTCTTTCTGGGTGAGGATTGCGAGACTCTGAGAATCGCGAGAGAAAGTTGGACAGGGTTATTGGAGCATTATTTACGAGAAGCGCGGCGACTTGGTGGGGTGGCAGTAGGGGTGATTGTGTCTGGTGTGCTGCCCGAAGAGGAGGCAGGGACACTCTATTTGCGGCCGGCACTGTTGACGCAGGTTATGGGAGTCGGTGTTTGTGACGGGCGGCGGTTTGAGATTGGACATCGGTATGAATCTGATGGGGACGAGATGGTGTTGTACGGTCCAATCTCACGGGATGGGACTGAAGCAGAGTCGTGGAAGGCGGAATGTGGGATGGAAGGGGTGTTGGTGGGTCCGTGGCCTTTTCGGTTTATCCAGCGAGTGCCTTCCGGCGGCGAAGTGCGAACAAAGTGAGTACGAAGCCGCCACTCTGTCACGGACTGGTGAACGATCCAGCGACGATAGAGGCATCCACGCTGACGACCATCCTCCTCATAATCTCAGAAGCACGTCATCAGCTGACATCAGACAGTCTGATGAAGGCTCTACTACTCTGAGTCCCGCCGCGAATCCACGCATCGTGTGGGTGAAGCGGCGTCTCCCTCTACGTCGGTGATCACACCTGCCAAGTGAGTGACCAGCACGATGGCGACTGATGCTAGATTGCGAGGGCAGATCAGGCGCCAGAGTGTGTCTGAGGCCCGATCTGTGGCGGAGTGTCCGTCGCAAACGGCGGCCCAGCTAGGAGTCACCTCCCCCAATCTGTGAAGACGGTGCTGAGTCGGCGCCCCCATCAATCGACACCTAGGAGGTCGAGTGGGTGATCCGGCCGCGGAGTCCTCGCAGCACGCGAGGGCGGAGCGGCCATCCCCCTATGTTAGGGTGGAGCTGACTGACCGACTTGAATGGTCATCAATCGCGTACAAGGCGATGGCTCGACGAGTTGAGCGAAGTCAGCCTGTGGAGTTACGTCCGCTGCAGGGCGGTTCGTAAAGCGGCTCGGGATTCTGCGTGACGTGCGGCAGTACGTTCACGCTGGACGGATCGGCGTTTGGCCAGATCATCGAGCAAGTGATGGGACAAATCTCGGAGCTTGGCCTGTTCTGTGGCTGGCATATGGAATCGTCGCATGGGGGTCCTCCACGACATGATGAATTAAACGAGAAGTGTCACTGGCGAAGAACCCTGCGAGCAACGCGAGCCCGATTAGGAGTCTGCAAGAGACTGCTGAAGGTGGTGGCGAGTGCCGCGTCGACTCCACCGCCGCCAATAGCGCTTGTCTGTTCTTTTGATCCGCTCGATCAGTTGATTGTGCGGGTCGCTGTCCTCGCCGCCTGTGCAGTGGTAGAAAGGACACGTATGGTGTCAAGATACGGTCGTCGATCACTGACAAGGCGACTGCTTACTCATTGAGCTATGTCGGCTACAAGATGTCGGTGGCATGCATTTCTTGGTAGTAGGCATCAGCCATCTCTGCGGTGATGCACTCGCTGGTGGTGTGGTCCCCGACACAGAGACAACGATCGGGGAAGAGACAACCATCCTGTTGTTCCACTCGATCGTCGTGGATTCGGTCCTGATGTCCGTCGTCTTCGTAGTCCAGATCATCATGGAAGGTGTGGTTTTGCGGTGTTGCCGGATAGGTCTGGGTGTGATTGATCATAGCTCTCCATTTGGCAACAGAGTAATCACGATCTGAATTTTGACGGCTTTTGAGTCTGTCCCTTCAATGACGGTTGCGGTAGGAGACACCGTGACGCTTGGCTGGCGTCCGGTATGGGTTGAGAGTATGCGTGTAACGGTTTCTGCGAGAGTCGCAATGACTGGATTCGACATGCGAGGTCTCCTGATAGTGGTGATCAACCGCGGCTGGCCAGGACGTTAATTGGGATGATGCTCGACACGGGAAAAGAGGGGTTTCTGTTGAATCGGGACGGAGAGTTCCAGGTAAATCATACACTGCCCGTTTTCCCAAATACGTTGCGCTGGTCGTAGCGTGGCCAGCATCAAGTCTTGGGCTGTCACAAACTGTTCGGCTTTGGCAAACGTAATGGCATTAGCCAATTGCCGTTTGGCCCGTGTCGTGGCGAGGTCACAGGAGAGGGATTCCTGAGCCGAGTAGCCGATCGACCAACCTTTGGCTTGCAGGACAATGACAGGAGTCGTCGTTGTGTCGCTATGGATGAGATGTGAGGGCTCGCCCGGTTCAGCTAAGACGGGTGGGCTGATAATCAACAGCAAGGCCAGGATGACAAGTAGATACATGATGAACCTCCGAGGCTGTGACGTATGAGACTGCCCCCACACGCATCCTGCCCGCAGAGCGGGCCTCTCACGGGACAAGGTGGTGCGGCAACGGGACGTGGGGAGTGATGTGAAGCTGCGTTAACGAGTAGAGGAAGTCGGACGTCGGTAATTCTCTCTGATGGGATGACCGGCGGCGGACAAATCGAGACTGAGCGGCCGCTGTCGAGTGCGGAGATCTCTGGACCGTTGGAGCCAGGGGACCAGCACGACGGTCATGATGACAACCAGAATTGCGCCGAAACCAATCGCCGGGATGATCAGAGCAGGATAGGACGTCATCAACACCTCCTCGAGGGATGGTTAGAGAATGGGTGGAGTCGCAGATCTGAAAAACGCTCAACGCCGATGATGTGCTGTGACGCTAAACGGCGTAATCGATCTCGTTCGGTGACAGTCAGCGACGAAGTCGCTTCCATCATTAGCCGCGCTCCTCTTTCCCTGCCCGTACATG
The DNA here is from genome assembly GCA_964579525.1 of uncultured Nitrospira sp. GTDB lineage: Bacteria > Nitrospirota > Nitrospiria > Nitrospirales > Nitrospiraceae > Nitrospira_D. The sequence goes on along the minus strand of CAZOHW010000001.1, from coordinate 26,909 downwards.
ATGAGATCGTTCTGGTCAGGGGCACTGGTCATTGCAATGACCAGCCAGCAGCGCCGAATCGGCCCGACTCCTTAGAGGATGGCTGCTTCTAAGCCTACCTATCGTCGGTGTTGAGCTGGATGATCGAATAAGTGAGTGGTACGCGATCGTCCCTGCGTACCAGAGGGTGGACGGTATTCTGAACATCACCTGCCGTCTCAGGGGGCCAGAAGATCATCCTGGTACGGCGATCGTGTGAGGACGGAGGCTACGAGGAGCATGAAGGCTCCCCGTAGCCGACGGATGTTACGCGGCTTGGCGTTGTTCGCCCTTCCGCTGCACCATCTGATACTTGGACACGATCAGTTCCAAGCGAGTCCGCTTGTTGCCGTCATTATCCTCCCAGGCATTTTCCTGGAGCCGCCCTTCGACTTCGACGTAATCGCCTTTGTTGACGTCATTGGCGAACGTCATCCCCTTGTCACCGAACATGGTGAGCGGGACACGGGTTGTCTTGGTGACGCGTTTCTGGTTGTCATCGTCGTACTCGCTCTTGATGTACAACGTGCAGCTGACGACGGGCTTCTTTCGTGTGCTGCGAATCTCGGGCTTGTTCCCGATTCTGGCCCGGCACACATACTGGTTCTTGTCGTTCCAGGGTTTCGAGCTGGTCTGCGGGTTGCTGGTTGATTCGTCTGACATGGGACACCTCCTAAAGTGACTCGGATTGAGTCAGTGATAAGCACAGGTCGTGACTTATGCGGCCTGTAACGCGAGATCAATGTTGAGTGGAGCCTGTGTCTCGCGCACGAAGGCTCGCACAATGGTGGTGATCCGACGCCTCATCCGTGGCGTGGTCACCGAAAGAATCGTCAAGGTGCATGAACTAGCGGCCGTGGCCGCTCGGGCGATCAGGATGTCGGCAGTGGCTCCAGTGTTCAGATTCGTGAAGCGGATCGTTTGACGGGATGCGGAATAAGTCCCAAGAGTTCCGTGGATCATGGACGAACGAGCGCTGCCGAGAAGGGCGATGGCTAAGCTCAGGGGAGTGTGGCATTGAATGGGTTGACGCATCAGGTACGCTCCTTTCGTCGACACGATCATGAACCCATCAGGCTACCCGCGCAGCGGGTCTCTGGAGTGAGTCCTCCTGATGCTGCGGTCGGTGGACTGAGAGCGGGGATCGTCCTCGTTCGTAGTCCGGCGAGGTCCGACGAAGAGCAAGCGGAGATGGACGCTGGAGGGCCCGGACACTGTCACGAACGAGCTGATAGGACCAGAGGAGCGTGCGAATGACATACGTGCAGACGATGAGGAGCGAGATCAGGAACAGCAAGGGGAGGAGGATCTGAACTCCGAGTGTCATCATCGTGGACGGACTGGGGAGTGTGGAACCGAGGTCGATGATGTCGTGGATCTGGTGTTGGTTGGAGAGCGGGGTTGTGCGGTGTGCACTGCGTTCTGGTATCAGGTCTGCCAAGGACTGATCCAGTCCGGCATCATGAGGGGTCTCTTCGTACAGTGAGGCCTGGATGGTAGTGGCCGACGGTAAGGGCGTATCGGGCGAGGGCTGCGACCACAGAAGACTGGAGTTCCGGCAGAGGTCTGGAGTTTGACGACAGAGATGCCCATGAACGATCGCAATATACTTCGTGCTGCCGACTGACCCGTTATAGCCGGCCAGCGATTGCCATGTCTTTCCATGACGGAGGATCTGCTCATGCAGGATATGGCTGGCTGCCGTGAGATTCTGGCAGGGTTCGAAGAGCTGCTCTGGTTGAATGCCGAGGAGTTCCGCAATGGCTCCATGATTCGTTGAGGAGATTTGTCCGAGTCCGGCATCAAACTGTTGGCCACGCTGCTGAAGTGTTTGCATTAGTCGATGCGCCGCTTGTTCTGTCGGGGGAAATTGACTGTGTCGGGATCCGGTGTCATCGGTCCATCCGATCGCAAACGGGTGATTGCGACTCTCCGCATAGATGAGAGCACGGAGAAGGGCTGGATGAAGATCGAGTTCTTGTGCGTGATGGTGGAGACAGGCCGTCCAAGGGGTTGGTGCGGTGGAGAGAGTAATCGAGTCTTGTGTGGCCGCTGAGCTTTGGGAGAATCCCCAGAGCGAGAGGCAACAGGTCAGGAGGCAGACCAGAGTCAGACGCATAGATAGTCCTCCATAAACGAAGTGATATCGAATCGGCGGTCAGTCGACGTGACGAAGCAAGCGTGGGATCGTGACCGGCGGATGTGTGTGATGGGGGTAGTACACGTACAGGTTTGGAAAGAACGCGCGGAGTTGTGCCGTAGAGCCTTCACCCCACATCGGACAGTAGGAACAGATGGCAAACGTTTCTTTGAGATTGAGTGTGTGACCGTGTTGGGTGATGAAGTCTCCGATCGTCATGGTGTAGTGCGTGGACGTCGGCGTATGAAATCGGACGATGTCAGGGAATGAATCGACGCTGATGAAGCGGTGATGCCCCGTGAGATGAAACAGCCATGCTTGGGCATTGTAGCCGCAGCCGGCATCGACAACCGTCCAATGTGTGGGTATGAGTTGCGCCAAGTGCCAGTACGTCGTCATGAATCCCAGAAATTCGTCGTTGATTTCGAACTCGGTATAGGGATTCCCTTCCATAACCGCACGCCATTGTTCTGCCGGGATGATTCTCGCAAGGGCGCGGGAGACCTCCTCATTGCTCGGCGCGTGAAAGGGAAGGGCTGTTTCAGCGGTGAGTGAAATGTTAGGCGTTTCCATAATGAGCTCGTTCTCGCAATGGCAGTGGAGTCAATCAAGACTGTCGAGAATTAGGATGATACTGACTAGCTGATTCTCGAGCGGCTTGTGTGGCCAGTGTATCGACAAGCTCATTCATCGGGATGCCTGTATGTGCAGCGACTTTTTCCCAGGTTATGGGTAGAAGATAAGTCTTGGTGTAGGCGACATAGTCTTGGGTAGCTGGAGTGTTAGCTCGCCATCGTCCTGTAGCCCATGCTTCAATCCCGTTGTAGTCATAGTAGACAGTGATGCTCCGATAGCCGCGTTTTCGGCATTCTTCGAGTCCATGGAGGACTGCTTGGAGTTCCGCGGCCACATTGCGATGAATGTAGGCGTGTGCAGGGATTTGGCTACTACTGTGGCGATATATTTCCTTACCATGTTCCAGAATCACGAAGGCCCATCCGTATTTAAGACCATCTGGTTGTTGGAGACAGGCACCATCAACCCAGAGCTCGATGGTGTTGGGTGATGAGGCAGGGACAGGGGCTGAACTAGAAGGGTGAGGGTTTGTGGTCTCGGCGAAATGACCGTGACCGCTGTCGGTCCAGGCTTGTGCAAGGCGGGCGAGGAGGTCAGGGGTACTGGAGCGAAGTTCGTTGGTTGTGTAGCGTGGACCGCTCTTTCCAGCGTAGATGACGAGCGTCCCGAGGGCTGGACCGGTTTGCTCGAAGAGCGTGATCTTATGTCCGTGGCCGTTAGGTGTGGGGTTCGGGTGCGTGACGGCTTTGAATCCTTGCCTCATGAGGGCTGGAGTCAGTGCGATGGCAATGTCAGAGGCTGTCATATGGTCTCCCTTCGTGATGGAAGAAGTCATAGACAGAGTGCGCTACCCACGCAGTGGGTCAATCTGGTTTGTTCTTGTGATGGCGTGCTTCTCGAGTAGGACGAACCTGGTTAACGGAGAAGAGCTCCTGCTTGGGCTTCAAGGGCGATACCCTCAATACACCCAGGAGCAAAGCAACATGGATGTGCGCTGCCGACGAGGGGATTAAGATCGTGAGGAGGACCGCCCTCGAGAAACAGAAGCCCATTGGGTGTGGCCATCCAGTCTGCGGTGAAGTCTCCGACCGTCTCAAGGAATGTGGCACTGAGCGTCATGGCTTGTTCGCAGTAGCTCATAATGCTTTGCATAGACTCGAGAGTGCGTTGCACGTAATAATTCGACATTCCGAGAATCTTTCCTCCTTGAGCGAAAACACGGAATTCAATCGGGTACGAGTCGTGAATGTGTGCGGAGATCCACGGCCGTTCCCATACCGTCACAAACATGCCAGGTTTAAAGCAATCCTGAAGGATCGTGAAGAGCCTGAAGTCGTCGAACATGAGCTGATGATATTTGGGTGACCACTCATGGCGACCATTGCCTAATCGAGCTTTCACGTCTTCTGGTGCGCAACAATCCCATCGCAACATGGTATTGGGCTGTAATCGGGTCTTGTAGGACTTCAACCAATCGAGAGTGGGTTGGGTTACGCCTGGTTCCCCATTTTGGATGCGATAAATATCGTCGACCAAAATGGACCCGATCGAGGTGGCTGGAATGGCCGGAATCTTGAGGGCTTCACAGAGGGTGAGCCAGCTACCGAGCGAGTAGACGTTCATCTCAAACTCCTAGCGTGAGGTGACGAAATAACAGCGTGGGGTGACGTACGGAGCGATCGCGGATCGGACATCCGGCCAGGACAGTTGTCCGAGGCCACACCCGAGACGTGGAAAATACACGCGGGTCATATTGCGTTGCTCGATCATTCGGACGACGGCCTGTATGCTGTCGACGATGAGTTGAAGATCAGACGGCTGTTGCCAGTGGTGTTTGGTGGGCACTGTGATGATTCGTGCGTAGGGGAAGGCATAGGGACGGTTACCGGATCGACGGAGCTCCTGGCCGAGTAAGCGTGGCAAATCGGGGTGTCGAGTGGCAGCGTCTTTGGCAAGACCGGCACCCATGACGGCATCCCCAGAGGGGTTGACGATTCCGTTCGTAGGGATAGCGACCCATTCGCCTTGTGCGTGGAACGTCCAAAGATCGCCAGAAATCTCCTGCACTAATGTCATAGGGCCTCCTTGGGTGACAGGTTGGCGCATGACATCACCTGCGGGCGACTGATGTCGCTCCGCCCATCCTTAAAACGGTCTGGGAACTGCTGCACCGCGAATTGAATCAATTCGTGTGTGTGGCAGTTCCAGCCGTCCCTGCAATAACACAGCACGGTCTGTTCTTCTGTCCGGGCTAATTCGTCCCACACCTGCATGGGCACGAGGGCGAGAATCTGCGCGTATTGCGCGCAGTAGTCTTGCCAACTCAGCGTGCCGTTTTTGTATCTCAGCACCATACCCCAGCGCGGGGCAAAGGCCCGCCAGATGCCCTGCGCGCTTTTGACCGTGGTATCGATCCCTATCGCTCCTGCTCGTATTTGCGCTCGCCGCAGTCGAGTCATAATCCCTCCTCCGTCTTATTACGTGCTGATCGCTGAGGGAAGTGGCTACCCTGCGTGCAGGGTCGCTTAGAGGGAGCCAATCAGGCCTCATCCTGAGAGGTGTCGGGTATTTCATCGACGTCGTTGATTCCACATCTTTTGCAGGCGTCGGGATTGTATGACGTGTCGATGGCGTAGAGTGGATCCGGGTTGAAGAAACAGGTCGTCTCGGGACGTGTCCCCATTAAGAATGGACAGGGCTGGATGTGATGCCCGATCTGCGGTGGGGGCAGTGGACCGAGTACGGAGTAGCAATAGGGTCCGTGGGGGATGAGAGTAGCGAGCTGATCCTGAGATAGGGCGTGGATATGTTGGCGGAGTTGGTTGGTGCGTTGGTGATGTGTGGCGATCTCGGCAATGAGCGTAGCCTCATTCATCTGGAGAGCGTCGAAGGTATGTGATGTGACGTTTGGAGTGCGGTCTCTCATAGGAAATGCTTTCCCGCCCCTAATGGACGTACCATCGGCATTCTGGCCCGTCATACCCGGCGTGGCCTTGTCGTTTCAGGGGGCGATCAATTGGCCGGCGTGGTGATGGGCAAGGTGGTCGATCCAGCGGGCGACGTCGGCCGTGGGGTATGGATGATCGGGGTGAAGGATGATGAGTGGATGCTGTCTCGTACGGAGCTTTCGCACAGCGTCAGCAGTCCCGCCGGCCGATCCATCCCATACTGCGATCGCAGCATGAGCATCAGTGACCAGCCGACTGTTGCGGGCCATGAGGGCCGTTCGAACCTCCGCGTCGGTTTTGGCCGTGGGACAGACGATCAGGCGGTCCGTCGCGAGACGGAGGAGTTCTTCATAGCGGGTTTGGCTCTGGTTCGGCCATCGGCTAGCCTGGCCGTGAAACGGAATATAGGCCACAAAGGGGGTCTGAGTGGTGAGACAGGCCTCGGCGAAGGCTTGATCGACACCAAGAGCCATTCCGGTCAGGCCCAGGACGTCTAGTCCGCGGGATTTGAGGGCCGTGAGCGTACGGATTAAATGGTCGGCGATGCGTTGAAGAATGGGATTGTTGGGATTGAATCCGCCAAGTTTCTGTGGGCGATGGCCAGTAATGGCTCAGTCTGAGCGTAGGCATAGGACGTCCTCCTTCAATCTACTACGATCGATGGAGCAAGCGCCCTGCCTGTGAAACCGGCCTATGGTGCCTTGGGTGAACGGTTAGTGTGGTCGGGCTTGACGATGCGGTGAGTCCATTCAGTACTGGATTGAGGATTTCTTCGTATGATCCCAGATCCTCGACGCACATCCATTTATAGTGATATGGGGCGCAGCTGCGGCAGCGTCCCCTGCGGTTTGGCTTGGCCCTCGATGCGCCCACTGGACCACGCTAACGCCTTGGCGCTGGTAGGCGGATACGGGCAATACTCCATGCGGCGCAGGTTGCCCGACATAAAACCGGCGCACCACGCCTGCTCATCCATATCTATCAGAACGGGCTTTTTCATGCTCTTATTTTGGGACTGACTTACAGGACTTGCAAGCTAAGGTATCTTGCCAATATAGCAGATATCCTGGCCGTTATTCATCCAGTCTGGTGTTTCGAATTGTGTTGAGGCAGGATCTTCGGCGCTAGCGCCGCCAATACCGTTTAGCAGATCTTTTGTTCCGCTCATATGGGTGCCGTCCGTCTCTGTTGTACTCCAAGAGAATGCCGACTCGGCTGCGTCCGTGTCGTCGTTTACGAACGCCTGTGTGGTAGGGGGTGGGCTTGCTTGATTGTCGCATGATAAACGTACGAGAGCATGTTGACATCTTCCCCGGCCTGAAGGCCGGGGCCTCCCTGCCGGGGGAAAGGCGTGAGCGTGTTAGGCCGCTGGCTTGGTAATCGGGACTTTGTCCGCAACGAGGTCGTGAATGGTCTGTCGGAGTGGGCTGAGGTCCATGGGTTTGGCGAACAAGGCGGCAATGTTGAGCCGTTGTCGCTCATCCTCAATGGACTCGGGAAATGGGCCGCCGGTCATTCCAATTATTGGGGTGGAGGGAGCGATGTGCTGGATCTCGGCAATCAGCGCTTGTCCGGAGACATAGGGCATCTCCATGTCGGTGATGACGAGGTCGTGTGGACGATCGATGAAGACCGCGATGGCTTCGGCGCCGTTGACGGCGCTTGTGACGATATGTCCGTCCAGTGCGAGGGCTTTGGTGAGCAGACGGCGGACGGGTTCGAAGTCTTCGGCAAGAAGAATGCGTGCCATGGGATGTTCCTTCTGATGAATGATCGATCGGATGCGATGGGCGATGAAATCTGCAGGGGCCTGAGAACGGTCGTCAGCGTCTGGTTCGTGCGGAGATGCTGCGAGTGCCGGAAGACCTTGTGTGTGCGCGTGTGGATATGGCGTGTGGATGGTCGCGTAACCAGGCGATGCAGGCGTTGATGATGGTCCGAAACTCTTCAAACGTCAGCGGGTGCGACATGTAAGCGTCTCGGAAGGGATATTTGTACCATTTCAAAGAAAAGCCTGTGGGTGCGTAGGCAAAATTAGGGCGGAGGATGGGACAACTTGGCTGGTGGCTGCCTGTGTCCTCACCTCCACAGGTGCAGTCGCCCCAGTAGTAGCGATGCAGTTCAAAGACCTCACTGACGAATTCTGTTCCATACCCATCGTAGTTGGGGCCGTCGATAAGTCGGAGCAGGGTGCTGAAACAGTTCTGCCAGTCATCGTCTCGTGGCACAGGATAGGCGCCTCGACTATTGCCGAAGAACAGATTGCCGAGTTCCATCGTGTTGGTCCTTTCTGAGTCTTTTTCGGAGCCACCTGCGCCAGGCTCGTCGGAGCAATTTCTGATGCTGGAGATAGCCGACGTATTGCCGATGTCGGTAGAGCCCAGGGGTAAAGCTCATGGGTGTTCCTGCGGAGGGCGTTTGGGTATCCGTGACGGAACGTGCAGCATCCCGTTCTGATCCATGACGCGGATATCGTGGCTATACAGTGTGTGGATGGTGTCGTTCGTCGGCCAATGAATGTGGAAGTGGCCGTATTGGATGGGGTGCATGGTAAACGGTCGGTTGCCGGCGATCTCTTTGGTGACGGCGAGAATAAAGTCGGTGTTCGCATGATGGGGGAATAACATGATGACATGTTTCCCGTCGGTATAGGTGAGGTGCCAGGCTTGTAATGGTTTATGCACGAAAGGACTGGCTTGCGAGTGATGCGTGGTCGGTCGGAGATCCTGACTTGGTGCTTCGGGCCTCGGTGAGGAGGTGGGAGGTTCCTCTCCGAACTTCGTGCGCCAGATACCACGATACACGTTTTGAGCGGCGAGGCTCCAGCGTGTATTGAGTGGTTTGCCCTGATACGCAGCTTCAGCAGCCAGACGCATATCGTGAGTGAGCGGACGGTGGGATGTGGACATGGAACCTCCAGGCGGAAGAAAACGGAGAAATGGACGAGGCGGAATCGATGAGAGTGTGTCTGTCGTGGGAGCAGGAACTTACTGAGCCGGTCACTAAATAGTGCGTAGCTTTTGCTCTGAATCGTTTGAAACGGAGCCTTTTGCATCGCCCACAGTGGCCCATCACGCACTATTTGGTGGTCGGCTCAGTAATGCGAGTGTGAATGGGTGCGGTGATGCTTACGGGCAAATCGATCGTACAGGAGTGCTCCACCGGCGAGGACGATGCCGACAAAGAAGAGTCCGGCAATGGCCATGAGCACATTGATGTCGTGTGTCGTGAAATCAGTCATAGGTCACCGATATCGAAAAAAGTATAGCGCGAGGATGTGCAGGAGACAAGCGGTCAGAATGCCAAAGGTAAAGCTCCAAGGGTGAAACGGCGTCGTCGCGAGAATCTGGTTCAAGGTGAGGCCCACCAGTGTCAGATTGGCGAGTTCTGAGAGGATTTTTGCCAGGTGCTCAAGTTGGTGCTGGTTGAGTCGTCTCATGGGGTTCCTTCAGTACGATCAGCCTCAAGCGTGCTGCCGCGTCTCACGCGGCCGAGTGGGCCGTGCGATCGTGGGTGTGAGGTTGTCAACACTGGCCTGACCAACTCAGATCTGTGACGGTCGGTGGATCTCGTTTGCCGTGAAGAAGAGGGCAAGTTCTCGTGCGGCCACCGCTGGAGAATCGGGAGATTGGAGTGACGTCTGGCCGATCGATAGAGCGCGGTGGACGACAGAATTGTTTCATGGTTAGCCTATGATCGCATGAGTCCGTTGGCGAGAGCGGTGTGACACAGGGTCCGATAGATCGTTCGGTTGAATGCGGGGAATCGTTCGATCAGTTCCGTGGTGAAGGGAGTCGTTGTGATCCATTCGCTGATGGCGATGGCAACGGCCGGGCTTCGAGAGATGCCGGCATGACAATGGATGGTTAGAGCCGTCATGCGATGGCGGTGTTTCAAAAGAAACTGTATGAGATTGTGTGCGTCTGATTCGGAGAACGGATGCAGGGTGCCGCGTTTGGGGTCGTTGATGGTGTAGGGAATGTCCCAGGTTTCGAGATGGTGGATCGCGCCATAGATACCGTGTGGAGTGATGGGCGGTTGTCCTGGCTCAGTGATGGAGATGAGGATCTCGCTTGGTTGCGGGGTGTGACGATCTGTGACCCACCATTGAGGGAAAATATTGAGGGGAATGGTGGTAAGAGGGGGAGTGATCTGTCGCTCCGTCCAGTCTTGGGCCCTTCGAAGAGTGCGGAATCGCGGAATCTGTGTTGGTGCGTCTTGGTGATGGAATATCGGTCTGTAGTGTGGATGGTCGACGTCATCGCTGGGCACGGTAATAATCGCGGCCGAAGCGAGCCTTGTTGAGATGCCGAAAGTGTCGAGATATGCGCAGGGTGTACCCAGGGGGGGCCTGCACGATCGTCGTCCATCGAGTTGACTCAAGAGAGTCCATGGGGTGCTCCGAATGTGGGTGTGGATTCGACAGGATCATCGAGTCGGAATTCTGCGGCGACGTTTTAACGGTCGCCGCCTCCGGATAGGGTTATTCCAGGTCGGCGAGCGTGCCGGATTCATGGTGTACGGTGGCTCTGATGACGAATGGCGGCAGCGGTTGGAGCGAGACACCCATCACGTATTCCAGTAAGACGGTGGCGTCTTCCGAACGGCCTTCCTTGAGGTAGCGAAAGACTGTGCGAAGATCATCGCGCTGAATCAGATCATGTCCGGCGGGATCGATGGCCAGTCGCTGTGGCTCTCTGAGCCCTTTCCGAAATTCCAGCCGTTCAGCCTGGTAGTGTGCAGTACCGGCTGATGTACGGCGGAAGGCGAGCTGATGATCGATGAGCCAGTCTTCGAGCGAGAGGAATTCACCCTCAAGCGCGAAGGGGTTATAAAAGTGCAGATGATGTTCGGAATCGAGCGCGCGGAGGAGTTCGGTTTCGGTCTGTGGTGTAAAGAGTGGGGCGTCGAAACTGAGGCACACTGAGGCTCCGTGGATGATGCTCAGAAATTCTGGCAGAAGCAATCGATCGAGGATGCCGCCGATTTCTATTTCGCCGGGATATTGGTCGAATAGCTCCTCGGAGTCAGCCTGGCTGTCGGGGGCGGTGGCGATCTGTCTGATACGGGACTGGGGCTGGGGGGTAAACCCGAGGAGTCGATCGTTAATGGCTTCGAAAAGGTTCAAGAGGAGGTCCATTTCATAGAGGACAGCCAGGGGGTCTCGACGACAGAGATCGACGATGGCCTGTTTTAGCCAGTAGGAGGACGAGGGATCCTCCATGATCTGGCGTTGGGCTGCCTGGGGATCTCGAGTGAGCAGTGCGAGGAATTCTTTTGTCATGTGCAGCTATTACGTTCGCCGACTGGTGAGGGATGTGGCCTTGATGTCCTTACGCGGATCCTGGATCGCGCCGGATGAGGTAGAGGCGGTTTCCGCGTGAGCGGACAGGTCCTGGCGTGATGGGTGTTGGATGTGGCTCTGGTGGGGTGGACCATCCTGAGGCGACGGGGACGGGGTGCAGAATACTGTGTGACAACATGATGCCCCCTTGGAGGTCGGTGGTCTGTAAGGCTTCCCACAGCAAACTATCGGGGTGGTTGCTTAGCGTTGTGATGGAGGGCCGATGGCCAATGATGATGAGTTTGCTTTTGGCACGGGTGAACGCGACGTTGATGAGTTTGGAGGGGGAACGGTCCGATTCACACCGGCCGAGCATGGTTTTCGTCAGATTCCCCGTGACGGTGGTATCAAAGATCACGATGTCACTCTGTTGCCCTTGTACGCTGTGAATCGTGCCGACGTGCACGCGATCGCTGAGGTCGGCTTGACTGATGAGATCCTGAAGCAGTCGTACCTGGTTGCGGTACGGGGCAATGATGCTGACAGTCGGCTGTGTACTGGATGGAAGACGGAGGGCTTGCTGCGCCAGGGCCACGGCCACGGTGGCATGGTAGTGGTTGGAAGGCGACCCTTTATGGTCCTTATCGACCCAGGGTTGCGCATCACTGGTATCGACGAAGACTAAGGCTTTTCCTGGCGCCGGGGATTGCTCGACGATCATTTGCCGGGCGGTACGAATGTGTCGATCGGTGCGATAGGACAGCCCGGCCCGTTGATACAGCTTGGCAGCCAGGGTGGCGATGTCGGGATGCATCCGATATTGCGTGGTTAACGCGGCGACTCGTGGGTCGTTGTCGTTCCTGATGCCTGTCAACCCGTAGATGTCGGTGGCCAGCCATTGTTTGGCAATGAGGGTCTGAGATTCTGCGATCGGGGACAGTTGAAAGAAATCGCCGACGATCAACACTTGCCGGCGGGCAAGACAGAGTGAGGCAAAGAGTGCTGGGGGCGTGGCCGTTGAGCCCTCGTCGATGATGACGAGATCAAACCGTTCGTGTTCAAGGACTGGGGCGGTGTAGGTGCGTGTGATGGTGGTGGCAAGCACCGTACAATGTTGGAGAATTCTTCGCTCGACGGTGGCGATTTGATGTTGGAGTTCGGTGATGTCCTGATGGAGGCGGATGGCCTGAGCTTGGTGGGAGGCCAGTAACTGAGGCAGATCGGCGATGGAACGGGTACCGAGTTGGGACGTCAAGCGTTGGGCAAGGAATCGTTTGGCTTCGAGGGTGTCGGTGATGCGTTGTTGGAGGGTGTCCAATTGGGCCGTCAATTGGAGGAGATCTTCGGCACAGTCGGATTCGATGAGTTGGGCATCAAAGAGATCGGCTTGAATGGTGCTTTGACGTCGGAGAAAGAGCCGTCGCCACCGGGAGGCAGTCCAATATTGGTGGAGTTCGTCGGTATATCGTGTAACCGCGGCGTGACTGTCGTCCTGTGTCTGGCGGAGGGTGGTGATGTCATGCTGGAGTGCCGCGAGTTGGGCGTGAAGAGTCTGAGCATGTTCTTCGGATGCGGTCAGGTCGTCATGGAGCTGTCGGAGGGATTCGAGGCGTGCTGTTTCTTCTTGAATCGGGGCAGCCTGTTGTTGGAGCTGAGCCAAGGTGTGCGACAACGCGGCGGTCTCTTGAGCCGCGAGGTGTTCCATCGTGACGGCATGTAATGGCGCAGGGGCATCGTCGGCGGCCAGTCCATAGCGGACAATTTGGCCTGGTGACGTCGCGGGCGTGCTTCGGAGCACGGCCTCCAGCGCTTCATCTACGGCGGTATTAGTGTTGGAGCAAATCAAGACGCGGTCTCCACGCTCCATAGCCAGGCGTGTGACAGCGCCAATCACCTGGGTTTTCCCTGTCCCGGGAGGTCCCCAGAGATAGAGAAAGTCGTGTGTGAGCGCGCGGACCAGGGCGGTGAACTGTTCCGGGTTGAGGGAGGGGTCTGGGGCAATATCGAGTCGATCGGCCAGGGGGGTGGGGCGCGAGGACGGGGTAAAACACTTCAAGGCGAGTTCAGTGAGATAGTCCTGTGGATGGCCTTGAATGGCTGCCAATCGCTTGTCGAGGGCCAGCAACAGACGAATACGATCGATGGTGAGTCGGGCTTGAGGAATCTCCGGTTGCAGATCAGCGATCAAGGATAAGGTGAGTTGGTCGACCGACAGGCCAAGGATCACGCAGGGATGGGGTTGCCCGTCGATAATCAATTCGCCTTGGGTGTCATCCAAGGCGCCACTGAGGGGAAACGTGGTGGTTCGGAACGTCACGCGTTGGTGCCGGCCGAATCGGCCTTGGACCCGGCCGTCGAGGAGCGGGACGCTCAGGGGGCGGCCTTGGTTGGTACTTTGCCGGCAGTGGAGTTCATCGCGAATGGCATTACGGAGTGAGTGAATCAGGTCGTGCAAGGATGCGGGAACGGACACCCCACGTTGGAATGTCTCCGGCATAGCAGCCTCCTTATGGCCTATCTATTCAGTCATCACTGAACATCGAGCCTGCGCTCGCATCGAGCGCCTGATTGATGGGCCTGCCTTGCAGACGAGACGATGCCTGTCATAGGAGGCGGAGCGAAGCGCGGCCTAGTCGGCGCGGCGTGGGGTTTAGCTCGGAGGCTGTGGGGATAGCAGGGCTCGATCGGGTCGTGGAGAGACAGATGGGGGGCGAGTGAGGGGCGTGATGAGGTGTAAAAACTTGGATTTGATCGGACAGGTAGTGTCAGAACACATGCTCGGTGACCGGCAAGTCTCGACCCGTTCCGGTAGTACACGACCGACCGCTATCCGGTGGGCCAATCGAATGACGGCGCTATCGGGATCCCACGGGCTGTTAAAGAAAGAACGTTCACAGCAGCATTTGCGCCTTAAGTTAGTGCCAAAGGCGGGATTTGATTTGAGGCCAATTGAGTATCCTTAACGGTGATGCGGGTTTCACAGGTTTTGCGTCAGAAAGTCAATGAGTTGAGTGCGGAGAACGAGTGAGATTGAGTGAGACTGAATGAGCGGAAAAATCGCTTTGCTATACGACCGTTTCACGACCGACAGACCCTTCCGGGGTTCCCACCCCCTCGAACTTTCAAGCCTGGTCCAAAAACCTCCCCCGACTTTGTAAGAATTGCTAGTCGCTTTCCATGGGGGGTGACCTATCCTAGAGCCGGTTCAAAAACAATTGAGTGTTGGAAAGGATACCATGGCTATCCAACCGCAGAGAGCAGGGAAACACCGGCTCATGAGACTATTGCTTGCAATCGGACTGCTCATGCCGATGTTCCTGCTGTATGCAAAGCGCGCTCATGCCCTCGATGTACCACTCGATCCCGATGGCGTCCAACGAGCGGTAGTAGAAGCCGACAGCTATGTGTTTACTCCTCAGCATCTTGCCGTCAGAGCCGGGCATCCGGTCGAACTGACCTTCAAGAGCGCAACGTGGGTGGTGCCTCACATTGTCATCATCGACGACCCTCGATCCGGACTGCATATCCGAGAAGAACTTCCGGCAGGAGAAAGCCGGACGATCAAATTCACCCCCACAGTTCCAGGCTCTTTTGCGATCTATTGCGACAAAAAGCTGCCCTTCATGAAGAGCCACCGTGAGAGGGGTCAGGAAGGCGTGTTGGAAGTGCGGTGATGTACCGGATGCCATCGATGAAGGCACTACGTGGTCGGTGCCGGCCGGCTTGACTGATTGCATAACAGCGACTAAGATTTTCTCATGCTTCTGCAGCGTCATACTTCGGTCTTTGGACTCACGCTCTGGTGCCTCCTCTCGGTCTGGGTATTCTTTGGCTGCGTCGAACTGATCGAAGATTCACAAATCATCCCGGCAATTGCTGAGAATCCGCAGGACGCCCATGATCCCGATGAAGCCGCGCTGGCGCAACTTGCCTCTGGGCTCAGATCAGATCTCGCCACTTTCGAGACACTGAACATCTCCCTGGAGCCTGGCGCAGTCCTTCGTCCAGCAGTCCAGAATGCTACACACACGGTCTATCCGTTTACATGCCTCGTGCGGCATGATCCTCCCTCCCTGCCTCTGTACCAGCAGCTGTCTGTCTATCGTATTTGATCACCTCCCATCGCAGTCTGCGACGCATAGCGTCGCGAGCGGTCCGCGTGAGAGCGGACGCACCCTTGACCGGTGTTGCGATGACGGGGAGGTATCATGCAATTCTATTCGAACGATGTCCGTCCCATTCTGATTGCCGTAAGCCTGTTCGGGCTCATGCTCTCAGGCTGTGTGGCTTTTGATCCCGCTGTTCAATCCAAGGTGGACGATCTGAATAAACGACCTGCCGTTGCTATCTTATTGTTTGGTTTTGATTCAAATATCACCTCACTCTCGACGGTGAAAACCGTGGAAGACGCGCTCTCGCCTGAAGAGGAAGCCACCCAGCTGCCTCTGGCATTGTCTCAGATTCAACAGGAAGCCCGTTGGCTCCTCGTCAGCCGGCTGGCTGCCGGACAAGGGTTTTGGATTGCGCCACTTGAGGCAACGGATGCGTTGGCTGAGGAGTTGCACCTGAAACCCGGAATGCTTCCGAACGCCGAACAATTGGCGGAATTCCGCCGGCGGCTCGATGTAGATTTTGTCATCGCGAGCAGCATCTTGGATTATGGGAAAATCCGGTGGCAGTGGATGGTCACCGCTATGTTCATGGATATGACGGCCGAGACCATCGCCCTGGGTCTCGCCACGGCCTGGAATCCGATCGGGCTTGGGGCAAACATTGGGTTCGAATTGCTGACGAATACTCCTTTATGGTTCGGCGGCGGCTACCTATTCGGCGTTGCCATGCGTCCAGTCCGAGTAGAAGCCCGCGCCTTCGAGACGATCACGGGCTATCCCATCTGGCAAACCATGGACGCATCGGTCTATGCGTGGAGTGCGCTCAAGGCCTTCCCGGAAGAAGTTCGCGGGAAAAAGGAGTTCCAATTGCAACTGAATCTGGCTGAAATCGTGGAGTCCATCGGAGACAGCTTGACTGAGCAAGAACTGTTGACCTCGCGGCCGCAAGGACAACCGGCAGTCACCGGGATACATTTGTCGAATGCAGCGACTGGATCTGCCCGCTAATACCGTTGGAGAATTGGCTGCGGGCTCAAGCCGGCGAAGCGGGTTACGCAGGAGATTTCGTGGCCCGCTATCTGTCGGCAGTCCTCTATCCCGAAGCGTTGACCCACGACCTTCAGCTTCTTCTTGGAACAGTGGTGGTCGCGGTCAACCTGGCAATCTACGGATGGCTGTGGAGGACTCATCGCGTATGATACAGGGGAGGGTATCCGGCCGTTGCAATCAGCCACCTGTTCCGGTGAAGTCAGCCATCCCTGCTGTGGCCAAAACTCTTTGGTGTACCTAAGTCGAGAAAAGCTCAAAATCTGTATGATCACTTGGGTATGGAATGGCATTTCAAAAACAAATGATTTTGCGGAAGGACGCTATGACTATCCAACGTTACAAAGCATGTAACAACCGGCTTATGGGCATGTCCGTCGTGATGGGTTTGCTCATGCCGGTGTCTCTCTTGTTCGCAGACAATTCCCTCACGGTCAGTGTTCCCATTGACCCCGACGGAGTCCAACGCGCAGTGGTAGAGACCGACAGCTATGCATTTATGCCGCCCCACCTGGTCGTTACCGCCGGGCAACCCGTCGTGCTGACCTTTAAGAGCATGACTTGGGTGGTGCCTCACAATGTCATCATTGATGATCCTCGATCTGGACTGCATATCCGAGAAGAAATTCCGGCGGGAGAAAGTCGCACGATTACGTTCACCCCCACCGTCCCGGGCTCCTTTGCAATCTATTGCAATAAGAAGCTGCCCTTCATGAAAAGCCACCGTGAGAAGGGTCAGGAGGGCGTACTGGAAGTGCGGTAAGCGACCTCACGTCAATCAAGAGGATTTCCATGGCGCAAACGCAGACCGTCGAGCAGATTCTCAAGAGCTATGCAACGGTTCTGCAACAATGCCAGAACCGAATCATCGCCGACCTAGAGAACGCTCCCGGATCAGCAGTACTAACAGACTACTTTCAAGAAGGGAAGAGATTCCGAGCCCTCTTGGCCTTTGTCGCCGCCTCCGCCCTAGGGATTGAGCCCCGCACAATCATCCCCGTGGCCGCATCCCTCGAATTGCTGCATGGCGCGTCGCTCATTCATGACGATATCGTGGATGACGCCGCAGAGAGACGGACGCTGTCCGCGCTCCATGTTCAGATCGGCATTGGTCCTGCGCTCATACTCGGTGACTACTTGCTCCTGCGCGCCTTCGCGGTTCTGCATGAGTCGCAAGCCATCTACGGTTTGGAGAAAACGAGTGAAGCCGCGCAGGCCCTCAACTCCTATGCTCAGGTCTGCTGTCGCGGAGAGTTCCAGGAGCTAATGCCCACCGGGGCGGGGAGCCCGGAGCACGAGTACCTCACCATTGTGCAAGGGAAAACGGCCTCTCAGTTTGCTGCGGCGGTCACGTTGCCTGCCATCATCGGAGGAGGGACGTCGAAGGACATTGAAGCCTTGCAGACCTACGGGCTCAACGTGGGCATTGCGTTTCAGATCCAGGATGACGTGCTCGACATTGTCGGAAATGCGAGGGTGCTGGGAAAGCCGATCGGAAATGGTCTCGTCAAAGCACGACCCCTGTTGCCTCTCATCTACCTCGAACAGTATGGCTCGCCAACGGCTCGTCGAGAATATCATCGGATCCAGCAAACAGAATCCGGCCAGCTGGTCCAGCTCGCGGCCTTACTGAGGGAGGAAGGAATCTTGGATCGCATTCGGATAGCGCAGGACCGCTATGTGTCAATCGGGTTACAGGCGCTTGAGCACCTACCACCCTCTGAGGATCGCACCGCCTTGTCGGTGCTGGCTAGGTATGCCGTTCATCATCACTCGTAATGCATGTATAGCCCACGATCAGGATCTAAACATCGCTTGTGTGATCGCAAGGGATTTGTGGTAAGTCCATAACCAGTTGTTTTTGGACCTGCACTCCATCATTAGGGATTAGCTTGTTTGACAGATAGAATTGGCAGATGCATTCCCGAGGTTTTTGATCCCTCCTCAAATTGTTGGAAGCTTTCCGAGTTCTAGTCGCCAAGCTCATACTGAGTCTGCGAATGCGCACTACGCCAATTTGAGCGTAGAAACTGCAGGGCCTCTCCCTGGCGAGCGTTGCAACTCCCATGAAAAGCCCATTAGCCTTGGGATCTGGGTACTGCCATGCTAGGTGGTATACTAACTTTTGGTTGGTCACTCAGCAACGGTGGCCGACTTCCCTTCATGGTTCCTGTCGACAGATGAAAATGGAATGAACACCATCTTGACGAAATGGCTTGTGGGCCTGATGTGTGTGCTGCTGCTTGGGGTAGTCCTCTGGCACTCGCAACAGCCTGAAGAACATGGAGACGCCATCGCCGAGGTGTCGACAACCCCGGTCGGTCAGACAATGGCTCAGGCCAGTGGAGGCGACGGGCTGCCGCCACCTCGTGTTCCCGAACCCGACTCCGTTGCCACGACGATGCACGAGGACTCATCAACCTCACATCGCGTCCAGGCGGGGCTCGGGCGGATGACTCCCGGCCGACATGGCTGGACCGACTTGATGGAGGTCGCATTGAAAGGCGATGTCGCCACCGTCAACGCCCTGCTGGATCAGGGGGTTGAGGTGAATGCACGAGCGATTGATGGGTCGACGGCGCTGATGGGTGCAGCCTCCAATGGCCATACCACCATTGTTCAGGCGTTGCTGGCCAAGGGCGCGGATCCGAACCTCACGGGAAACGATGGGATGACCGCATTGGCTTGGGCGGTCCAACATGGTCACACGGCCACCGTCCAAGCCCTGCTGAACCACGGGGCGGACGCGAATGTCCTGCACTTCTCGCACTCCTCAGTGTCGGTCTTGATGACCGCGGCCGCGCTAGGGCACACGACGATCGTTCAGGCGTTGCTCGAGCATGGTGCTGAGGCGAACTCTGGGGCGTTGCTCAACGCCGCGAGGTACGGGCACGAGACCATCGTGCGCGCGCTCTTGGACAACGGCGCCGATATCAATTACAAGACGGACTACGGCATGACCGCATTGATAATGGCTGCCGAGCACGGACACGCCTCCCTCGTGCAGGTTCTCCTAGAGAAAGGCGCCGATGTGAACGCGACAACTGAACGCGGCGCCACGGCCTTGATCCTGGCTGCGAAAAGAGCTGATGTAGACCTCTGCAGCACGTTCTTGGGACACGGGGCGAACGTCAATGCGAAGGACCTTGACGGGAACACAGCTCTCACTGTTGCCGCAGCCTCGGGCAATACCGGGCTGGTACAAACATTCCTGGAACACGGCGCCGACCTGAAGCCGCAAGGCTCAGCGGCGTTAGTCGCCGCCGCCGACAGAGGTCATTTCGACATCGCGCAAATCTTGCTGAATAAGGGGGCCGTGTTTGCGGGGCACGACTCGTGTCAGGAAGAGCGCATTCCGTACCCAGAGGGGAGGTCGACATCGGCGCTCAAAGCGTTGATCGATGCCCTCAATACGAGGGACGGATGCGACTAGCAGGCTGGGATGGGTATGGATGTTGACGAGAGACGCACCGGCCTACGTCACAAGAGCCCTGTGCATTCATGTCCAATGGCATTTCTGGTGGAGTCTCACGGGCGGAACTCTGCTCGTCGAAAGCATCAGTGGACGCCGCCTCTAATGATCGGCAGCTTTCCGGCGCGGAGATTGCCTAAGCGACTGTCGCAAAGTGGCCGGAACTTGCCTGTCGATATACGTGCGTTCTTACATCGTCTGTCAGATCAAACCTAAGCTTTTGCAGAGGAGGGGCTTGCGCTTGTGTGGTGGACCGGCTATCATACCGTTAGTCATTCATTTCTGGTAGGCTGTTTACTCGCCGAATTCTCCTTTTCTCATTCATCTCTGCTGAATGGTTTCGTCTGTCTGCGGATGTCTCTCCTCTTCTTGAGTTCCAACCATTCTGATGCGTTCACGATGACCTGAATCGAGCGAACGTCCTCCCAGCGTTATACCCTTCTATTCTTTTCATTCCCCGTTCTTGTGTCCTCTACATGTTTGCGTGCTGGTTTCTGACGAATCGTTGCGATTCGTGGAAATCGTTGCGTGCGCCTCGTTGCTCGGTGCTCTAGAACATTTGGCCGATTCATTCGAATCGGAGTAGGTGAGGTGTATTCATTTCATGAAGCTGTCGAACCGTATGGTTCCGATGGCAGAGGGAGGTGTGTGATGGAGCAAGTTAAAATATCAGTCAAACCAGTGCGCGAAGTGGTGCTGGTCGAATTGTATGCTGGAAACGTCTCTGCGCGTGCGTTTCAATTGGTCTATGACGATGTCTTTGCTCGTCTGGATCAATTGATTGATGCGGGGATGGCGTGTTGGATTAAATCACGGGCGGAACATTTCGTGGTTAAGACGCAGCGCGATGTGTCCTCGATCGAACTGGCGGCCGAGATAAAGAAGCTATTGCGGCTGTGATTCGATCAGCTTGTTTGGTTTGTGTCGGTGTGAACCGATGCTGACGTTTCAAGTTGACCAACATCGCTGAGAGTTTCTTCGCCGGATCTCCAATCATCAAATACCTATCTGTTCCGACAAACGTTGCGTTCGTCGTCCAGAAGCCTTTGCGACTGTCGATGAACCGATTGAGTTGTCGCTGCACCTTCAATAAAGGCCGATTCACCATGTCGACTCTCGGGTTGTTGCCACTACTGTAGCACAGCCTTCGGAGTTGGACTAGTGCGGTCCTATCCAACTCGTTTTCTCACTTAATTTATAACAAGGAGTGTCGTTATGAAGACGTCTATCGTCGAACGGGCCGTGGTCTATGCTGTGATAGATGGAACGGCGCATTCGGATCGGGATGGCTTGATTCAAGCGATCTGCCCTGATCGAATTGTCGCTGACCGTTATCTCAGTGATCAGATGATTCTGCAGGAGATGAATGGTGCACGGTGTTGGCGAGTCGTGGAGTTTTCCATTGCGTCGCTGATTGCTGTGCCGGTCGATCTGCAGATGCTCTACGTCGTCTATGAATCGGATGATGATGGAGTCCGGCCTGTCTATCTCACCCATCGTGAGCGATTGGCGCAGATGAAGTTCCGTGAATTGGACGTCGATGCGCAAATCCGCTTACTCAACCATGAATTAACTGGTCAGATCGGATCTCGCACCCGCTATTGGTGGGAACGCTGTCCGGTCGTCTATCGAAAGGAATGTTATGAACACCACATTTGAGGCGCAATTACGATCGCAGTCGACGTTTATCATGGCCCTGTTGGATTCAAGACATCCATGTGATCGGTTACACCGAGGACATGTGCCCTGTCTTGAGGAAATCCGTCGTGTGTCCCTGAATGGAGAACGACTAGGGCTGGAACTGTATGGTCTGGCCGAGTCGGTGATCTGTTCCGATGGTGATCGACAGGTGTCTGTGCGTGCATTATTGGATGAGCTTGAGGCACAACTTCCGATCGACCCGAATGCGTCGTCGGAACAGTTGGAGCACGATTATGCTGATGCAGTCGTCTCATTGGCTTGTAAGCTTGGTCCAATCAGTGGCGAGGCGTTACTGTTCCGCGCGCGAGTTGAGGCGAGTCGTGTCGCGTCTGAACGTTATGACGAGGATAACGATACGCTGATACTCGAAGCTGAATGGGCCGCGTTGTCCAAGGAAGAGCAATACTGCCATTGGCTACGCTTCCATGATCTCTGCGCGGTTGGGCTTGGTGATGAACATCGCTTCTATTCGCTCCTCATGACTCGCACATTGGCGAATTATGAGGGGGAGTAGCGTTGTGTTGCTGGCCCATCTTCCTGTGTCTCCATCCTGACTGCTCTTGCAGTCGGTGTTCTTCTCGGTAGTTCATTTCTATTCACCTATTTCATCACTGGCACCCAGTTGAGGTGTCCAAGAAAGGATGTGTCTTATGACTACGTCAATCCATACGAATTACTCCAAGCAGAATCATTCCAATCTGCGCGATCTTCGGATTACGTTGGCTCCTGCTCGGCTGTCTCGGACCAATCGGTTGCCGTTGGAGCGAGGTTTGAATGCCTTGAAACCAATCGATCGATTGGATGAGGGGCAATTGGAGCAGGTTATCCATCTCCTGGAATCTGGACGCTTTCGTATTTCGCCGGCGAACTGGCTGCGATTACGTGAGCGTGCGTATCAGATGGCGTTACAGGAATTTGGCAATCGCCAATTGCGTAACGAACGGACCTATGAAGAGAATCGCTACGACCTTGACAATCTTCCCGACTCGCCGAACCGGTCTTGGAGTTCACCAATGGTTCGGGGATATGTGGTGGGATTAGAAGATGGTCGATTAGCACGACGGATTGATCATGCACGCGCCATTCCATTCTGTGGGCTACAGGTTCCTGTCCGCCTGTCAGAGATGGAGCGTGCGCAGGATGCCGTGAGTCGCGTGCGATGGATTACAGGACCAGTGCAGTGTTTGCGGTGTGGTGGGTATCATCTGCCGGCGAAAACTGACGTTGGTCCATCCGTGGCACCGGATCTCTCCCGTGCGAACAGTGACTCTGAGATTCACTGTCCGCATTGTCAGGGGAGTTCACTCAGCTTTGAACGCGATGGGTTACTGCTGACTGCCCATTGTTTATGTGGGTGGGAACGCGTGACCACGTTGTTGGGGCTGGATCCGGACGTGGTTGAGAAGAATACACAGAGTCTCTTGGCTGCACCGATCCGTGATGTCGTGGATGAAGACGAGAGTCTTCTACCGGCGTCATGGGATGGCGTAGTCGAGACTGAGGCTGTGTCTGAAGGGTCAGAAGAGGAATTGGTCGAGAGTGAGACGGGTGATTTAGTTGAGACTTTGGTGGGAATGACCGAAGGCGCTGAATCATTGTCTGACTCAGAACCCATGTCTTCTACGCCTGAACTGGACGATCCGGAGATCGATCTAGAGGCGTTGCTGACTCGAGAAATGGTGCAATTCTGGTCGTCCTATGAGCATCGCGATTTGCGTCGGTTGCTCTTGGATTGCACAATGCGTGGAGAATTGGTGCCGTCGACCATGCTGGATGAGACGTCTGCCGTGTCATGTGAACGTCTTGGTCTGGTATGGACGGTTGCCGCGACATTAACTCAAGGCTGTGGTCGGATGTCGACGCAACAGCAACAGGAGTTTGTGTCGTGGTTGGTGAAGAGTTCTGATGAGGAACTTCGCCAATTCTTACCAGGAGGGACCGAAGAAAGCTCCTTACCGCCTGTGTATATCAAGATCAGGTCTTGGATGCGGTCGTGTCGGGAGCGGGTCTTGAAGTTTCGTTCAGAATCCGCTGGCGTGCGCTTATTGTCGCGTCAATTTGGAGTGAGCGAAACGGCCTTTCGAACAGCAGTTCAACTGACGGCTGTTGCGTAAGGTGATATGAGGGTCGGAGGATGATCTGGGTTACTGATGAATGTCAGGCCCAGATCATCTCTCTGACAGTGGAAAAGGGAACCGTGTTGTTCATGAATGACGATATGACAATGGTCGATCGTATTCGGGACACGCTGGTTCCCTTTTTTTTGCCTTCATCCCCCTGTGGGATTACGCGGCCGCGGAGAGCGCCGGCAGTTTCTCGGTGAGCCAATCGACGCGATGGGCCCGGACTTCACCCACCGGAACGGTTTTGTCACCGACCTTGCGTTTGGAGAAATGCAGGGCGCCTTCGATGGACACCATTTTCCCCTTGGTGAGGTTGGCGGCACAGGCCTCAGCCTGTTTCCCGAAGACACTGATGGGAATGAATTCCACGGGTTGATCCGTACGGCCTTTCTTCCGAATGCCGTTGACCGCCACGCTGAAATTGCAGACGGAGGCTGGCTCTTCATTGACGGTGATCGTTCGCAGATCGGGATTTCCGGTCAAACGGCCAATGAGGGTAACAGTATTCTTGTCGAGCATGATGATAACTCCTTGATGGGTGATGAATGCATGTGGGTGTGCTGAGATGATGATTGTTGGCTTAGATCACGATGGAGCCTCCTGGGAATGAGTGAAACATGAGCCGTGGCGACCCTAGAGCCGCTTTGAACGTGGGTTACGCTGCGGGTGACACTGTGGTAGCCGGCGGGGCGGGCATGAGCCCGCGTTGGATCGCAATGGCATGCAGGCTTTCGACAGCCAGTCCATGGTCGGAGGCTTTGAGGCGACAGCCGGCCTTCTTCTCCCGGAACCGTTGAAGATCGTTAGCCAGATAGGCAATCAGCCCGGTTATGAGGTTGTCGGTCGTTTCAAAGACCGATGGATCCGGGTGATGGAGAAAGGGATGCGTGGATTCCGGGTCACCTGCCAGGATAGATAAATCCTCCGGGCCGAGACTGAGCAACCAATCGACGATTGGTTGCACGCGGGCTTTGTCTTCCGCGTGCAGGGTGAGAGAGTGATGAATGCGTTCGTCTTTGCTCTTAGGAAGATCTTGTGGAGACAGGCTGAAGTGATTCAGCCAGGGGAGGTTGCATTCCTTGAGGAGTCGACCCGCGGCGGCCCAGACGGCCATCCGGGTCGTGGGATTATCCTTTGCTTGTAACGCGCGGTCCAACAAGGTTTGTCTCATTGGGGAACGAGACATCTGAAAGAGCTGATAGGCCGGTTCGTGCAAGAGATCGCTGAGGTGCGAGATCTCTTCGGAGACGACAGCCCTGAAGGTTTCTTGGAATTCCTGGTCGCTCGCTTCATCAGTCATTCGATGCTCAGCCAGAGCAATGAGCTGCTGGACAATGATGGGATGGTTCGTGCTCGCATGCCGAGCCTCTGGGTGTTGAACGAGCTGGAGGACTTGGTGAAGTTCGTCGAGATTGAGAGGGGTTGTTTCCGGCACTTCGCTCATTGTGACCGGATCGTCGTACATGGAGGGGTCTCTGGGTTCTTCGGTGGTGAGGCCGAGGTCCTCAGGGTCCTGTCCGGGATCCTGCTCGATCTCCAGATCCTCGTGGTCATCCGGGTCTTGGGAGCCAGCGCGAGATTCCGAGTCGCTACTGTCTACAGGGAGATCCGCGGTGGGCTGACTGGAGAGGACCCAGTCGGATATCGCGGATTCGTTGGCAGACGTCTCGGTCGAGGTCAGTCCGTGGAGTGGCCGTGCATAGCGTTGGGCGCAATGCCGGCAGACGAGGGTGTCGGAGTCGTCCCAGTAACTCGCGCTTCGTAAGTCGGCCTGACATTTCGTACAGGGAATGGTGGAACTGACGGGTGTGAGTTTCAGCGATGTCGCGGAAAGGGGAGGGAGATGTTTCCCTTTGCACGAGGGGCAGAAGCGTGTATGGCCGGGTTGTCTTCGTAGTCCTTGGGCGAGTTCGAGCGACATGATTACTTGGATGCCGCATTGCGTTTGAATGCGGTTGGAATCGAGGAGTACGGCACGCCGGCCGTCCAACAAGACGACCTCTGGTTTCACCCGTTTGGACTGTTCCCATCGGCAAATGAGGATGGGAAATGCGGGTTCTTCGTGATCGTTCTCGTAGCGGGTTTCCCGTTTGTAGAACCGGTCGCGTTCTTCTTCTTGCCATTGCTCGATGAGCTTCGCATAGCGCGCCGAGAGCTTGTCGTAGACCACGTCTTCTTTGTCATGGGGTTCCAGAATGACGGTGGTCGGCATGCGAAATGGGCTGTCCTCGAGATCGATCGGCTCACGATATTGGTTGAGGCAAATCATGGGGGTAGACCTTTCCTGTGTATTCGAATGAAATGATCGCGATTCTTGGGTGTTATGCGGCTGCCCGGCCCGTGCCTGCAGCCGGCAATTCATGCAGATAGATCTGATCGAGACGGCAGAAGAGGTGGTAACTGACTTTCTCTGTTTGGGTCGCCGGATCGATCCAGGTTTTGCTTTGCAGTTCGGCGTTGTGCACCGTGACCTTGCGGCCGACAGGCAGACGTTCGGCGAATGCATGAAGTTTGGCCCGGTCTGTCGTTCCTGGGACTTTGATCTCCATAAAGAGCGGCGTTTTACTGTGCAACAAATGGACCGCGATGGAGAAGGAGAGGAGCCAGCCTTGGTTCCTGGCCGAATAAATGCCTGGTGGATGAGTAATGCGTCCGCCGAGCGTGCAGTAGTTTTCGTCTTTCATGATGTCCTCCTTGCCTAACGAAGATCATCCTGGAGGACTGACTGCGCGGAGCGCCTGGCCGCATCTCTTTGTCTGGACGGAGGTATGCAGGAAGCGCAAGGGATGGGGAACGAGGCGGGAGGGTGAGGGGAGATCAGAGGGTCTCGATTCACGCGGGGACCGTGACCATACCGTCCGCTTGTCCCCCTCCTGGCGTTGTGCTCAGGCACTGAGGATACTTCGCATCCCTGCGCCTAGCAGGGGGAATGCGCGGACTAATGATCCTAGTTGAGTCTTTAGGCTTTGACCCACAGTGGGCGTTGACGTTCTGGCTGCCTGACTGTGATGTGGCCACCGGGTTCTGGCGCGGTTGGGATCACCATTGCGGTCAGTTTGTAGTCTAAGGTGAATCGGTGTCCTTGCTTCATTCGCATTTTGAGTTCAGTCTGGTTGGCATAGATGAGTTGGGTGATGCCGCGCCCGAGGATATTGAACAATTCGCCTCCGGGGAGGTAGGGCAGCGGGAGAAAGTTACGGTCGATGGGGACGGACCTGGCGCCGGCTAACCAATTCAGAATGCCCGCAGGCGTGAGTAAGAGTTGGAGGTGTGCGCGGGCAAAAATGAATTCTTCTTCATGGTAAAAGGCTGCACAGAAGTGCATGACATTGTGATCTTTATAAAGGGGATGTTCATGCTCATGCGGTGTCCCGAAATCGAAGATTTCGACTCGGTCTACGCTGAGCGGAATTGTGGTGACGGAGGGAGGGTCATCCTGCTCTGGAGGTTCCGTGGTGGGGATGAGTAGTTCTTGGGTCGGTTGGGAG